>CAZMWA010000331.1:0-4766 GCA_964569405.1 uncultured Vicinamibacteraceae bacterium | reverse complement strand
CCGGCGTGGACGGCAGGGTCGCAGGCCTGCACGCTGAAATGCAGTCGCAGATCGCCGGCGTACGCGACGGGGTCGCCAGCCTCGAGGCCCGCCTGTTCCGGCCTCTGTGGGTGATGAGCGCCGGCATCGTCGGGGCCACGTTCACCCTGCTCAAGCTGTTCCCCTGAGGGCTCGGGTAGAATCCCGCGGGTGACTCCGACCGCCCCACTCCGCGAACTGACCGCCCTCTTCCTGCGTCTCGGCGTCACCGCTTTCGGCGGCCCGGCCGCCCACATCGCAATGATGCGCGACGAGGTGGTCGACCGCCGACGCTGGCTGAGCGACAAGGAGTTCCTGGATCTGGTCGCGGCGACCAACCTGATTCCCGGCCCGAACTCCACCGAGCTGGCTATTCACCTGGGCTACCGGCGCGGAGGCCTGGCCGGACTGGCCCTGGCCGGCGTCTGTTTCATCCTGCCGGCCGCGCTGATCGTGGGCTGCATCGCCTGGGCCTACGCACGCTACGGAACGACGCCGCAGGTCGGGTGGCTGATGTACGGCATCGGGCCGGTGGTCATCGCCATCGTCGTGCAGGCGCTCGTGAAGCTGGGTCAGGCGGCGCTCGGCCGGTGGGTGTACGCGCCGATCGGCGCGGCCGCGCTGGTTGCCGCGCTCGCCGGCGTGAACGAGCTGGCGGTGCTGGCGGCGGGCGGCGCGATCGGACTCGCGCTGGCCGTACAGCCGAGCGGATCGGGAAGCAGCGCGGCAGTCCTTGCCTGGCTGATCGCGCTCCCGGCCGCGCTGGCGCACCTGCTGCGGGGCGCGGCCGCGGCGGCGACGCAGGCCGGCGCGACGGCGGGAGCTGCGATCTCGGCGGGCACCATCGCAGGAACGGCAGCAGGCGGCGCGGCGGCGGCAACGGGCGCCGCCGTCCCCTTCACCCTCACCGGGCTGGCGCTGTTCTTCCTGAAGGTGGGCTCCGTCCTGTTCGGCAGCGGCTACGTACTGCTCGCCTTCCTGCGGGCCGACTTGGTGGAGCGCTGGGGCTGGCTGACCGACCAGCAGCTCATCGACGCCATCACCGTCGGGCAGGTCACACCCGGACCGGTCTTCACCACCGCGACGTTCATCGGCTACCTGCTCGGCGGCTGGGCCGGCGCCGCGCTGGCGACCGCGGCCATCTTCGCGCCGGGGTTCTTCTTCGTCGCGGTGACCCAACCGCTGATCCCGCGGCTGCGCGCGTCGCGGGCGCTGGGCGGCTGCCTCGACGGCGTGGTGGCCGCGTCGCTCGGCCTGATGGCGGCGGTCACCTGGCAGTTGGCGCGGGCCGCGGTGGTCGACCTGCCCACGGCGCTGATCGTGGTCGCGGCCGCGGCGGTCCTGTTCCGCTGGCGGCCCAACTCGACCTGGCTGATTCTGGGCGGCGCGGCCGCCGGCTGGCTGCTCGGAAGTTAGCGGCAGCCCGCATCCGATCAACGGCGGGTGGACGAGGCCGCCGGGGGCGCCTCCGGCGCACGCGCCAGCGACATCTTGAGCACGCGGCTCCGCCCCGTGCGCCCGCCGTGATCGCTGGACATCTGCGACGCCACCCGACGGGCGATCCTGGCCACGTCGACCAGTCCCGTCTGGCCGGCGACGAAGACGCCGTGAAGGCGGCGGCACTCCTCGGTCAGATCGCGATCCAGCGCCGCGAGCGCTTCGGCCCACGGCTCGTCGCGATGGGCGAACAGATCGATGCTGCGCAAGAGCTCCTGCAGGATCTCGATGTCGTGCAGCCGGCCCAGCGAGTCCTGTATCTTCTTGAGCCGAGCCACCGCGTCGGCCGTGTCCGCCTCGCCGGTCTCGGCAGCGAGCTCGAGGCCGTAGCGCAGTTTCTTCGCTGCGATACGGACCTCGTGGACGCGTTCCGAGACGTACATCGGGCCGGCCTCGGCGACGGCATCCCGCAGCCGGTCGGCCCGCTCGCGCAACCGCTCGGCGAGGACCAGCGCCCACGCGTCGGTGGCATCCCGCATGCCGATGGCCTTGAGCACCTCCGCGACGTCCCGCGCCACCTTCCGCAACCAGGCCGGCTTCAGGCGGGCCCGCATCCGTTCGCGCTGCCGCTCCCGTTCCTCCCGCACCCGCTGCCGCAGGCGGCTGGCGGCCGCCGGCTGCGCCCGTCCGGCCCGCTCCACCTCGTCGACCAGGCCGAGGGCAACGTCCAGCTCGCGCACCGCCCCGAGCGCTCCACCCAACTGCCGCACGCGCTTGCGGGCCCGCGATGCTGTCCGCACCCCGAGCTCGGCGTCGCACAACGGCAGCAACTCGCGCAACCGCCGGGTCGCCACGCGGCACTGGTGAAGCGGCTCGACCGCGCCCTCCGTCGTCGGACGCAGGTGCCGCAGCAACGCCCGGACACGGCGCTCTAGCGGACGCTTCAGGACATGGGGACTCGTCATGCTACGATGGCCCGTTTCACCGGCAAACACGTGAGTATAGTGAAGTTTCCGGCGCTGTTCGCAAGGCTGTCACACGATACTCGCCCTCCATTCGAACCGTGCGCATAGCGGCCATCGACATCGGCACCAATTCCGTGCACATGATCGTGGTGCAGGTGCGGCCCGATCATTCGTTCGAGATCGTCGACCGCGAGAAGGAGATGGTCCGTCTCGGCGCGGGCGGGCTCGGCGGTCGGGCCCTGACGGAGCTGACGATGCGCTCGGCCCTGCAGGCGCTGACGAAGTTCAGGCGACTGGCCGAATCGCACGAGGTGGACGAGGTCGTCGCGGCCGCGACCAGCGCGGTGCGGGAGGCCGAGAACGGCCGCGAGTTTCTCGCCGCGATTCGCCAGCGAACCGGCATCGAGGTCCGCGTCATCTCCGGCACCGAAGAGGCCCGTCTCATTCACCGCGCCGCGGTCTACGGCGTGGACGTCTCCGACGGCGCGGCGCTCGTCATCGACATAGGCGGCGGCAGCGTCGAGCTGACGCTGGGACGCTCGTCGCAGGTACGCGTCGCCCACAGCGTGAAGCTGGGCGTCATCCGGCTGACCGAGCGATTCGTGCACAGCGATCCGGTTACCGGAGCGGACGAGCGGCGCATGGTGAGCTACATCACCGAGGTGCTGACGCCGATCACCGAGAAGATCCGCGGCCGCGGTTTCGCCCGCGTGGTCGGGACGTCGGGCACCATCCTCAGCCTCGGCGCGCTGGCCGTCGGGGAAGGCCGGGCGGTAGGCTCGGACGCGCTGCGCAACCGGCGGGTGAGCCTCAAGCAGCTCCGGCGCGTCCGGCGGGACCTGACGGCGCTGGATCTCGCCGGGCGCATCGGCATTCCCGGGCTCGATCCGCGGCGCGCGGACCTGGCCGTCGCCGGCTCCATCCTCATCTGCACGATGCTGCGGCTGCTCGGCGCACGCGAGCTGACGCTCTGCGATCTGGCCCTGCGCGAGGGACTGGCGCTCGACTACATCCACCGCAATCGGGCCCACATCGCGCGGGTGGAGCAGTACCCGGACGTGCGGCGGCGCAGCGTCATCGAGCTGGCCGAGCGCTGCAACTACAGCGAGCCGCATGCCCGTCAGGTGGTGCGAATGGCGCTGGCGCTGTTCGACCAGACCACGACGATCCACGGCCTGGGCGCACGCGAGCGCGAGTGGCTCGAATACGCGGCGCTACTCCACGACATCGGCGTCCACATCAGCTACAGCCGGCACCACAAGCACTCCTGCTACCTGATCATGAACGGCGACCTGCGCGGATTCGAGCCGCAGGAGATCGAGGTCATGGCGCTGGTCGCGCGCTACCACCGCCGGGGGCTGCCGAAGCGCTCCCACGGGGGCTACGGCGACCTCTCGGGAACGCACCGGCGCACGGTGAGGACGTTGGCGGCGATGCTGCGCGTGGCCGAGGGGCTGGACCGGAGCCACGCGCAGAGCGTCGCCGCGGTCGCCGTCGTCGCGGGCGCGCACGACTGCCTGCTGAAGCTGACGCCGGCAGGCGACACCGAGCTGGAGCTCTGGGCCGCCCAACGTAACGCAGGACCGCTGGAGTCCGTGCTGGGCCGCATCGTCCGCTGCGAGGTCGACGCGAAGCGCCGGCGGCAGGCGGGCCGCGGCGGGACGGCGCCGGGACGGCGGCGGCAACCCATCCCTCCGGGCGCCCCGACGCCCCGGCGCCGGGCGGCGGCGCGCGGGGCCGACGACCCCGACGCCTCCGCCTGACGCACGAAGGCGCGACGATCTACAATCCGGCGAGTTCGTTCGACGCGACGGCGCCCGACGCCGCCCGCGCGCATCCGCATCCAGGAGAGGTCGTGACCGAGGAGCGGCGTTGCGTACATTGCCGGCGGCGTCCGGTCGACCCGCGGTGGCGGCCGTTCTGCAGCGAGCGTTGCAGGCTCCTCGACCTGGGCAACTGGATCGGCGAGCGTTACCGGGTGCCGAGCGAGTCGACGGCGGCCGAGGATCATGATCCGATCGGTGGGGACCGGGGCGATTGAACGGAGCGCCCCGCGGTCCGACCGAGCTATCCGGGGAGCGACAGGCAGGCATGAGCGATACGCTGACCATCACCGACAACCGCACCGGCAGGCAGTACGAGATCCCGATCGTCGATGGCACGATCCGCGCGATCGACCTCCGGCAGATCAAGGTCGATCCCGAGGAGTTCGGGATGATGTCGTACGACCCGGCGTACCTCAACACCGCCAGTTGCCGCAGCCGGATCACGTTCATCGACGATCGGGATCTCGTACTGCCTGCCGGTGCGGTTGTCGGTGATGGTCAGCGTATCGCTCATGCCTGC
>CAZMWA010000330.1:0-3900 GCA_964569405.1 uncultured Vicinamibacteraceae bacterium | reverse complement strand
TCGACGGCCGCATCGAGAGCGACGACGCCCGCGGATAGCTACGCCGCGCCCGGCACGTGCGCCAGCCAGCGCCGCGGATTGTCGACCAGGATCTTGCGAATCGTCTCCTCCGGGACCCCGTAGTACCGCAGCTTGGGCACGAACTGCACCAGGACGGTGGAGAATCCGTTGCCCCAGTTCGCCTTGATCTGCGCCGTGTTGGCGAAGTCCGACGACAGCAGGATGTGGTCCTCGAAGCCGGCCTCCAGGGCGTTGAGCACCATGTCCACCTTCTCCCGCTCGGGGATGAACGACGCGCTCATCCGGTGGCCGACCGTGTCGAAGCCGATGAAGGCGCCGCGGCCGGCGATCTCCTTGTGCGTCTCCCAACCCGGGTCGTCCGACCGCTGGATGGTCGACAGGTGGCCGATGCACAGGTGTCCCATGTCGACGCCCGCCGACTCGTAGAGGTCGAGCTGCTCGATGGCGCAGGAGGGGCAGCTCTCGTGCGGGACGTGGGTGAAGATCGGCAGCCCGGTCCGGCGGTGGACCTGGCTGACCGCGCGGATCATCCGCCGTTCATCGTCGTGCATCGCGGGAAACGAGCTGCCCACCTCGCCCAGGGCGCCCCAGCGTTCGCGGGCCGCCTGCTCGATCAGGTGCGCCGCGAGCGCGTCCTCGTCCAGGCCGGCGATTGCCTCCGGGTAACGCGGCTGCAGGAAGTAGCTGCCGCCGGCCACGACGTGGACACCCGAGCGGGTCGCCATGACGGTCAGGTTCTCGAGCTGCTGCACCGTGCGCGGCCCGATGGACGAGTCGACGATGCAACTGACGCCGTCGAAGGCGGCCATGCGCAGCTCTTCGACCAGCAGGTCGACCATCTCCGCGTTCGTCGGGGCCGGGGGAGCCGGTGTGCCGGGCCGCCGCGGCTCGGCCGGCGGGCTGGCGTAGTCGAAGGAGAGGTGCTCGTGGAACAGCGTGGCCCCGGAGCCGATCTCGACCGGGTCGACGTCGGCGAGCACCGTGCGCACGACGGCGCGGTCCGGGAACGTGATGGAGGACGCACGCTGGCCCGCTGCCTGTCTACCGGCCGCCCGCGGGCTCGCACCCGGTGCCCAGGCGGTGGCCACGCCGATTCCTGCTGCCAGCAGGCGCACGGCCTCTCGGCGGGTAATGCCGACCGCCCGCGCATCGCTTCCGGTCATGTCTTTTCTGGTCATGCGTTCCCCTACGTGGGCGGTGACACCCGGCGCAGCAACACCGCAGGTAGCATCAGACGGGATGCGGAAGCGCGCCGAAATCGCCATGCCGATCGAGTGGACGAGTCAGTCGATGCGTGCCCGCGTCGACCTTTGCCGACAAGGACGGCGTCAGCGCTCCCCTTCCTCGGCCCGCGCGCCGGCCAGGATGCCCTCCATCGCGTAGTTCCCCTCGTGGCACGCGTACTCGAAGATCGACACGCGGTCGGTGATCCGGTTCATCGGCCGCACCACGGTCCACGGCCGCTGGAACGTGTGGGGGTCGTCGATGGTGAACCGGTAGTCGATGGTGTCGTCGTCGACGCGCGTGTAGCGCTCGGTCAGGTGCAGGGTGTCGCGCGAGCCGCGGAAGTTGGTCTTCGGCGTGAAGTTGGTGGTCTCGACGACCAGCGTGTCGCCCTCCCAGCGCCCGCGCGAATCGCCCAGCCACTGGCGGATCGACTCGTGGACATGCGGGCGGCCGTCGAGCGGGATGATCCGCGGCTCGTGGATCAGCTCCTGGTAGACGACGACGTAGCCCGGAACCTGGAAGATCTGGTAGTTGCTGCTGTACCAGCTCCCGATGCCGTTCCAGCCGCGGGAGATGCAGCGGGTCCACTGGCTCAGGTCGCTGTAGGTGTCGGGGGACGTGGCGGGGCCGCGCCGACTCCGCTCCGCGCGCTCGGCGGCGATTCGGGCCTCGCCCGCGGCGGAGAGCGGGGGAATCCTGCCGTCCGGCGGATCGACGATCAGCGAGGTGCGGGTGAGCGCGGTGCCGACGTCCCGCCAGAAGGCGTTGTAGTTGCCGACGCTGCCCTCCCGGGGCGGCAGGTCGAAGGCCGCGCGGGCGGCGTCCTCGATGGCCTGCGCCTCTTCGGGCGACAGGTCGTCGGTCTCGGCCAGGCGTCCTTCGAGCGGGCGCTCCAGCGGCGTCGACGTCTGGCTGTTCCATTGCCCCTGCAGATCGGGATCGCCCCACGGCGTCCGGGGCGCCGTCCAGCCTTCCGGCGCGCCGTCTTGAGTCTGACCTGTGACCGGCGCGGCCAGCGCCGTTGCGAGCATGACGAGCGCGAACGCGACGACGAGGTTTCGACAGTTCATCTGACCCTCCCGTGTGGCGAATTCGTTGGCGCCGCGATGAGGGAGTATATTGGGTGGATTCGACACCACACAGAGGGGGTTCCGATGCGGCAGCCAGTTCTCGCGTCCGTAGGCGTCACGGCCGTCCTGGTCGCACTCGTGCTGTTGCCGGCGGCTCCGGTCATGGCCCAGACCGACCTGCGGACGGGCTGGGGGGATCCGGATCTGCAGGGCATCTGGGACTTCCGCACCATCACGCCGCTGGAACGCCCGGAGGAGCTGGGCGAGCAGGCTTTTCTGACCGCGGAAGAGGCCGCCAACCTCGAGCAGGAGGTGGTCGACCGCAACCTCGAGCTCGCCAACCGGCCGGCCCGGCGCACCACGGCCACCGAGAGCGTGGACCGCGGCGAGGACGGGGCCCCCGGCTTCTACAACAACTTCTGGCTCGACCGCGGCACGCGCACCGTCGGCACGCGGCGCACGTCGCTCATCGTCGACCCGCCCAACGGCCGGCTCCCCGAGATGTCGCCGGAGGGCCGGGAGCGCACGGAGGCGCGCCGCGCGTACCGGCGCGACCACCCGGCCGACTCCTGGCTCGATCGCAGCGCCTACGACCGCTGCATTCTCGGCTTCAACGCCGGCCCGCCGATCACCCCCGGCGGCTACAACCAGAACCTGCAGGTCTTCCAGACCCCGGACGAGGTGGTGCTGGTGACCGAGATGGTCCACACCGTGCGGGTGGTCCCGCTCGACGGCCGGCCGCCGCTGCCGGATCACATGCGCCAGTGGTCGGGCGACTCGCGCGGCCGCTGGGAGGGCGACACGCTGGTGATCGAGACGCGGAACTTCTACGACCAGCGCGGCTGGCGGGGCACGACCCCCGACATGACCCTGGTCGAGCGCCTCACCCGCGTCGACGCGGACACGCTGGAGTACGCCTACACCGTCACCGATCCGCGGACCTGGACGCGCCCGTGGACTGCGTCCATACCGATGCAGCGGAGCGACCAGCCGCTCTACGAGTACGCCTGCCACGAGGGGAACTACAGCATGCCGGGGATCCTGGGCGGGGCTCGCGTGGACGACGCGGAAGCCGCGGCCGCGGCCGCGGGTCGATAGCCGCCGCCGCGCCCGCCGCGGGCCGCACCCTTGCCGCGCCTCCCGTGGGCCGGCAACCGCCGCGGCCCGCGGCCCCGTTCGATCAATCGTCGACCGACCGAGGAGAAACGACCGCCATGAGAATCGACCTGTGCCGCCCGACCGTTGCCGCCGTGACCTGCCTGCTCGTTCTTTCGTTCGTCGCCCCCGTTGCGGCCCAGCCGGACGGCTGGGCGCGGCCGTTTCCCGGGCACCGGGTGATCGGCAACCTCTACGCCGTCGGCACCTACGACCTGGCCGTGTTCCTCGTTACGTCGGACGAGGGGCACTTCCTGATCAACACCGGGCTCGAGGATTCGATTCCGCTGATCCGCGAGAACATCGAGTCGCTCGGGTTCCGGCTCGAGGACGTCAGGGTGCTGCTGCAGATGCAGGCGCACTGGGACCACACCGCCGCGCTGGCCCAGATCAAGGAGGCCGTCGGGGCCGAGATGTGGGCGACGGC
>CAZMWA010000329.1:0-3532 GCA_964569405.1 uncultured Vicinamibacteraceae bacterium | reverse complement strand
ATACTCGGTTACATGGTCGAAACCCTCACAGCCATTGCGGCCGTGATCGGTGCTGTGGGTTCCGTTACCGCCGGTATCGGCGTGCTCATCGTCAACGGCAAGATCGACCGGCTGACGGGGCGTGTGGACGCCCTCGAGTCGACGATGCAGACCGTCCTCACGCTGATTGCCGGCCGGCCCGGGCCGGCCCCGGCCCAACCCTCCGGCGACTGACCAGGCCGGAGCCGAACCAATTAACCCTGCTGCTCGGCTGGCGCGTGCAGCGCGGCGACCTGCACGCCGGCGGCCTCGAGGCCGCTGCGCACGGCGGCGGCCAGCGCGGCGGCGCCCGGGGTGTCGCCGTGGATGCACACGGTGTCCGCCCGGACCTCCACCGGCTCGCCGGTGGCCGCCGTGACGATGCCGTGGCGGATCATCTGCAGGACGCGGTCGACGACGGCGTCGGGATCGTGCACGACGGCGCCGGGCCGCGACCGGGAGCGCAGCGCGCCGCTCGCCTCGTAGGCGCGATCGGCGAACGCCTCCGAGGCCACCTCGAGGCCGGCGGCGAGGCCGGCTTCCAGCAGGCAACTGCCCGACAGGCCGACGAGCGTCAGGCGGGGGTCGGCCGCCGCGACCGCGCGGGCCACGGCGTCGGCCAGCGTCCGATCGCGGGAAGCCATGTTGTAGAGGGCGCCGTGCGGCTTGACGTGCCGGAGCCGCCCGCCCTCGGCAGCCACCATGCCGGCGAGCGCCGCTATCTGGTACAGGACCAGGTCCTCGATCTCGCCGGGCGCCGCCTGGATCTCGCGGCGCCCGAAGCCGACCAGGTCCGGGAATCCGGGATGCGCGCCCACGGCCACGCCGAGCCGGGCCGCCAGGCGCACCGTGCGGCGCATGACCGACGGATCGCCGGCGTGCAGGCCGCAGGCGATGTTCGCCGACGTCACGTGGCGCAGGACGCCTTCGTCGTCGCCGAGCTGGTAGCGCCCGAACGATTCGCCGACGTCGCAGTTGAGGTCGATTCGCAACGTCGTGAATATTACTCCTCCGCGCCGCACGGGCACCGGCGCTGGTATGATTTCCGGATGCTGGATAGGCGCCGCGCGCTCGCTGCGCAGGACATCGCCGCCGCTTCTCCGCCGCGCCGCGCGGGCGAGCGGCGCTGAACGGGCATGCCGAAAGCAGCAACCGGCGCGGGCGGCGACGCCGAGGGCGTGCTCCGGTGGCTCGCGCAGCGCTATCCCCGCGAGGTCGAGCTCGCGGACGAGCGGCGGGTCGAGCTGCGGCTCATGGGCGCGGGTGACGTCGCGGCCGTGCTGGCGTTCGCCAACACGCTGGCGCCGGACGACCTCATGTTCCTGCGCGTGAACATCACCGAGCAGCCGGTCGTCGAGCGCTGGGTCGAGTCGATCGGCGCGGGCCGTACGGTGACCGTGCTGGCCCGCCAGGACGAGCGGGTGGTCGGCGAGGGCACCCTGCTGCACAATGCGGCGGCCTGGACCCGGCACCTCGGCGAGATCCGCATCCAGATCTCGCCCGGCGCCCGGCGGCGCGGGCTGGCCCGCCTGCTGGCCGGCGAGATCGACGCCATCGCCAGGCATCTCGGCCTGCAACTGCTGACGGCGCGCATGACCCTGGACCAGTCGGCCGCGCAGGCCGTGTTCCGGCAGTTGGGCTTCCAGCGCGAAGCCGTGCTGTGGGACTACTCGATCACGCCCGACGGACGGACCCGGGACGTGCTGGTCGCAACGAAACGGCTGCAGTAGCCTGCGCCGCGGACGGGTGCGGGTGGACATCAGGAGGACAGACTGTGACTGACGAGAAGGTGCCGGCCGGGTTCGATGCGTTGCTGACCGAGGACCGTGTCTTCGAGCCGCCGGAGGAGTTCCGGAGGAACGCCAACGTCAACGACCCCGCCGTCTACGAGCGCGCCGACGCGGACCCGGAGGGATTCTGGGCCGACTTCGCGAAGGAGCTCGAGTGGAGCCGGCCGTGGGACCGGGTTCTCGACTGGCAGCCGCCCGACGCGAAGTGGTTCATCGGCGGCAAGATCAACGCCAGCGTCAACTGCGTCGATCGCCACGCCCTGGGCAGCCGGCGCGACAAGCGCGCCATCGTCTGGGAGGGCGAGCCGGGCGACCAGAAGACGCTGACCTACGGCGAGCTCCACGTCGAGGTCCAGAAGTGCGCCAACGTGCTCCAGCGCCTGGGGGTGGGTCACGGCGACCGCGTCGCGGTCTATCTGCCGATGATCCCCGAGCTGCCCATCGTGCTGCTGGCCTGCGCGCGCATCGGCGCCGTGCACAGCGTCGTGTTCGGCGGCTTCAGCGCCGAGTCGCTGCGCGACCGCATCAACGACATGCAGGCCAAGCTGCTGGTCACCGCGGACGGCGGCTATCGCCGCGGCGGCGTCGTGCCGCTCAAGCAGATCTCGGACGACGCGCTCGACGGCTCGCCGAGCGTCGAGAACGTTCTGCTCGTCAAGCGCGAGGGCCTCGACACGCCGTTCAACGTCGTCGCGGGCCGCGACCACTGGTACCACGAGTTGATGGCGCAGGTGCCGGATACGTGCCCGCCGCGCGAGAACGACGCCGAGGATCTCCTGTTCACGCTGTACACCTCCGGCACGACGGGCAAGCCGAAGGGCATCGCGCACACGACGGGGGGCTACCTGGTCGGCACGTACGCGACCTCCAAGTGGGTCTTCGACCTGAAGGAAGACGACATCTACTGGTGCACGGCCGACATCGGCTGGGTGACCGGCCACAGCTACCTGGTCTACGGGCCGCTGGCCAACGGCGCCACCTGCGTCATGTACGAGGGTGCGCCCGACACCCCCGGCCGCGACCGCTTCTGGGAGATGGTCGCGCGGCACAAGGTGACCGTCTTCTACACGGCGCCCACCGCCATCCGCGCGTTCATGAAATGGGGCCCGGACCATCTCCGCAAGCACGACCTGAGCTCGCTGCGCCTGCTCGGCTCGGTCGGCGAGCCGATCAATCCCGAGGCGTGGATGTGGTACTACCAGCACGTCGGCGGCGAGCGCTGCCCCATCGTCGACACCTGGTGGCAGACGGAGACGGGCAGCATCCTGATTGCCCCGCTGCCCGGCATCACCCCGCTCAAGCCCGGCTCCGCGTCGCGGCCGTTCCCGGGCCTCAAGCCGCAGATCGTCACCGAAGCCGGCGAGCCGGTGCAGGTGGGCGGCGGCTACCTGGTCCAGACGCGGCCCTGGCCCTCGATGCTGCGCACGATCTACGGCGACCACGACCGCTTCGTCGCCACCTACTGGAACCGCTGGGGCCCTGACGTCTACGTCACCGGCGACGGCGCCAAGGTGGACGATGACGGCTACTTCTGGCTGCTGGGCCGCGTCGACGACGTGCTGAACGTCGCCGGCCACCGCGTCGGCACGATGGAGGTGGAGAGCGCCCTCGTCGACCACCAGCAGGTCGCCGAGGCGGCGGTCGTCGGCAAGGAGCACGAGATCAAGGGCCAGGCGATCTGCGCCTTCGTCACCCTGAAGGAGGGCGTGCAGTCGTCGGACGCC
>CAZMWA010000328.1:0-17565 GCA_964569405.1 uncultured Vicinamibacteraceae bacterium | reverse complement strand
GACCCTACTGCCCATCGCTCGCCGCCGCCTTCTCGACCGCCCGGGCCCCGGTCAGGGTGCCGTCCATGCCGTAGTTGCCGTCGTGAAACGCCGGGCCCGTGGGCGGCGGCGGGCGCGTGTCACTATCCGAACCGGTGCATGCACTTTGGCCGGGAACCACACCCGCGCCTGGCCCCGGCGAGAATAGGCCTGTGATATGCTCCAAGTGCCTCGCGAGGAGCTGCGCAACGGAAAGGACGTCAACCATGGAAACGACGGCCAGGCTGTTCACCAACGGCCGCAGTCAGGCGGTTCGCATTCCCAAGGCGTATCGGTTCCACGGGGTCAGCGAGGTGCTGATTCGCAAGGAAGGCGACGCGCTGATCATCGTGCCGGCGCGCAAGTCATGGACCTCGTTCGCCGACGACGCGCCTCCGGTCGATGACGACTTCATGGCCGAGCGACCCGACCTGATGGACGATGCCGACCGCGTCGTGCTGTGATGCGGTATCTCCTGGACACCGACATCTGCAGCTACGCCATTCGCGCGCGTGATGCCGGCCTGATCGCCATCCTCGAGGACCACGCCCGCTCGGGCGCGGACCTGTCCGTCTCCGCCGTGACCTACGCCGAGCTCAGACTGGGCGCCGAACGATCGCAGAACGCTGCGCGACACCATCAAGCGATCCAGGCGTTCTCCAGTCGCTTGAGCGACGTGCTGGCCTGGGACAGGGCCGCCGCGGACGAGTTCGCAGGTCTCCAGGCGCGGCTGCTACGAATCGGACGTCCGATAGGCAACAACGACGCCATGATCGCCGCCCACGCGCTGAGCCTCGACCGCGTGCTCGTCACCAACAACGAGAAGCACTTCTCCCGGGTGCCGGGATTGTCGGTGGAGAACTGGTCCCGCTGATTCGTGAAGTCCGGGATGCCGGTCGTGCGATCTGACGGCAGAAACGGAGTCACTGGTCACGCGCACCGACCGTCGACATTCGGAAGTACAGACCGTACAGGCGGTTGGGAAAACGGTACCCGCCCTTGACTTCCGGGTCCGCCTCGATTGCGCCCAGCTTCTTCATGCGGCGCAGGAAATTGTCCAGCACGCTTCGTTCCTGTTCGGTCAATCGGTCGATGAGCTCCGCTCGGCGGAATCGCATCTGCTCGGGATCGTCGATCATTTTTCGGAAAATGGAGCGGTAGCGTTCACTCGTAATGGCCCTGAAGATGCTGGGCTCCAGCAGCTTCCTGCCGATGACTTCAGCCGCCGCGATAATGCCGTCCACAACCTCGCCCGGGTTGATCTTCGGTCCGCGAGCCGTACGCCAGACGGCGTCGCCGATCTCGTGCGCCAGCACCGGCAGTCCACCGGTGTAGAGGGTCAGCAACCGCTCGCCCGCGCCGGATATCTCCGCGTTGCCTTCACGGAATGCGCCGCGGTAGAAGTCCAGGACCTCGTCGTCGGACCACGGAGCGATGTCGATGGGGTCCAGCACGCGGGCCAGCGACGGTTGCCGCTTCACCAGCTCCTGCCGGCGGGCTTCGAGGCCGACCACGAGCATGCAGAGCCGCGTCTCGGCGTCCGACGTGGCGATCTCGTCGACGGTGCTCTTGAGCCAGTTGGCGAACTCGTCGGAGCCCGCGAGACCGTTGATGTCGTCGAGAATGAGAAACAGCGAGCGCTTGTGCTCCGCCAGGCTCTCCAGCAACCGTCTCACCGACGCCACGAAACCATGCTTGATGGCCGCCAGATCGCGTTCCTGGAGGTTCAGCTCGAGGGTGAGGCCGAAGAGCCCGACCTTGCGGACCCGGTCGCCGAAGAAGTCCCGCAGCTTCTGGTGCCACGGCTTGTCGGTGCTCTCGTTCAGCAGGCGCTCGAACGTCCGGCGCAGCATCTGCCCCAGATCCTGTACGCCTCCCAGGAAGACGTGGCACCCCACCGCACCGTCGTTCTGCTCGACGAGATGGCGGACGAACCGGGCCAGCGAGCTCTTGCCGATGCCCCGCTCGCCGCTGACGAAGCCGATGCTCACACGGCCCCGTGTGCTGGCGCGGACCATGCCGCGCACTCGCTCGATCTCCGCGTGCCTCCCGACGAAGAACTCGATCGGCGCCGGCTGACCGGGCCGGAAGGGACTCGATTCGGGGTTCATCGGGCGCTGGGCGGATGCGTGTATCAGCAGACGTCCCGGCGGGTGTTGGTCTCGGGCGTTCCGGTGCGCCGACCAAGCGGGGGACGCCGCCCGGGTGAACGCCGGCAGTGCGATCGCCGCGCGCCCCGGGTCCTCGGCCGCCCCGACACCGCCGACCCGGACCGGCGGATCCTACTGACCATCCCCGTAGCTCCGCAGGAGCGCCGCGATCTCCGGGCGGGTAGCGCGGCGGCCGTTGGTGCCGGGCACCGGAAGGGGGGTCTCGGCCAGGGTGAGGGCGGTCTGGTCGCGGTTGTTGGCGGCGCGCACGTCGGCGCCGCGCCGGACCAGGAAATCCACCACCGACGCGTACCCGTTGCGCACCGCGTCGTGCAACGGAGTCTCTCCCCGCTCGTCGGCGGTGTTCACGTCGACGCCGAGCGCGATGACCACGCGGGCGAGGCCCATCGCCAGGGCCTCCTGGTCGACGTCGTCGAGCGCGGGCACGCCGACCCGGTTGCGCCGGTTCTCCTGGGAGATCTGCGCGCGGCCGATGGCCGCCTGCAGCGCGGAGACGCCGTTGGCGGGCATCATGAACGGATCGGCGCCATGGTCGGCGAGGGCGCGGAGGCTCTCCAGCTCGCCGTACTTGGCGGCCAGCCAGAACGCGTTGGCCCCGACGGCCTGGTGACGGATGCTGTAGTCGGCGCTGAAGCGGCGGCCGGGCGTGCCGCGCACGACGGGCGCGTTCGGGTCGGCGCCGTGGGCCAGGAGGGCGCGGACCAGGGCCCCTTCGCCCCTAAGCACCGCCGCGTGCAGCGCGGCATAGCCGGCCCCCGCGGCGTTCGGATCGGCGCCCTCCTCGAGCAGGAGCTCGGCGAGGCGGCCGTGCCCGCTGTGGGCGGCGACGACGAGGGCGCTGGTGCCGGCGGCGGCGGTGTCGTTCACGTCGGCCCCGGCCTCGAGCAGCGCCCGCGCGGTGGCGACGTCGCCGTTGCGGGCCGCGAACAGCAGCGCCGTCGAGCCGCCGTGGGCCATCCGGAAGTTGCCGATGGGGTTGGTGTTGCCGGCGGTGTTCTCGAGCTGGTGCCAGACCCGGCTGCGGGCGTGCAGGTCGGCCCCGGCCGCGACGAGGACGCGCACCACGTCCGCGTGGCTCTGCGCCGCCGCCCACATGAGGGCGGTCTGGCCGCGCTCCCGCTCGGCCGCGTCCACGTCGGCCCCGGCCGCGAGCAGCAGCTCGACGGTATCCACGTTGCCGGACCGCGCGGCGCTCATCAGCGGTGTCTCGCCCATCTTCAGCGAGACGTTGGCGTCGGCCCCCGCCGCCAGCAACCGGGCCACGAGCCGGGCGTCGCCGTTCTGCGACGCCAGCCACAGCGGCGTGGCGTCGAGGGCGTTGGCGGCGTCCACGTCCGCCCCGGCCCCGATCAGCGCCTCGGCCGTCGCGAGGTCGCCCCGGTGCGCAGCCCAGTGCAGGGCCGTCGCCCCGTCGCCCTGCCGCGCGTCGGCGTCCGCCCCGGCCGCCAGGAGGTCCTGCACCGCCGCCGCGTCGCCCGTTCTTGCGGCGGCGATCACGTCGTCGGCGGCCATCGCCGGGGGCGCCGCGGCAGACACGGCCAGCGCCGCCAGCACCGCGCCCGCGAGACGCGTTCGTGCCGCGCCGGTCGGACCATCCCGAAAGGGCTCGTTCGTTCCCGTCAACTGGCGTTCATCCATGTTCCTTCACCATCGTCGTGGCCGGCCGCGTCGGGCGGCCGGTTCCCCGTGCGCAGGCTCCCTCGCAGGACGCCTCGGGGCGAGACCGATTCGTCGGACGCCGGACCCGGGGTCGTGCGCCGCGGCCGCGGGGTGGGGTCTCGCTGACCGCGCGATACTCCGGCAATACCGAACCCCCGGCGGGCCTCCACCCGCCGAGAGACCTGCCCGCCTCCGCTGCAGGCTCGATCCGCCGCCCGGCCAGCGACGCGTCGCCTGCGGCGAAGCTATCACGCCGGTTTTCGAGGGTCAAACGACGCCGGGGCCGGCCGGCCGCCGCCGACGCGTTGTCCCGAACCGACCCGCCCGTTTACAATCCCGGCACGGTCGCACCACCCGTGCAACGAGACTCGAGACCGCCCCGGCGGTTGGAGGAGGAAACCGATGCATCCTGTTCGCACCGCCGTCGTCAGCCTGTTCACGCTCGCCAACCTCGCCGGGACCGCGGCGGCCCAGAACGTCGACTGGCCGCTGCACAACCTCGATCTGGCCGGGAGCCGGTACTCGGAGACCGACCGGATCACGCCCGAGAACGCGCACCTGCTCACCCCGCGGTGGCTCTTCCAGCACGGGGTCATCGACGGCGTCAGCAACCAGACGACCCCGGTCATCGTCGACGGCGTCATGTACGTCACCGACGCGCGCGGCAGCGTCTATGCCGTCGACGGCGCCAACGGCCACCTGCTGTGGACCTACGACGTCACCGAGCTGCTCGGGGGCGGGCGCCGCGAGGGCTACATCTTCCGCCACCGCGGCGTCACCTACGAGAACGGCGTCGTCTACAGCGCCGCCGGCTCGTTCATCTTCGCGCTCGACGCCACGACCGGCGAGCCGCTCGAGGGCTTCGGCGAGAACGGTCAGGCGAGCGTGATCCTCGACGTGCTCAGGCTGCGCTACCCGGACGTCGAGACGGCCATCTCGATGGGTTACTGGTTCACGACGGCGCCGCAGATCCACGACGGCGTGATCTACGTCGGGTCGACGCGCAGCGAGAGCTTCATCCCCGGCGGCCACGTCCTGGCGGTCGACGCGCTCACCGGCGAGGTGCTGTGGCACTTCAACACCATCCCGCAGGACGAGAACGACCAGGGCTGGGACATCGCCGGGCCGACCTGGGTCGGCGGCGTGCGCAACGGCGGCGGCATCTGGGAGACGCCCTCCATCGATCCCGAGCTGGGCCTGGTCTACGTCGCGGTGGGCAACCCGTTCGGCGACAGCACGCGGCGGGCGGGGATGAACCTGTTCACCGACTCGGTCATCGCGCTCTCGCTCGACGAGGGCCGGCTCGAGTGGTACTACCAGCTCGTGCACCACGACGTCTGGGACTACGACAACGGCAGCCAGCCGATCCTGTTCGACATGGAGGTCGACGGCGAGCCGGTCAAGGCGCTCGCGCAGGCGAACAAGAACTCGTGGCTGTACCTGCTCGACCGCCGCACGGGGGAGCCGATCCATTCGATCATCGAGACTCCGGTCCCGACCGAGACCGACACGCCGGGCGAGCAGCCCTGGCCGACGCAGCCGATTCCGCGCAAGGCGAACGGCGAGCGCATGGAGCCCGTCTCGCCGGTGGTGCCCACCGACATCCCACCAGAGGACCTCGAGGGCAAGCGCATCGTCCCGCAGTTCACGCCGCGCGGGCCCGACCAGATCTTCGCGCCCGGCATGGGGGGCGGCGCGAGCTACGCGCCGCTGGCCTACAGCCCGCAGACGGGCCTGCTGTACGTCAACGCCATCGACCGGCCGTTCGGCTCGACCCGCGAGCCGCGCGGCGTCGTCTCGGCCTACGATCCCACGACCGGCGAGCTGGCCTGGCGGCAGGTCTTCGAGGGCTACGGCCAGTCGGGGCCCGTCGTCACCGCGGGAGGTCTGGTCTTCGTCGGCGCGGGCAGCAACATCGCCGGCTACTTCTACGCCTACGACGCAGTCACGGGCGAGGAGCTCTGGAAGTTCAACACGGGCTCGGGCATCTACGCGGCGCCCTCCGTCTACATGGTCGACGGCGAGCAGTTCGTGACCGTGGCGTCCGGCGGCGGCGACCGGGGCCGCCGGGGCGGCGACCTGATCCTCAGCTTCGCGTTGCCGCGGTAGGGGCCGCGGCGGTGGCGCGCGTCGCGGCTCACGCACGCTCCACGGCGAACGACGTCAGGTTGCGCGCCGTGCGGCTGAACTCGACCGCTATCAGGTGGACGAGCCAGTCCCGGTCGCGGTACTTGTCCGCGTAGCGCCGGTCCTTCAGTTGGGCCATCGCGGCGCCCGTCGGCGTCGACTCGACGACCTTGAACTCGAACAGATACACCTGCCCGTTGAATCGCAGCACCATGTCCAGGCGGCCGCGGCTGCCGGCGTTCTCGGCCGCGACGTCGAGCCCCAACGCAGCGAACCACGAATAGAACACGCTGGCGTAGTAGCCCTCGAAGCTCGCGATGTCGTTTCTGACGTGCCAGTTGTAGGGAATGCCGGCGAAGAACGCTCGGAACAGCGCTTCGAGGCCGGTGAAGTCGTTGGCCAGGAGCAGTTCGTACAGCCGGATGTCGTGCGCTCCCTGCCGGGACGGGTCCGGTCCCATGGCGCGCAGCAGATGCTCGTTCAGACCCTGCTTCACCTCGCGGTTCGGATAGCCCAGCCGGTAGAGGCTCTTGCCGCCGAGGTTCCGCTCCTCGGCGATCGTCAGGTAGCCCGTCTGGAACAGGAGCGCCTCGGTCCCGATGTCGTCCACGTCGAACGTCGACAGCAGCTCGTCGGTGCCGACCATCTCTTCCAGAGACGGAGAACTGACGCGCCGCCTGAACAGGATGTCCACCAGAAACGAGGGCGTGCCGGTCTCGAACCAGTGGGCCTTGAACTCGCGGCGGTCGAAGAGCAGCAGGATGTCGAACGGGTTGTAGACGGAGTCGCGACCGCGCCAGTTGTAGCCGTCGTACCAGGTTCGGATCTCGTCGCGGTCGAGACCCGGCAGTTCCGCGGCAAACACGGCGTCGAGGTCTGCGTCCGTGTAGCCGCAGATGGTGGAGTAGCGCGGGTCGAGGGTGATGTCCTTCAGGTTGTTGAGTCCAGAGAACAGGCTGACCTTCGAGAACTTCGTCACGCCGGTGAGAAGCGCGAACCGGACGTGCGCGTCGCGGTCCTTGATGACCGCGTAGACGCCGCGCAGGAAATCGCGGTTGGCCCGGGCCACGTCAGGCGCTTCCAGCGCGTCGACAATCGGCTTGTCGTACTCGTCCACGAGCACCGCGACCGGCCGCCCGGTCTTGCGGTGCAGCGCTTCGAGGAGGTCGCCGAAACGTCCGGGGACCGTGGCGCAGTCCGCCGCGAGGCCGGCCCGGCGTTCGACGGCGGCGAGTTGCTCCGTCAAGCGCGCCTCCACCTGCCCCCGCTCCGTGAAGTTGCCGCTGCCGAAGCTCAACGGCACCACGGGGTAGCGGACCGACCAGTCCCACCAGTCGTGGATGTGGAGCCCCGCGAACAGCGCCTCGCTGCCCTCGAACAGCTCCTTCAGCGTGTCCAGCAACAGGCTCTTGCCGAAGCGCCGCGGGCGAGACAGGAAATAGTGCGTCCCCTCGGCCAGCAGCGCGCGGATGTGGGCGGTCTTGTCCACGTAGTAGCAGTCCCGCTCCCGCAGCGTGCGGAACGTCTGGATGCCGATGGGCAGGCTGCGTCTGGTCATGGAGGCGCGGTGTCACGCGGCGTCGAATGCGGGCGATCGTACGATCCCCGCAACGGCACCGTGTCTACCCAGTCAATCGTTGGTCACGGCATCTTTGTGCGCATGCGTCGCTACACGCTTCGGTTGTCACCACGACGTGATCCTTCATGGCTGCCCGCCGCGGCTGACCGTTCGAGATGACTCAGAAGCGTCAACAGCAACAAATACCCCGAGTCCGAAGTGACTCCCGTAGCCGATGGCCAGCGGACCCGTCAGCGGCTCCGGCAGCACGACGTCGAGCGGGGCGCCGGCGGCGTCGGGTTGCGCCTCGCGGCCGCGGGACCGGAAGCGGTGGAAGTGGATCGCCCGGCGCCGGGTGCCGCCGACGTCGATGGTGTCCCGCACCGTGACTTCCACGCCGGACGGATCCAGCCCCCGGCGCAGCAGCAGCCGGCGGACCTCGCCCGGGTAGCCGGCCCCCTTCAGGTGACCCGACGCCAGAAACGGCGTCACGCTCCGCCAGCGCCTCGACGTGCCGAAAATGCGCGCGCTGGCGGCGAAGTCAGCCGGCCGGCCGAAGCCCTCCAGTGCGAGGCGCCATTCCTTCACCGCGCCCGGCTCGGCGTCGACTGCTTCCGAACGCTGCTTCGGAGCCAGCCAGAGCCGCGTGATGCCATCGAGCCGCGCCTGGATCTGCCGGTTCATGCCACCGGCGATGAATACGGACACGTGGTCGATCCAACCGTCGCCGTCGGCGTCCTCGGGGAGCCAGAACGCGTGCTGGTGCGACGGGTCCTTCAGAGGCTTCCCGTCGGCGCCGCGCCCGGAAATCGCCCACGGCGCCAGCGGCCGTCGGTTCCCGGCGTCGTCGGTCTCCCAACCGAACCGCGCGAGGGCGGCCCGCCGCATCAGCTCGCCAACCCGCACGGCGTCCTCGATGCGCGGCAGCGGCCGGCCGGCCAGCAGGAAGCGGGCGACGGTGGGCAGATCGCGTTCGGTTCGGGCGATGGGACCGCGGCGGGCGGCGCGCGCAACCACGCGCGGCGCGGCTTCCGGCGCGCGCGCATAGACGATCTCGCGGGCGGCGGGCGGACGGCTCCAGCCGCGGTCCTGGTAGTCGGCCGTGTCGAGCACGAGCGCGTCCACCAGGCGTTCGGGCAGCGTGTGTGCCTGCCGGCCCCTGCTCCTCAGTGCCTTGTCGAGCTGCTTCTCCACGGCGCGCTCGGTGGGGCGGCGCCCAGGTGCCGCCAGCATCTGACGTCTCATCTCGTCCATGATGCGTTTCCGTTCGGCCGCGTAGGCGACGGGCGTGTGCGGCGCCAGCAGCCGAACGGGATCCGCGCGGGACGGTCCGTCGAGCGGCCGGCAGTTGGGGTCGCCGTCCCACTGTGCGAGCGCTTCGCACTCCGTCCAGCTCTCGGCCCGGCCGAGGTAGCCGACGGCGCCGGCGAGATGGGAGGCGAATCCGAAGGCCTCGGCATCCAGCGTCACCGTCGGCCATGCAGCGACGAGGGTCGCGCGCTCCGGAAGCCGCAGGAACGCGTCGAAGACGAGCGTGGTCTTCGGCCGCTCCTTGTCGAGACCGCCGGTCGGCATGTAGTGGCGGGTGTGGGCATGGATGGCGCCGGCAGGCAGGGCGTACTCGGGCAGCGTCCCGGCGAGCGTGTCGATCAGCCGCGCGAGGTGGTCCTCGGACCAGCGCATCCGGTCACCCTTGCGCCACCACGCGGCGATGAGCGCGCGGAGCAGGCGCCACGGCTCCGGGGGCCAGGCGACGTCGGCCTCGTTGACGTTGCGTCCCCACGGCGTCGCGTGGTAGCGACCGGTGGGAAAACGGAAAGCGAGGGCGAACATGCGCTCACTTCTCGTAGCGGACGGTGAGCACGCGGCTCTCGCCGAAGAGACCCTGCGACCCGACGGTCTCGATTAGCTCCGGCAGCTCCAATTCGATCTCGTCGAGGTCGGGCAGGTCGAACCCCTCCGGCCGGGTGACGGCGATCCGAGCGGTGTCGAGATCGCAGGCCGTCCGCAGCCGCAGGCCTTCCGCGAGGAACTTCCGGATCTTGAAGAGCGCGAACAGCAGCAGCAGGCGCTCGACGTCAGCACCCAGCCCGAAAGCGCGGATCTGACGCAGGTCGAGGTTGAAGTAGGCGGTGATCTCCTCGGCGACCCACTCGTCGCGCGGGAAGGGCACGTTGCCGAATCCCTTGGCGGTATCGCCCGAGGGATTCACGGCGTCGTTCTTGACGCCGCCGCTCGCGGCCACCTTCGCGTTGCCGGCCTCGACGAAGGCGGACAGCGAGCGCGGCAGGCGCAACCGGCCGCCGGCCAGCTCCCTCTTCGCGAGGAAGATGCCGTGCAGCAGGGCATTGGTGTCGAACTCCAGCAACACCTTTGCCAGCTCGCGCAGATCGACGCGGCCGACCTCCATGGCCGCGAGGCGCTTCTTGAGCAGGTCGACGACGGTCTTGTCCTTGCCCTCGAGGATGTACGGCGAGTTCAGCCGGTGGGCTTCGATCAGAGAGTTGGTGAGCGGCTTGCCGGCCCCGTCGGTGACCTTCACGACAGGCAGCCCCCGCAACGGCGCAACCCAGTCGTCGGCGACATCGTCCCAGCAGACCGCCTCGAGGCGGTTCGCCATGGACTGCGCGCTCTCGACGAGCACGGTGCGTCCCAGGCCGTCCGGCGAGTCGTAGACGGCGTGGCCGAGGTTCGGGAAGCCCGTCGGCTGGAATCTCGTGCCCTGCACCGGCTTGAGCCGCGCCTCGATGAGCAGGCGGGGAGCGTTGTCGAGTGCGGTGAGGTCAAGCGGCATGCGTCGTATCCTCCGTCGTCGCGTGGTCGTCGTCAGTGGGAGCGCTCGGATAGGCGCGCTCGATCAATGCGGACAAGCCCCGATCGCCGATGGGGATCAGGAGCGCTGCGGCGAGGCGGTCGGCGGGCACGCCGGCCCCCATGCGGCCCCCTGCGAGGGTCGACCCGCGCGAGCCGGGGCGCGCGGCGGCGAACGGCGCCGGCAGGCCGGATGCGCGGGCGCGCGCGAGGGCCAGCCGCACCGCGGCATCGGTGGCCGCTCCGTCCCGGCTGCCGCCTCCGGCGCGCAGGCGTGCGATCAGCCCCGGTGGAACCGGCAGCCGTGCGGTCGGCGGCAGCACCCTGGCGGCGCGCAGCGCGGCGTCGGGCGTGAACAGGGGCTTGAGCGCCGCGTAGGCGAACGGAACGGGCGCGGGGCCGGACGGCCCGGCCGCCGATCGGAGTCGCGCCGGCCGTGCCCACACCAGGCCGGCGAGCAGTGCGGCGCAGCGCGTGTCGTCGAAATCGGCCGAGAGAAACGCCGCCACGTCCGCGAGGCGGGCGGCCGTCGCGCCGGCCAGCGGCTTGTCCGCCAGTGCGCGGGTCGACGCCTCCACCAGTCGCCGTTCGACCACGGCGATCAGGTTCGGAACGAGCGGACCGGCGCCCCAGACCACCGTGGGCGGCGTGTCGCCGGCGGACCATGCCCGCCGCGTGCCGAGCTTTCCGCGGTCGAAGAAGCTCCGCTCGTCGAGAGGCGCGAAATGGGCAGCCATCGGCGGGGCGGCGTTCGGGCGCGCCCGCCCCGGGGCGTTGGTCGCGTCTTCGTCAGCCGGCGTCTCCCGTGCCGTAGTCGATTCGCGATCCGCGCCGTTGCCGCCGGGACGCGCAGCTTTCGGTTCCTGCGCGTCCGTCTGCGGCGCGGGACGGAGCAGGGCCGGGAGACCGAGCGTGGCGAGCGCCGCCGCCACGCGGAACTCCGCGCTCCCGTCGTCGGCACGTTGCAGCCAGTCGGGGGAGATCGGCGGCGGCGGGCGCAGGTCCTTGCGGGCAGCCGGATTGGATGCGAGCCAACCGACAAGGTTGCCCAGCGCCATGAGAGCATTCCGGGCCCCGCCCGGCTCGCGATCCGCGACGGTCATCTCGAACAGGGCGTCTTCCAGGCGGCGCATCGCCTGACCCGCGCGGGCGGGCGCTGTCCTACTGTTTCCCGCGAGTCGTCGGGCATGGCTGAGCCACTCACCTGCATCCAGGTCGGAGACCAGGTCCCGGCGCGGTCGATCCGGCGTGTTGAATCGGCCGAGCGGCGTCGCCTGGTACGGCATCTTGCTGTCGGGCTGGATGATGGAATAGCGCTCGAAACCGCCGATTCCGCGGGCGGCGCCGACCCGGGCAACCGCGCGTGCCGCGTCCAGCCCGGTTCGAGCCGTGCGTTCTCCGACAGTGAGGCGTCCTTCCGCGAAGATGGCTGCGGCCTCGAAGAACGTTGCCGGCTTGGCCCAGATGGGAGTCCAGACCTCGCCGCGAGGCCGGTTGGGGTCTTGCGACGACAGGCTGCCCGCCCCTGCGCCGGTAGGCTCGAAGGTGAAGGGGAAGGCGGCGCGGCTGCCGCCTGTTGCGCCCCACTGACGAGTCAGGGCACCGGCGAACGCCATCGTACCTTCCATCGCCAGGACGACATCCCATGCGTTCAGAGGGTTGTAGCCTTCGTATCCGGTCGTACCGTTGGGCCCGCCCTGCCCGGGGCTGAACTGGCCCATCGAACCCTGTTCCTCGGCGCGCCGGACAACGTCGAGCAACGCGGATTCGAGCTCGGTACGCGCGCGCGCCGTCGGGCTGCCGTCGGCGAAATCAACCAGTTCCTGGAGTTTTTCGGCAAAGTTGACACCGAAATCGCGGCTGCCGTCATTGCCGCCCGACCCGAGCAGGGGAGCGGCGGCTTCTTCCATCGTGAGCACGTAGCACGCGTCGATGTAGCTGACATGGTCCGCGGCCGTCTCGGACCTCAAGCTCGGCAGCAGCAGGCTCTTCGCCGTCTTGGCTGCCTTCTCGACCCGGCTTTTCTCCGCGTCGTTGAGTCTCCTCTCTTCACCCTTGAGTGACTTCGAGGCATCCTGCAGCCGCTTCGCCCGCGCCCGTAGCCGGTTGTATTCCGCGAGGTGCGCGTTGTTGCGCAGTGAGGCGACGGTGCTCCGCATCAACTCCAGTCGTCGGCACTCGCTGTTCGCGACGGCGCGCATGAGAACGGCGCCGCCGCGGCTCGACCCTTCGCCCGCATCGCCTTCCAGAAAGCCGGCCCTACCATTCCACGGCGCGATGATCGGGCTCGGCGCGTAGTCGTGGAGGAAGAAGCGGAGCAGGGCAGCGCGGCCGAGCGTCGTCCGCAGGTGGAAGCACTCGTTCTCCCACCAGCCCCGCGCGTGCGGGTCGGCCGCCGCGCCGGAGACGTGATTGGCGGGCGAGGAGACGAGGCGCAGCACGCCGAGCGCCTTCAGATAGGACGCCAGCGGCGTCGGGGCGCATCCATTCAGCGCGAGCGGCTCACCCGTCATCCCGGTCTCCATCGCGCTCCTTCGCGGATGCCCGCCAGTCGGCCACCCGCAGCAGGGTCTCCAGCCAGGCGAGCCGGAACGGGCCGAAGCGGGCGAGCAGCTCGCGCGTGCGTTCCGTCCAGCTCTCGCGGGAAACGTCGTCCCAGCCCAGCTCCATGATCGACAGCAGCACGTTGCCGCCCTCCCAGCGCTCGCCGGCTTCCAGCGCGACGGGAGGCAGCTTGTCGCCCTCCCATACGCCGCGGGCGAAGCGCGTCCCGGCGCTGCCGTCGTTCGGTGCCGCCTCGCGGGGTAGGGCGCGCAGGTTGAGCCGCACCTTCCCGTGGTGCGCGGCGATCAGGTAGGCGACCAGATCAGCGTCGCGCGACCAGCCCTCGTGTGCCAGGAACGCCAGGACGGAGGCGAGCTCGTGGCGGAAGTAGGGCCTGCTGTGGCGAGGCCTTCCGGCGGTCTTGGCGAGCAGCACGCCGGGCTCCACGGCTGGTCCGCCGAGGCCCCGGCGCATCGTGTCCTGGAAGACCTCGTGCGCCTTGCCCAGATCGTGCCAGCGCGCCGCACGCACGACGGCCCCCCGCGCGGCCGGTTCCACGTTGAGGGCCGTGCACAACGAGGAGGCCTCGGCCGTGACGTGCCGGAGATGATCGGCGAGCGGCACTATCCCGCCCATCCCGCTCAGCGGATCCTCGTCGTGTCCTTCGGCCTCTTGCGGCGCCGGCCCCAAGATAGGCTCGGGCACGTCCTTCGGAGCGCCCGTGAACCCGGAGGCCTCCCTGTAGCCGCCGGCGGCCGGATACGCCAGCAGCACGAGGCCCGGCCAGGGCCTGCCCTGCAGGGGCATCCACCCGGGCGGCGCCGCCCCGGTCCCCCCGTTTCCGCGCCGCCACTGCGGGTCGCGCTGGAACAGCAGGTTCCGCCCCTTGTTGGGCAGCTTGTCCATCCACTTCGCGGCCGTGCCGATCGACACCGCGCACAACTCGTCCTGCCCTGGGCGCGGCGCATCGTCTTCCGCCTCCGACGGATGCCGCCAGAAGATGCGGATGTCGGTGTCGTCAGCGTCGCGCACATACGGCGAGACGTCGACGTCGAAGCCGGTGAGGTCCGGATCCGTGTCGAAGAGGTCGTCGAGGTCCTTGCGCCGGATCACCCGCCGCGGCGGTTCGACGGCATCCGGCGGGGGCAGGCGCACCGGCGCGACGTCGGTCAGTTCCGCCAACCGGTCCCGCGCGATCCGCAGGTCCGCGGCCTCGTACGGCCGGGCCAGTTCCTCGGCCTCCTTATCGGTCGCGGCGCCCTCGCTGGCCGGCGGCAGCAGGTCGATCCAGTGCACTGCGGCGCCTTCGGGCAGCTCCGCGTAGCGGTTGGCGCGGCCGAAGCGCTGCACCAGTGAGGACCAGGGGGCCAGCTCGGTGAACAGGACTGCGGCCGAGATGTCCACGCCTGCCTCGACCGCCTGCGTGGCGATGACGATGCGGCCGTTCGGATTCGAGTCAGCTGTGCTGAGCACCTTCGCCATTTCCCGCGCCCGATCAGCTGCGCGGAAGCGAGAGTGAACGAGGGCCAGCGTCGGAGCCGGCGCCCTCCGCGAGGACGGCCTCTCCTCGATCGCGCCGCGGAGAGCCTGCGCCCGGTCCACGCGATTGACGATGGCCAGGGTCATGCGCCCGGGGCGGTGGGTCTGCAAGATCGCGTCGGCCAGCCGCCCGACGTAGTCGGCGAGGTCGGGTTTCTTCGCGGACGCCGGCGCCACCGGCGACCGGGCGAGTCTCTTGGTGGCGCGCGCCAACCTCGCGAGGCGACCCTCGGGTGCCTCGGCCGGGTCGACGCGAGCGACCGCCGCAATCGGCGGAGCAGGATGATCGACGGTGGCGAGCCAACGCGGATCGAGCGTGGCCGAGATCCAGAGGCTGCGAGACGGAATGCCCGCAATGTGGTCATCCTGCCGCACGCGGTCCGCTTCCGACTGCCGGAAGGCTTCGAGCTGTGCGGAGGTCGCGCGCCCTGCGCCCATGAGCTGCACTTCGTCGAACACCCACTGCGCGTCGTTGTGCAGCAGGGCGAACTCCATCGGCCACAGCGCGCGCGAAGAGGCGTAGCCGCGCATCAGCGCGCGGCTCAGCAGCATGTCCTGGGTGCCGACGAGCACCGCCGGGCGCTCCGGCCTGTCCAGCCAGCCGTCGGCGTCCACGCCGCCCATGAGGACGTGCACGTCCTCCGGCTGCGGGAGGCGGTCGCCGCGGTTGTTGTCCGCCGCGAGCCTGCCGAACCACTTCCTGACGGCATCGGCGGTCTGCTCGACGAGCGTACGCATTGGCAGGCACCAGACCAGCCGCCGGGGCGTGTCGTCCGGGTTGTGCAGGCGCCGGGAGGCCCAGCCGAGCGTGACCGCGGCGGTCTTGCCGGAGCCGGTCGGCGCGATCAGGACCCGGGGCCACGCCTCGGTGGCCAGCGCGCGCTGCCACGCGTCCGGCTGCCGGTCGGCGCCGAGTGCCAGCCGATAGATAGTCGCGACGTTCACGTGGAGATTCCTGGCAGGCCGTCGGGAGCAGTCAGCCCCACAAGCCCAACAAGTCTAACTCTGGAGGACTGTCAGAACCTGTCAGTCGGCGCACGCTTCCGTCGACGATTGTCGGACACCAAACGTGACACTGCGCTGGCGGAGGCAGGTCGCGGCCAACGTGCATTTCGATGTGAGTAGAGCACGCCGTGGCAGCTATCCTCACCGCGACGCGTCGACGACCGAGACGTGGCCTCCTGCAGCGTACTTGAGGATGGCGCCGTCGGCTGTGAGTAGCGGTGCGCCGCAATAGCGGGCCGTCGCGACGATGAACCGATCGGCTGGGTCGGCGTGGAAGCTGCCTGGCAGGCGCACGCTGTCTATGGCAACGGCGGGCTCGATGGGTATCAGGTGGACGCCGGGCAAGTCGAGCGCGGTGTCGATCCAGACTGCGGCGTCACATCCGAGGCGCAGCCGCCCTTTATCCGCCAGCAGGATGATTTCCCAAGGTGTGATGGCCGAGACGCCGATGCCCGCGGTGCGTCCGGCCTCTTCGAGGGCGGCGCGGGCAGTGCGTCCAAGGCGGGCGTGTCCGTCGACCGCCCAGATCAACACGTGCGTATCGACGACGATCACCGTGCGGCGTTCCAATCCGAAGGATCGGTTGCCGGCGCGAAGGGCTCGTCGTAGCCCAGGACGGAGCCCCGCATCGCGCCGATGATCGATGGATTCGCGCCGGGTGCGGGAGCAGGTGACAACACCGCGACCGGCCGGCCGCGGTTGGTGATCGTCACCGGCTGTCCATCTCTTTCCATCTGCTTGATGACGCGGAGACACGTGGCCTTGAACTCGGCCGCTCCGATCGTCTTCGCCATCTGCTCCTCCGCTGGATACCAAGCGTACACCTGAAGCGTACAGAGTCGAGCGCGAAGTCTCAAGCGTTGTTCCGGGCTGTCGTGTCGCCCTGAGGATCCAGCGGGCCGCTCTCGGTGCGCCTACCGTTCCGCGCCGGATCGACCGAAACGATCCCATGCCGTCAAACGGGAGGATGCCGCCGTGTCAGCTCCGGAACTTCGCGAGCCGCCGGTCCAGCCCGTCTCCGCCGACGCCCCGCCGCTGGTGCCGGCGCGCATGCTCAACGAATACGTCTACTGCCCGCGACTGGCCTATCTGGAGTGGGTGCAGGGAGAGTGGGTCGACTCGTTCGACACGGTCGAGGGCCGCCACGCGCACCGGCGGGTCAACCGCGACGGCGGGAAGCTGCCGCCGCCGGCAGACGTGGACAGCGCGGAGAAGCTGCATGCGCGATCCATCACCCTGTCGTCGGAGCGCCTCGGCCTGATCGCCCGGATGGACCTGATCGAGTCGGATGGCGGCAAGGTGACCCCGGTCGACTACAAGCGTGGCAAGCGCCCGCACGTCGAGCGCGGGGCCTACGATCCCGAGCGGGTGCAGCTCTGCGTGCAGGGGCTCCTGCTGCGCGAGCATGGCTACGTGTGCGACGAGGGCGTGCTGTACTTCGTCGGCAGCCGGGAACGGGTCCGTATCGCGTTCGACGAAGAACTGGTCGCGACTACCCAGCGGGCAGTCGAGGGACTGCGGCGCGTCGCCGACGAAGCCGTCATCCCGCCGCCGCTCGAGGACAGTCCGAAGTGCCCGCGCTGCTCGCTGGTCGAAGTCTGCCTGCCGGACGAGGTCCACCATCTGAGGGGAGCCGAGGCGGCGCCGCGGCCAATAGCCGTGCCCTGCACCGACGCGCTGCCGCTCTATGTCCAGGCGCGCCGGGCGAAGGTCTCCAAGTCGGGGGAAACCCTGGTCGTCACGGTCGAGGACGCCGAGGTGGCCACGGCCCGACTGGAGGAAACCTCGCAGGTGGTCGTGATGGGCAACGTCTACCTGACGACGCCCTGCCTGCACGAGCTGATGTGGCGCGGGATTCCCGTCACCTGGCACAGCTACGGCGGGTGGTTCTTCGGCCACACAACGGGCAACGGGCACAAGAACGTCGAGCTGCGGACGGCCCAGTATCGGGCCAGCTTCGACGAGCGGACGTGCCTGCGGTTCGCCCGCGGACTCGTGAGCGCCAAGATTCAGAACTGCCGGACGCTGCTGCGCCGCAACTGGAAGCGGGACGAGAGCAGCAATCCCGTCCTCGTCGATCTGAAGAGCGACAGCCGCCGGGCTCTGCGCGCGGACGCGCTGCCGGAGCTGCTC
>CAZMWA010000327.1:0-2933 GCA_964569405.1 uncultured Vicinamibacteraceae bacterium | reverse complement strand
GTCCTGGTTCTTCGCCGCCTACAGCACGCAGACCGGCGAGGAGCTGTGGCACGTCATCGAACCCAAGACGGAAGAGGCGTACGGCTGGTCCTCTCCTTTCGTGTGGGAGAACGATCTGCGCACCGAGGTCGTCGTCCTGGGCAACAACCGCGTGCGCTCGTTCGGCATGGACGGCACCCGCCTCTGGGAGATCGAGGGGCTCTCCGTGAGCACCACGCCGACCCCGTTCGCCGCCGACGGCCTGCTGTACGTCAGCTCCGGCTTTCCGTCGATGCTGTTCCGTCCGGTCTACGCCATCCGGCCCGGCGCCAGCGGCGACATCTCCCTCGCGCCGGGCGCGACGAGCAACGAGCACGTGGTCTGGTTCCGGGACGCGGCCGGCACGTACATGCCGTCGGGGCTGGTCTACGACGGCCTGTTCTACGGGCTGTACACCCAGGGCTTCATGACCGCCCACGACGCCCGCACCGGCGACGAGGTCTACGGCCGCGTCCGGATCGCGCGCGGCACCGGCGGCTTCACGTCGTCGCCCTGGGCGTACAACGGCAAGGTCTTCGCCCTGAGCGAGGACGGCGACACCTACGTCATCCGCGCCGGTCCGGACTACGAGCTGCTGCGCGTCAACCCGCTCGAGGAAATGGTCAACGCCACGCCCGCCGTCCTGCGCGGCAGCCTGATCATCCGTACCGTCTCGTCGCTCTGGCGGATCGCGAAGACCGACTGACGGCGGCCCCTCGCGGCTACAGCCGCAGGTCGGTATCCAGGCGCGCCGCCGCAACGGCGCGCACCTTGGCGGCCAGACGGTACGAATCCCGGCCAGCGTGCACGACGATCGCCTCGGAGAGATCGAGGTCGGTGAGTCCCGAGCGTATCGACCGCGTGACCTTCGGCGCCGTGGTGCGCTTGATCTCGATGCCGACGCGCCGGCGGCCGCGGGCAACCAGCAGATCGAGCTCCGCGCCGGTGTGCGCCGCCCAGAAACGGACCTGCTCGTCCGGCAGGCCGAGCCGGTCGATGATCGTCTCCAGCAGGAACCCCTCCCAGGACGCGCCCGACTTGGGGTGCGACAGCAGGCTGCGCATGTCGTCGATGCCCAGCAGGGCGTGCAACACGCCCGCGTCGCGCAGGTAGATCTTGGGGGCCTTGACCTGCCGCTTGGCGATGTTGGCGTGATGCGGCTGGAGTTGACGTACGACCAGGGCGCCGGTCAGCAGGTCGAGATAGCGGCGCACCGTCGTGTCCGCCACACCGAACGAACGGGCGAACTCCGACGAGTTCCAGATCTGCCCGTGCCAATGGGCCAGCATCGTCCAGAACCGGCGGAGCGCCGGTCCCGGCACGCGCACGCCGAGCGCCGGCAGGTCGCGTTCCAGGAACGTCCGGATGAAGCTTTCGAGCCACAGGAAGGCCGCCGCGTTCGAGCGGGCCAGCCAGGCCGGCGGAAAGCCGCCCCGCAGCCAGCGCCGGTCCAGCCGGGCCGCACCCACCTCGTGCAGCCCCAGGCCGCCCAGGTTGTAGTAGTGGATCCGCCCGGCCAACGACTCGGACGACTGTCGGATCAGATCCGGCGAGGCGCTGCCGAGGATCAGGAAGCGCGCCCGCCGCGGCGTGCGGTCGGCAAGCACACGCAGGACGGGAAACAGATCGGGGCGGCGCTGAACCTCGTCGATGACGATCAGGCCGCGCAGCCCCCCCAGCACCAGGATCGGGTCTTCGAGCAATCTGGCCAGGTCGGCCGGGTGCTCCAGATCCAGCCGGTGCACGGGACCCTCGTGCGCCCCGGCGACCAGTTGCGCCAGCGTGGTCTTGCCAATCTGCCGCGGCCCCAGGATGGCCACCACCGGAAACAGGCGCAGCCTTTTCCGAATGGTTCGCACGTGGTCGGCGCGGGGAATCACGGCGGCATGTTAGCAGGATATTTCAGCGGTAGCCGCCGAACTTTCACGTTTTCGACCGCCGTCCGGCCCCGGCGTCGAGCCGCCTTCACTACCCTCGCGGCAGCCGGGTCCACCCCCCGCCGGCGCGGGCGCTCCCGACAGCCGCCTCGATGAAGAGCATGCCGCGCAGGCCATCGTCGACGGTCGGGAAGTCGAGCGCGAGCGCGTCCGGCTCGCCCCCCTGCAAGCGCGCGCGGATCGTGTCGCAGGCGTTGGCGTAGACGTTGGCGAACGCCTCGATGAAGCCCTCGGGGTGGCCGGGCGGGAGCCGCGTGGCGCGCGCCGCGGCCGGGCTGCGCGCCGCCACGTAGCCGTGGCCGCGGCGCCAAGTCTCCGCGGGGCCGTCCAGCGACGTCAGGTGCAGCGCGTCCGGCGCCTCCTGCCGCCAGCGCAGCCCGCGGCGCTCCCCGTACACGCGAAGCGACAGGCCGTTGTCCTCGCCGACCGCGACCTGGCTGGCCAGCAGCACGCCGCGGGCGCCGCCGTCGAAGCGCAGCAGCACGCTGGCGTCGTCGTCCAGCTTCCGGCGGGGGACGAACGTCGTGAGGTCGGCGGCGACCGACGCGATCCGCAGGCCGGTGACGTACTCCGCCAGGTTCGCCGCGTGGGTGCCGATGTCGCCGAGGGCGCCGGCGGCCCCGCTCTGCCGCGGGTCGGTCCGCCAGCGCGCCTGCTTCATGCCGGTGCGCTCGAGCGGCGTCGCGAGCCAGTCCTGCGCGTACTCCGCCACCACCTTGCGCACGTGGCCCAGCTCGCCAGCCCGCACGAGGTCGCGGGCCAGCTTCACCATGGGGTAGCCGGTGTAGTTGTGGGTGAGGGCGAACACGCGGCCGGAGCGCGCGACCAGTTTCCGGAGACGGCGCGCCTCGGCGGCGTCGAACGTCATCGGCTTCTCGCAGACGACGTGGATGCCGGCGGCCAGCAGATCCCGGGCCATGGGGAAGTGCAGGTGGTTGGGCGTGACGATCGACACGAAATCGACCCGCTCGCCAGGCG
>CAZMWA010000326.1:0-20780 GCA_964569405.1 uncultured Vicinamibacteraceae bacterium | reverse complement strand
GCGCGGGGCGAAGGGGTCCCCGCAAGCGGACGCCGGGGGCTTGGGGCGCAGCCCCATCTGATGGAAGCTGGATTCAGGAGGTTCATGATGATTCATCGATTGATCGTGCCGGTGAGCGCGCTGGCGTTCGTGATCGCCGTTGCGGCCCTGGCGCCCGCGCCGGTCGCGGGCCAGGAGCTGCCGCGGACGCCGTGGGGCGCCCCGGACCTGCAGGGCGTGTGGGACTTCCGGACGCTGACGCCGATGGAGCGGCCCGCCGAGCTGGAGCGGGACGTCTACACGGCGGAGGAGGCCGCGGAGTTCGAGGCGCGGCGCCTCGCCGAGATCGCGGCGCTCGACGACGAGGAGCCGGCCGACGTCGTCGGCAACTACAACCAGTTCTGGTTCGATCGGGGCACGACCGTGGTCGAGACCAACCGCACGTCGCTCGTCACCGATCCGCCCGACGGCCGCATCCCGGCGCTGACCGCGGCGGCCGAGCGGCGGCAGGCTGCCGAGGCAAGGGCGCGCGAGGGCACGGGGCGGCACACTCCCACGCCCGGCGGCTTCGTGGAGGACCTCGGCGCGAACGGCCTGCAGGTGCGCTGCCTGATGGGCTTCAACGCGGGCCCGCCGATGGAGCCGCGCGCCTACAACAACAACGTGCAGATCTTCCAGACCGAGGACCACGTCGTGCTGCTGACGGAGATGGTCCACGACGCGCGCGTCGTGCCGCTGGACGGGCGCGCGCACCTGCCCGCGAGCCTGCGCCAGTGGGCCGGCAGCTCGCGCGCCCACTGGGACGGTGACACGCTGGTGGTGGAGACGACCAACTTCCTGCGCGAGACGAGCTTCGCGCGCGGCGCCTCCACGCGCAACCTCAGTCTCGTGGAGCGCTTCACGCGCGTCGCGCCCGGGACGCTGCTCTACGAGGCGACGGTCGACGACCCGACGGTCTGGACGCGTCCCTGGACCTATACGGTGCCCATGACGCTGAACCCCGACCCGCTGTACGAGTACGCCTGCCACGAGGGCAACTACGGGCTGTACAACATCCTGGCCGGCGCCCTCGCCGACCAGTTGGAGGCCGAAGCCGCGGGCTCGCGGTAGGGAGCGAACCATGCGTGTACATCTGCGAGGGACAGCAAGCCTGGCGCTCGTCGCGCTGCTGGCCGCCGCCGGGGCGGCGGCCGCGCAGGGCGGGGGCGCCGAGGCCGATCCGCGCGACAAGTTCGTCGGCACGTGGAAGCTGCTGGGGGTCGAGCGCTACGACGGGGACGGCAACCTGCAGCCGCCGCCGGAGCCCGGCGCGTTCGGGGCCGGGGCGCCGCTCGGCTACATCATGTACGACGGCGAGCACATGGCCGTCATCATCCAGCAGGAGGGGCGCCTGCCGTACGCCGGCGCCGAGCCGACGCCCGACGAGGCGCTGGCGGCGCTGACCAGCTACACGTCGTACTTCGGGCCGTACACGGTGAACGAGGCCGAGGGGTACGTCACGCACCACGTGCTGGGCAGCATCAACCCGGGCAATACCGGGCAGGACAACCAGCGTTTCTACGAGTTCTCCGACGACCGGCTGATCCTGCAGCCCCCGCCGGGGCCGTCCGGCGGGCGCGTGCGGATCATCTGGGAGAAGGTGCCCGACAAGGCCGACCTGACCGCCGAGCAGCACCGGTTCCTCGGCTTCTGGGCCATCTCGCGCGTCGAGCAGCGGACGCTGGACGGCGACGAGCCGGTCCCGACCGACCAGTACGCCGAGGGGTACATCATCTACATGCCGTCGGGCCACATGGCGGTGCACCTCATGCGGGAGGCCGGCCGGCCGCCGTATGCCGGGGCGCGCCCGACGGGCGACGAGGCGATCCCCACCCTGGCCAGCTACGGCGGCTACTTCGGGTCGTTCATCGTCAAGCGGGGCGGCTACGTGCTGCACCGCCGCACCGGGGCGGTCGTGCCCGCGTCGGCCGGCGTCGACGCGCAGCGGTTCTACGACTTCCAGGGCGATCAGCTCATCCTGATGCCGGGCGGGCCCCGCGAGGTCGACGGCGTCGCGGTGCGGCGGTTCATCCACTGGGACCGCATCAGCAGTCTGGATCACTGACCGGCAGATTGCCGCCCGAACTCGGCCTGCAAGGCGTCCGCGCCCCGTCTGGCGGCGCGGACGCCTGCAGGCCCTCCCGTCTGATCCCCGACTCTAGAACTAGTTCTGGCCGGCGCGGGCCCGCCGCTCGGCGCTGAGGCGCTCGTAGTCGGCGTCGCCGATGAAGATGAGCTGCGCGTTCGAGTGCGCCATCTCGTCGACCGTGCGCGGCCCGTACCACACCCACTGGCGCGGATCGGGGTTGTTGCGGTTGGCCGCCGTGTTGTCGTGCCAGGCGGTGATCTGCAGCACGGTGCCGCGCGGCAGGACCGGCGCGTGGTCCGGGTGGTAGATGTAGTTGATGTGCCAGTCGTTGCTGAACCGGTCGGCGTGGTTCAGCAGCTCGCGCCGGCCGTCGGGATGGATCGCTTCCAGCGAGAACGCCTTGCCGCGGTAGTGCATGTGCGGCTGGAAGTTGTGCAGGATGGCCGGCGCCGGCAGCGTGTAGGAGCCCTGGTGCACCGTCTCGGCGTGGGGTGGGATGTGCAGCGGCTTGACGTTCACGCTGCCCACCGAGACGAACGACGCGCTGTAGCGCGGCGTGACGCCCCGCGGGTGGAACCACCAGCCGACCTCCAGCCGGTCGGTGATCTCCTCGCCGACGGCGTGGTAGTGGATGGAGAACTCCACGCGCGCGCCCGGCTGCACGAGCTTGCCCGTGTCCGCGGGGTAGATCTCGCCGCCCTTGCCCTGCGCCCACTCCGTGAACATCTCGCGCGTGTCGATCGGGTCGCCGCCGATCCGCTCGCGGGCCACCTGCAGCACGGCGTCGGCGGCCGCCTGCCCGGCGATCAGCGCGCGCTCGGCCGCGAGGAACTCGGGCGTTTCGGGCTGGTGCAGGAAGGTCGACGCATGGTGCGCGATGCGCCGGCCGTCACGGCCGGAGGGCTTGGTCTCGACCGCGCGGATCCAGCGCGGCTCGGTCAGCGGCACGTCGACGATCGGCCGGAAGAACGTGTCCTGCGCCACCGCCGGCATCGTGAACGGCTCCGAGCGGATGACGAGGTCGGGCGGGCCCAGCTCGGCCTCGAGCCGGAACCGGTCGCCGTCGGGCCACTCGCGCGGCGGCGGGAGGTCGGCCGGGTTGCCGGGCGGCGCGCCGGCGTCGACCCAGCGCACGATGGTGTCGATCTCGGCGTCGCTCAGCGAGGCGTCGTTGATGAACTGCTGGATGCCGACGGTCTTGTCGAGGAACCACGGCGGCATCTCGCGGGCGGCGACCCGGGCCCGGATGGCGCGGGCCCAGGGGCGCGATTCCGCGTAGGTGAGCAGCGACATCGGCGCCATGCTGCCGGGCCGGTGGCACTCCTGGCACTTGCGCTGGAAGATGGGCGCGACGTCCTTCGCGAACGTGGCCGCCGGCCGGTCGGCGGCCGGCTGCCCGGCGGCTCGGTCCGCCAGGCCGGCGACCGCGCCGAGCGCCGCGAGGCCGCCTGCCAGCAGCGGCAGCAGGCCGGTGCGCGAGTCGGATCGCTTCATCATGCTGTCGCCCTTCCTGTCCGCAGCGCAGACCGCTACCGTCCCGCCGGCCGCACATCGACCGCGACATACGCGTTCGTCCAGCAGCAGCCGTCGAACCCCGACCCGTCCGACACCAGCGCCCGCAGCATGTAGCGGCCGGGCGCGTCGAACGTCGCGGCGGTGCGCGCCCGGCCCTGCTCGACGGGCGGCGTGGCGTCGCGAAAGCCTACCGTACCGGTCCCGCGGTAGCGGGTCCAGGCCACGGTCGGGCCCGTCTCGCTGCCGTCCCCCCGCCGGTAGCTCTGCTGCAGCGACCGAATCACCTTGGCGTGGTCGGGGCGCGGGGGCAGACCGTCGTCAGTGACCCAGACGTGCAGCGCGAGGGGCTGTCCCACGGCGACGTCGAACTCCGTCGCGAGCCCTGCCGGCCCGTGCCCCGCGGGACCGTCCGGCGCGAAGCGGACGACCGGCGGCGTGTTGCCCGGGAACGAGCCGCCGTGGTTGACCAGACCCTCGATCTCGTACAGCGGACCGAGGTTCGACGGCATGCTGAGCGTCTGCCCTCGGATGCTCAGCGTCCAGGTGATCTCGGTCGTGGACCCCGGCGGCAGCGGCACGGCGAACACGCCGTGCCGGTGGCCCGGCAGGAACCAGGTGGGCTGGCCCTGGTCGGCCGGCCCCGGCGCGACGGCGTTGTCGGGGCCGATCGGGATGTGCAGCGTCTCGCCGGCGTTCAGGTTCAGGTACTCGTAGGCGGCGTAGATGCGGCCGTCGTCGCCCGTGAACCAGCCCCGGTAGAGGGGCACGACGTGCTGGCCCCGCGCATGGCGCAACTGGCTGCTGATGGCCGGAAGCTGGGACGCCTGGGCGCGCAACCCCGCATCGTGGACGGCGACCCACGCGGCGGCGCTGGCCAGTATCCAGCAGCCGGCAGCCCGCAGGGCAGCGAGGCACGCTCCGTGTCGACGGTTCATCCCCAGCCTCATGCTACCAATGTATCACCGGTGCATCGTCTACCTCACCCTGCAACCAGAACGCCTCGACCGACCACGGTACGGCACTCGACCCACGTTGGAGGCACATCACGCTCTTCGTGCCGGCATCCGGCGGCGCAGAAGGTCGGTGTGCGCGCGGTAACCTCCTGTCGGCGGATCACGTACGACCAAACCCATGTCGATTAGGACTCTCACGTCCCGGAGCAAGGTCGTATCCGTCAGCATCGAGTACTGCCGGGCCAACGCCATGGTCTGCATCGGCAGTCGGTCGAGCGGGACCGCTTCATCCAGCGGAAATTGCAGCATCAGCTCGCGCCGGCGCTTGAAGACGCGCTTCTTGCGGTACTGCTGCTTGGCGAACCGATCGTGGACGAGCGTCCGCCACGCGATCTTGAACTGAATCTGCTGAATCGCCTGCAGCGCTTCCAGCAGGCCGTCGCGATAGCCTTCGACCGCGTAGGCGATGAAGTCACTGAGGTCGCGGTTCTTGTTCGCCTGATGGAGCTGCCGATAGTACTCCGGCCGCGTCTCGTTGTAGAAGTTGGACAGGATGTGCGACGCGATGTCCGGGTTGCCGGCGCACAGCAGCAGGTAGAATTCAAGCAGCCGCCCGGTTCGTCCGTTGCCGTCTCCGAAGGGATGAATCCATTCGACGTAGACGTGAGTCACGATCGCCTGGATCACAGCGTCTGTGAAGGATTGCGAGCCTTTCTCCGGCGCAAAATCTCGCCGAAGCCAGTCGCACAACAGGTCGGTCAGGGTGCACACGTCTGCCGCCCTGGGACACTTGTACGGACCGACGACGCGCTCATCGGTCCGAAATCGCCCTGGGATCGCATCGAAGTGCTCGCCGAGTTCGGAACCGATCCGGCGGTGAAAGTCGAGCATGAGAGCCGTCGAGATTGATGGAGTCGCCCCGTGCTCGACCACGTCGTTGAGAATGCCGTTCATGGCGTCGATGACGTTGCGGACCTCGCGTTCCTGGTACCGCTTGCTGGGCGGCAGCGATTCCCCCTCGGCCACCTGCCGCACCTCGTCGTCGGTCAAGGTGTTGCCCTCGATCGCGGTGGTCGCCTGGGCGCCCTTGATCAGCGCCGCTCTCCCGAGCTCCCGATAGCGATCGGCGCTCAACGGTGTCTCTCGGATCGCGCGAATGACAGCGTCGCACTGGCCAAGTTGAAAGCGCACACCGGGACCGAGATCCCAGTGCCGACAGAACCGCAGGTGAGGGTACCGCTCCCGGAGAGCTGCAGGTACATTCAGCACAACAAATTCATGGTGCTATTTGCTCTCCACGCTGTCAAGCGCCAACTGACGCCCGGCGTGCCGGACCAGCCAGCGCACGTCGACGGCGAACGAGTAGACCAGCAGGGCGAGGGCCCCCGCCGCCGCGGGGCCGGCCGCGACGTCCGGCATGACGGGGGCCAGGCAGCTCACGAGCACGGCGCCCTCGACGACGCAGACGACCTTGCGCCGCCGGCTCGGCGGCAGCGCGGCCCGCAGCGCCGGCCGCAGCCGGCCGGCCGCGACGAACAGGTAGCGCAGCGCCCCGATGAGCAGCACCCAGGGGCCGGTCCGGCCGCCCAGCCAGACCAGGGCGGACAGCGCCAGCATGAGGAAGGCGTCGAGCTCCATGTCGAAGCGGGCGCCGAAGGGGGTCGCGCTGCGCGTGCGGCGGGCCATCCAGCCGTCGACGCCGTCCAGGATCAGCGCGGTCGTGGACAGCGCGACGATCCACCACCAGGCGGGCGCGTCCAGGCGGCCGGCGTGCAGCGCCAGCGCCGCGACCGGGAGCACGAGCGTGGCGCGCCCCAGCGTGACCCGGTTCGCCGCGCCGAGCCCCGCGCCGGGCATGACGGCGGGCGCGGCCCGCACGACCAGCGCCGCCAGCAGGGCGTACAATGCTACGGCCTGCAGCACGTAGGCGGACGGCAACCCGAACAGCCGTTGCGTCGCGCAGGCCACGGCCAGCAGCAGCGGAAGCCCGGCGATCAGGTCGCGGCCGGCCCGGCCGATGCTCAGCATGTCGACTACCCGCACCGCGCGCCAGTTCTGGATCCGATCGCCCGGCCGTGGTGAGATTGTGCAGGCGGACCTGCCGCCCGGGCAAGCCGGGCAGGTGCTGGTGCGGACGGTCTACTCGGGCGTCAGCCGCGGCACGGAGGCGCTCGTCTTCAACGGGGAGGTGCCGCGCTCGCAGTACGAGGCCATGCGCGCGCCGTTCCAGGAGGGCGAGTTTCCGGGACCGGTCAAGTACGGCTACGCGAGCGTGGGCCAGGTGCTGCCGGAGGACGCGCCCCCGGACCTGGCCGGCCGCACGGTGTTCTGCCTCTACCCGCACCAGGACCTCTACCGGGTGCCGGCGGCCGCCGTGGCCCGGATACCGGCCGGCGTGCCCCCCGCCCGCGCCGTCCTGGCGGCCAACATGGAGACGGCGATCAACGTCGTCTGGGACGCGCGGCCGGCCGCGGGCGACCGCATCGTGGTGATTGGCGCCGGCGTGGTGGGGCTGCTGGTCGCCTGGCTCTGCCGGCAGGTGCCGGGTGCGGCGGTGACCGCCGTGGACGTCAATCCCGAACGCGGGTCGGCCGCGCGGGCGCTCGGCGTCGCCTTCCGCACTGAGGCCGAGCCGCCGCCCGCCGCCGATCTGATCGTGCACGCAAGCGGCCAGCCCGCCGGCCTGCGCACCGCGCTCGACGTCGCCGGCGTCGAGGCCACGATCGTCGAGGCCAGTTGGTACGGGTCGCGGTCCGTGCCCCTGCCGCTCGGCGAGGCGTTCCACTCGCGCCGGCTGACGCTCAGGAGCAGCCAGGTCGGCCGGCTGCCGCCGGACCGCGCCGCCCGCTGGAGCCATGCGCGCCGGATGCGCCTGGCGCTCGAGCTGCTGCGCGCCGCCGAGCTCGACGCGCTGATCAGCGGCGAGAGCGGGTTCGCCGAGCTGCCGGCCGTCATGGCGCGCCTGAGCCGCGATCCGCGCGCCGCCCTGTGTCATCGCATCCGCTATTCGACGAACGTCGCGTGAACGGCACGCGAACCGCAGATGGAGGAGCCCAGACCCGTGTACAGCGTGAGTGTCCGTGACCACTTCATGATCGCCCACAGCTTTCGGGGCGAGATCTTCGGCCCCGCGCAGCGGCTGCACGGCGCCACCTACGTCGTGGACGTGACCTTCCAGCGTCCCGAGCTGGGTGCCGACGGCGTCGTCGTCGACATCGGGCTGGCCGGCGAGCAGCTCCGCGCCGTGCTGGCGGCGTTCCGCTACCGGAACCTGGACGAGGAGCCGGCGTTCGCCGGCCGCAACACCACGACGGAGGTGCTCGCCCGCGAGATCTTCGACCGGCTGGCCCGCGCCATCCGCGACGGCCGGCTCGGCGAGGCCGGCCGCGGCATCGCGTCGATGCGCGTCACGCTGAAGGAGTCGCACCTGGCCGCGGGCGGCTACGAGGGTCCCGTGTGAGCGCCGCCGACCTCCACTTTCTCGTGCCCGGTCCGCTCGATCAGCGGACGGGCGGCTACCTCTACGACGCGCGCATCGTCGACGGCCTGCGCCGCCGCGGCCGGGAGGTCGCGGTGCACGAGCTGGCGGGCGAGTTTCCGGCCGGCGACGCCCGCGCGCGGGACAGCCTCGCCGGGACGCTGGCGGGTCTCCCGGCGGACGCGCGCGTGGTCATCGACGGGCTCGCCATGGGCGCGCTGCCCGAGCTGATCCGCCCGGAGCGCGGCCGGCTGCGGCTGCTGGGTCTGGTTCACCTGCTGCTGGGCGACGAGACCGGGCTCGACGCGGCGCGGCGCGACCGCTTCGTCGCCCTCGAGCGGGCCGCGCTGGCGGCCTGCACGGGCGTGCTGGCGACCAGCGCCTGCACGGCGGAGCGCGTGGCGGAGCTGGGCGTGGCGGCCGCAGCGATCCGGGCGGTCCCGCCCGGCACCGATCCCGCGCCCCCGGCCGCCGGTCCCGGTCCCGGCGCGCCGCCGCAACTGCTGTGCGTGGCGTCGGTCACGCCCCGCAAGGGGCAGGATGTCCTCGTCCGGGCGCTCGCCCGGCTGGCGGACCGGCCGTGGCGCTGCGTCTGCGCCGGCAGCCTGGACCGGGCGCCGGCGTTCGCGCGCGCCGTCCGGGAGCAGGTGCTGGCGGCCGGGCTCGCGGCGCGCATTACCTTTCCCGGCGAGTGCGACGCCGAGGCCGTTGCCGCGCTGTACGACGCCAGCTCGGTGTTCGTCCTCCCGTCGCACGCGGAGGGATTCGGCATGGTGCTGACCGAGGCGCTGGCGCGCGGACTGCCGGTGGTGAGCACGACCGGCGGCGCGATTCCCCACACCGTGCCCGCGGACGCCGGGCTGCTCGTGGCGCCGGGCGACGACGCGGCCCTGGCCGGCGCCCTCGCGCGGCTGCTCCCGCCCGCGCCGGGCGGTGCGCGGACCGAGCTCGCAGCGCGCCTGGCGGCGGCGGCCCGCCGGCACGCCGCCAGCCTGCCGGACTGGGAGGAGGCGACGGACAAGTTCGCCGCCGCCGTGACGGACCTGACCGCTCCGCGGTCCGACTAGGCGGTATGCCGAGCGGTGCTCAGGACGCGTTCAGTCCGGACTGGCTCGCGCTGCGCGAGGCGGCCGACCACCGCTCGCGCGCCGACGCCCTCGTCGATCGCCTGCGGGCGGAGTGGCGCGCCCGGGGGTGGACCCGGATCGTGGACCTGGGCAGCGGCACCGGGTCGAATCTGCGCTACCTGGCGCCGCGGCTGCCGGGCCCGCAGCAGTGGACGCTGGTCGACCACGACGCGGACCTGCTGGCGCGCGCCGTGGCCGCGGGGACCGCCGCGGAGGTACGGTGCGTGCACGGCGACCTGACCGAAGCCGGGCTCCCGGCAGCGGCGCACGCCGACCTCGTGACCTGCTCGGCGCTGCTCGATCTCGTCACCGAGGACTGGCTGGGCCGCCTCGCCCGCGCCTGCCGGGCTGCCGGCTGCGGCGCGTACCTGGCGCTGACCTACGACGGCGTGATGGAGTGGTCGGCCGCCGGGAGCTGCGGCGACGGCCCCGGTGAGGCGGGCGATCCGGACGACGCGGCGATCAGGGACGCGGTGAACGCCCACCAGCGGCGCGACCGCGGGCCGGCGACAGCGCTGGGACCGGCCGCCGCGGAGGCGACCGAGGCGCTCTTTAGCCAGATGGGCTACCGGACGTGGCGCCTGCCGAGCCCGTGGCGGCTCGGGCCGGAAGACCGGGCGCTGGCGCTGGCGCTGATCGACGGCTGGCAGCACGCGGCGCTCGACCTGTCGCCGCTCCCCGCCCGCGCGCGTCGGATCCACGCTTGGGCTGAGCGCCGGCGGCAGACGGCGGCCGGCGACCGCTTCGAGCTGACGGTGGGGCACCAGGACCTGCTGGCCCTCCCGCCGGTCGCGCAGCCAGCAGCCTGGTAGGCGTTACTTGCCGCGCCTCCCGGCCGCGTCCGGGCCGGTCTCCTCGTCGATCAGGTACGACAGGGCGGTGAACATCATCTCCTCGTCGGTCTGCTCGCCCCAGCGCACCTCGGCGGTCGGATCCGGGTTCGACCGGTTGGCGGCCGAGTTGTCGTAGTAGGCCACGGCGTGGATCCGCGCCCCCGCCGGCAACGCCAGCGGCTCGTCGAAGATGTAGTCGATCTGCCAGTTGAAGTCGTAGTCGGGCACCGAGAGGATCGTCTCCCGCGTCCCGTCGGGATACACCGCCTCGTAGTCCCAGCGCACGCCGCGCAGGTGCGCGTGCGGCAGGAGGCTCAGGAGCCTCACGTTCCTGGTGAACGTCAGGTCGGCCTCGACCCTGTAGTTGGCCGCGCCGGGCGGAATCACGAACTGCCCGTGCGCGATTGCCCCGTTGCGCACCGTCCGGTCCGGCGGCGTGTCGGTGAAGACCAGTCCGATGCGCGTCTCGTCGACGTGCGGCTCGCCGGTCGGCGTGTAGTGCATCTCGAACACGAGCGTCGTGCCGGCCTGCAGCAGCCGCGCGGTGCCCGGCTGGAATATCGATACCCCGTCGTTGCCGACCGTCGTGCCGCCGAGGGGCGCGCCCTTGCCGCGTCCCTCGAGCTGCGCCACCCCCGGATTCCACTCGATCTCCCGGCCCGGCAGGATCTCGCGGTCGAGGCGGAATCCCGGATCGACGCGGCGGCGTCCGCCGCCCGGTGCCCGCGGGCCGCGCTCGGTTCTGGCGGTGACGATGACGTGGTGCACGGCGGCGGCCGCGCCCGGGCGGACCTGGATCGCGCTCACCCACCTGTCCTCGGCGAGGTTGGTCGGCACCTCGAAGTAGGTGTAGTCGACGAGGCCTTCGGCCGGTACGTCGAACGGTGGAATGCTGAAGACGGCGTCGGGCTCGCCGATCGTCCACTCGCTGTCCGCGTAGCTCGGCAGCGGCGGCATGGCGGCGGGGTCGCCGCGCAGGGCGCCGCCGTCCGCCCACGCGACGAGGGTCGCGATCTCCCCGTCGCCGAGGCTGCGGTCGTTGGCCCAGACGCCGATGGCGGGATCGGCGTCCCACGGCGGCATCTCCCGGGCGGCCACCTTCTGCCGGATGGAGCGCGCCCACGGCCGGGCGTCCTCGTAGGTCAGCAGCGACATCGGTCCCACCTGGCCGGGCCGATGACAGGTCGTGCAGCGCTCGTGGAGAATCGGCGCCACGTGCTCGGCGAACGTGACCGGTTGCTCCGTCGGTTGCGCGGCACCCGGCACGGGCAGGCTGACCAGCCAGACGGCCGCGGCCGCCACGACAGCTCCAAGACGCATGGGCACCCCCTGAACGCGCGCCGCCGGGGTGGACGATCCGACAGCTCCACCCGCCATCATACCGGCTCCGTCCCGGCGCCGCGGAGATCGAGGTCGAAGAGCATGTCGTCGCCGAGGCGGAAGTGCCGGCAGCGCGGGCGCAGCGCCTCGTCGAGCGACTCGATCGGATCCAGCGTGAGCGCCGGCCGGCCGCCGCCGATGAGCAGCGGCGCGACCGTGACGTGCAGGCGGTCGAGCGCGCCGGCCTGCAGGAAGCGGGAGACGGTCGTGCCGCCGCCCTCGACCAGGACCCGGCGGCAGCCCAGGCCGCGCAGGGCCGCGAGCACGGCGGGCGGATCGAAGCCGCCGCCGCGGGTGGCGGGCATCCGCAGCACGCCGCCCTCGAGACGGGGCCGGCTCGCGCCGCCGTCCGCCGCGCGGCGCAGCTCCAGCGTGCGCGCGGCGCCGTCCGCGAAGACGTGCCGGTCCCGGTCGAGCCGCCCGCGCGGATCGAGAATCACCCGCAGCGGGTTCCCGCCCGCGACCTCCCGCACCGTGAGCCGCGGGTTGTCGGCGGCCACGGTGCCGGCCCCGACCACCACCGCGTCGACCAGCGCGCGCAGCCGGTGCAGGCGGCGGATGTCGGCCGGGCCGGTCACGTAGTGGGAGTGCCCGGCGGCCGTCGCGATGCGGCCGTCGAGACTCTGGCCGATCTGCGCGATCGCCAGGTCGGCCCGCAACTGGAGGGGCAGGAACAGGTCCAGCAGGTCGCGCGCCGCATCGGTCGGCGCGCCCGCTGTCTGCCACGCGCCGGAGGCGTCGACTTGCAACCAGACAGCGGGATTGGGATGATGGTGCACACGCACGGGCCTTCCAGTTGTCGTCACGCCGGGCGACACGGCACGCAGCAGGTTCCAGGCGGTGCGTTCATCGATCGGGGATCTCAAGTAGACTCCTGGCATCCCGGGAGTCTGCGCCGCGGGAGGCGCGGACCCCCGGGCAGGTCCGGTCGGGCGGCAATCGGAGCCGCAGGCGACGGTTTCCTAGTATGTACGAAGCGGAACGCGGCCTGTTCGATCTTCACAGGGGCCGGCCTCTCTACGTAACGCCTTCCGGCGGGTCGGCCGCGGCGCCGGGCGCGTTGCTCGCCGCGGTCGAGGGCTTGACGCCGTCCACGGTCGAGCAGCTCGGACGCATCGCCGGCGGGCCGGTGCGGCTGGCGATTACCCACCACCGGGCGCACGCCATGGGGTTGTCGAACGGCAGCCGCCGCGTGCCGCTCAGCCTGTTGCTCGACGGCGCGTTCGACGCCGACGAGATCATGCGCCTCGCGACCGCGCCGGGGGCCCATGCGGCCCGCGTGCGCGATGTGCGGGAGGCGTCGGAGCCGGAGATCGGCGGGTTGAAGCTGGTGCGGCTGGGCCGGCTGATTCCGGCGGTGGTGGGCGCCCCGGTCGACGCCGGCGCCGCGCCGGAGCTGCGGCGGGGCATCGAGAGCGGCGCCATCCTCGCGGTGACGACGGCGCGGATCGACACGATGACCCGCGACACGCGGCTCGAGCTGACGTACGTCAGCGACGGGCCGGTGCCCCTCGAGTCCGTCGGGACCGCCGGGTTCGTGTGTTATCGGGAGGCGAACGGCCTGCTCGAGCACGTGGCGATTCTCGTCGGCGCGCGCGACCAGTGGCCGGACCCGGTTCCCGTGCGCATCCACTCGGCCTGCCTGACGGGCGATCTGTTCAGCAGCCTGCGCTGCGACTGCGGCGAGCAGTTGCGCGGCAGCCTGCGCGCGTTCGCCGCGCGCGGCGGCGGCGTGCTGCTGTATCTCGACCAGGAGGGGCGCGGCATCGGCCTCGGCAACAAGCTGCGGGCGTACACCCTGCAGGGGCAGGGGCTGGATACGGTCGACGCCGACTGCGTGCTCGGCTTCGGGGCCGACGAGCGCACCTACGAAGCGGCGGTCGGGATGCTGCACCACCTGCGCGTCCCACGCGTCCGGCTGTTCACCAACAACCCGGAGAAGATGCAAGCCCTGCAGAACGCCGGCATCGAGGTGGTGGACCGCGAGCCGCTCTACGGCACGCTCAACCGGCACAACGCCAAGTACGTCAGGGCCAAGGTGGAGCGCGCCGGCCACTGGCTGGAGGACATGCTGGCCGGCGACGCGGACGCGGGGAGGTAGCCGCGCCGCCCCCGCGGCAGGCCGCCCGGGCGGCGGTCACCCCCCGGACAGGCGCCCGAGCGGGAAGCGGCCCGCATCGTGGATGATCTCCGCGAGCGCGGCGCCGTACCAGGCCACGAGCCGCGCGCCGAGGTCGGCGCTGGCGAGTCCCGCATCGCCGGCCGCGCCCGACGGATGGAGGTCGCCCGCCAGCCAGGCGAACGCCGCCGCGTCCCCGCCGGCGTCCACGCGCCGCATCGTGCGCTCGAGATCCGCGCCGATCGAGCGCGCCGGCCGGGCCGCGTCCATGCGCACCAGGTCGGGCCGCAGGTGCAGCATCATGGCGGTCTCCACGGCTCCCCCGTGCAGCCCGTGGCGCCATTCCGCTGCGGGCAGATCCACGTCGTCCGGGCGGGGCAGCAGGAAGTAGTGCGCCTTGACCACGAGCAGGCCCAGCTCGTCGCGCAGCCGGAGCGCGGCCGCGTCGAGCGCCGCCCGGTTGCCGCCGTGGCTGTTGCTGAGCACCAGCCGCCGGACGCCGGCGTGCGCCAGCGCCGCGCCGTGCGCCTGCACGACCGCGCCCAGCAGCGCCGGATCCAGGCTGACCGTGCCGGCGAAGCGTGCGTGCTCGCGGCTCGCGCCGACCGCCAGGGGCGGCAGCACCCAGGCCGGAAAATCGTCCGGCAGGTGCTCGAAGGCGCGCGCCAGCAGGCCGCTGCCGATATCCAGGTCGGTGGAGAGCGGCAGGTGCGGACCGTGCTGCTCGAGGGCGGCCAGCGGCAGCACGACGACCGGGTCGCGCTCCGCCAGCCGCGCGGCCTCCACGGTCGTCAACGTCTGCCAGTAGCGGGCCTTCATTGGCGGAGGCGGGCGTAGACGTCGCCGGACGAGACGCCGCCGGCGCCGGCGGCCAGCCAGGCCAGCAGGCGGGCGCCCGGCACCCAGGCTTCGAAGACGAAGCGCCGGCCCTCGCCGGGCACGGCGTTGAACTCGTACGGCGCGAGCGCCTCCAGCCGCCGCACGCAGGCGGCGGCGACGTCCAGGCAGCCCGCCACGAACTCGAGCGACAGCCGCGGCAGCGGGCGGCTGAGGCCGGCCAGCACCTCGGCTTCGTGGCCTTCCACGTCGATCTTGCAGAAGCCCGGCAGGCCGTACTGCGCGATCAGCGCGTCCAGCGTGGTGACCGGCACGTCCACGAACCGTTCCCAGCGCACGCGCCGGAAGCTGGTGTTGGCCGCCGGGATGCGCGCCCGCCAGCGGTCGGCCAGCGTCGAGACGGTCGGGGTGCGCTGGCTGATCGCGAGCCGGGCGGTGCCCGCGGCGCGGCCCACGGCCTCGGGCCGCACGGTGATGCGGTCGTTGCGGGCGGCGAGCCACCGCAGCCACGCCGCGATGCGCGGCTGCGGCTCGAGCGCCACGACCCGCGCGCCGAGCGCTGCGAAGGCCACCGATCGATCGCCGAGATGGGCGCCGATGTCGAAGACCAGGTCCCCGGGACTCACGAGCGGGCGATACAGGCGTCGCAGCCCGCGCTGCCGCCCCGGGCGCCAGTAGACGACGAACGAGCGCAGCAGCCCGAGCCACTCACGCACGCGCGCCGCGCCCCGGCCGCACGGGCGGCCACATGCGCGACAGGACGTTGTCGCGCCCGAACAGTTGCTGGTGCACGGCCGCGCCCACGTGCACGGCGACCAGGGCGATCAGCAGGTAGCTCGAGACGGAGTGGATGATCCGCATGACGTGGGCGATGCCGGGGATGCCCGTGACGAGCGGCGGGATGCCGAGCGCGTCGAGCATCTCGATGGGGTAGCCGTCGCCCACCGTGCGGATGTACCCGCTGACGGGCAGCACGACGAGCAGCCCGTAGAGCACCCAGTGCGTGCGCGCGGCGATGCGCCGCTGCAGCGCCGGCAGCCGCGCCGGCAGCGCCGGCACGGGATGCGTCAGCTTCCAGACGAGCCGCGCCGCCACGACCAGCAGGAAGATGCATCCGAGACCCTTGTGCAGGATGAACAGCGCGTCGTTGAGGCTCGGGATGGCCTCCATCGTCATGGCGACCCCCGCGGGGAGCTGGACGAGGATCAGGACGAGGGTGATCCAGTGGAACAGCCGGGCGCCGGTGCCGTAGTCGGGTGCCGTGTCGTTGGTCATCTGTCGGCCCTCAGCCGCCCGCGGCGGCGCTGTGGAGCGGCGCGCTGAACGCCCGCACGAACCAGTCGCGGAACGTGTCCATGCGGGCAGGCGGCTGCGCCGGGTCCGGCCAGGGCCCCGGCGCGTACCCGCGGTCCAGGAAGGGGGCGAGCAGCGCCGCGTCGCCGCTCAGGACGTGCACCGGCACGGCGCGGCTCGCGCCCGTGCCGGTGACGAGCGGCGCGGGCTGATGGTCGCCGAGCACGATCAGCAGCGTGCGGTCGTCGACGTAGCGCTCCGCGTAGCCGGTCACGACGTTGATGGCGTAGTCGAGCGCCAGCGCGAAATGCTCCCGCACCCGGTCGTGGTCGAGCCAGAGCTGCTCGGGGGGCTCCCCGGCGTCGCGCCAGGGTCCGAACACCGCGCCGTCGCCGATGCTCTCCCAGTCGTCGAGCACAGGCAGGATGGGCGTCCAGGGCGCGTGGCTGCTGATCAGGCCGAGCTCGGCGAACAGCGGCCGGGCGTCGCGGGCGGCGGCCCGCCGCACGCGTTCCAGATACGACCACGTGAACTGGTCCGGCATCGTGACCCAGTTGAGGGGCGGGCCGCGGTAGTCGATGTCCTTGCGCGCCAGGATCTGGTCGTAGCCGAGCCGCTCGCCCTCGGGCCAGGCCAGGGTGTTGGCGGGCATCAGCGCGAGCGTGTGGTGCCCGGCGCGGCGGAAGTCGTCGATCAGCGTCTCCCGGCCGCTGGCCACGAGCAGGTCGTAGCGCAACTGGTTGTCGACCCACAGGCCGCTGGTCAGCGACAGGTGCGAGAACCACGACTGGCCGCCCTGCGTGGGCGCGATCAGCGTGCCGGTGGCGAGCTGCAGCCCGGCCGCCGCCGCGCGCGCCCCGAGCTCGTCCAGCCGCGGCCGCATGACCGGCGTGTAGCGCGGGTCGTCGAGCGCCGAGATGCCGTACGACTCGACGAAGGCGAGCAGCACGTCCCGCTGGCGCAGGCGGGAGAGCAGGCCCGGCACGTCGGCATAGTCGGCGGGGGCGGCCGCGATCGCCGCCTCGAACGTCTCCCGCTCGCGCACCATGCGGGCGAGGTGGCGCGCCTGCACGGTCGCGATGTCCACGAGCGGCCACGCCGTCCGCTGCGCGAGCGCCGGCGGCGCGTGAGCGGCCAGCCCGGCCGCCGCGACGGCGGCCAGCGCGATGCCGCCGGCCGGGAGAAGCCGGAGCGGCGCGCCGCCGGCGGGCCGGAGCGCGGCCGCCACCAGCCAGACCGCCGCCCCGATCGCCAGCGCGCCGCCGGCCAGCAGCAGCAGCGCCCGGGTCAGGCCGAAGGCGCCGGTCATCAGGCGGTACACGGAGCTGGCCAGGTGCAGGTCGAGGTAGAGGTTGAGGGGGCGGCCCAGGCTCTGCTGCGCCACCGCCTCGGCGCACATGAGCAGGCTGGCGAGCACCAGCGCCGCGCCGGCGCCCGCGGCCAGCGCCAGGCTCCAGCGCGTCCTGGGCAGCGCGGCCGCCACGCCGGCGGCCACGACCGCCTCGAGCGCCAGCCAGGCGGCGCCCGCGCCGCCGGCGAGCAGCCAGTGCGGCGCCAGGAGCACGACGTTGACAACCGGCAGGGCGATCAGCAGACTCAGGATCCTGCCCGCGGCGCCGCTGCGGCTACCCATGAAGCTCGGCTGCCTCATCCCTCTCTCGTCGGTGCTGCCGGCGCTGATCGCCGCGGCCGCCTGCGACGCGCCGCCGCGGCCGGACACCACAGTACCCCAGCGGGACGCGGCCGCCAACCCGTCACCGGCCGCGCCGCGTGCCCCGCTGTCCGCCGCCACGCTGTTCGAGGATGTGGCCGGGCTCGCGCGCGAGCGGGCGCGGGCCGCGTACCGACCGCCGGGCGGCAACCTGCCGCCCGCGCTGACGGGGTTGGACTACGACCAGTACCGGTCGATCCGGTTCCGTCCCGAGGCGGCGCTCTGGCGGGGCGCCGCGCGGTTCGAGCTGCAGCTCTTCCACCCCGGCTTCATCCACCGCGAGCCGGTTCGGCTGAACCTCGTGGAGGACGGCCGGATTACCCGCGTGCCGTTCGACGCGACGCTGTTCCGCTACGAGGGGCGGGCCGCGCCGGCGGCGGACGCCGGGCGCCCCGACCTCGGCTACGCGGGATTCCGGATACACTACCCCCTCAACGACGCCGCCATCAAGGATGAGCTGGCGGTGTTTCTGGGCGCCTCGTACTTCCGGCTGCTCGGCCGCGGTCACGTGTACGGCCTGTCGTCGCGCGGGCTGGCGGTGGACACGGCGCTCGAGAGCGGAGAGGAATTCCCCGTGTTCCGTGAGTTCTGGCTGGTCCGGCCCGCGCCCGAGGCCACGACGGCGACCGTCTACGCGCTGCTCGACAGCCCGTCGGTGAGCGGCGCCTACCGGTTCGCTCTCGAGCCCGGCGCGGGCACGACGGTGGGCGTCGACGCGCGGCTGTTCGCCCGCGCCGACGTCGCCAAGCTCGGCGTGGCGCCCATGAGCAGCATGTTCCTGTACGGCCCCAACCGGCTGGCGCGCTTCGACGACTTCCGCGCCCGGGTGCACGACTCGGACGGCCTGCTCGTGCATACCGCGGCGGACGAGTGGATCTGGCGGCCGCTGGGCAACGGCCCGGACGTGCAGGTGAGCGCCTTTCCGGGCGGGACGCCGCGCGGGTTCGGCCTGGTGCAGCGCGCCCGGCGGTTTGCCGACTACCTCGACGCGGAGGCCGGCTACCACCGGCGGCCGAGCGAGTGGATCGTGCCGCTCGACGGCGACTGGGGCGGCGGCCGCGTCGAGCTGCTGGAGTACGCCGTCGGGTCGGAGTTCAATGACAACGTCGCCGCCTACTGGGTGCCTGACGAGCCGTTCGAGGCCGGTGACGAGCGGCGCTACCGGTATCGCATCGTGATGTTCGACGACCGGCTCGCGGCCCAGACGCTGGCCGCGGTCGAGCGCACGCGCATCGGCTGGGACGCGCTGCCGGGCGCGCACGATCCGCCCCCCCGCAGCCGGCGCCGGTTCGTGGTCGACTTCGCCGGCGGCACGCTGTCCGCGCCGAACGCGCCGCCGCCCATCGGCGTCCTGGAGACGTCGACCGGCGAGGTCTCCGACCTGGTCGTGCACCCGTTGCCGGAGGACGAGGGCTGGCGCGCCTCGTTCCGGCTGGCGCCGGAAGGGCGCGAGCCCGCCGAGCTGCGGCTGTACCTGGTGCGCGACGAGCGGCCCGTGTCCGAGACCTGGAGCTACGTCTGGCATCCCGACCATGTCCAGGAATGACAGCGATCCGGCAGCCGCCCGCGGGGAAGTGATCCGGCCGCCGGGCGTGCGCGCGCGGCGCTGGCTGTTCGTCGGCCTGATCGCCGCCACCGCGCTGGTCGGCATCGCAATGATGCTCGACATCATGCGGGCCGGCGGCCTCACCGGCCTCGAGGTCGTGATCCTCGGGCTGTTCGCCGTGACGTTCGGCTGGATAGCCATTCCCTTCTGGAACGCGGTCATCGGGTTCGCGCTGAGCGTGCTGGGGCGCGACCCGCTGTCGCTCGCGGCGCCGCGTGCAGCGCCCGAGGACGGCCGGCCCCTGGCGAGCCGCACGGCGCTGGTGATGCCCGTTCGCAGCGAGGATCCGGCCCGCGTGACGGCCGGCCTGGCCGCCATGCTGCGCTCGCTGGCCCGGACCGGCCACGCCGGCGGGTTCGACCTGTTCCTGTTGAGCGATACGACGGATCCGGCGGCCGCGCAGGCGGAGGAGGCGGCGTGGACGGCGCTGCGCGAGCAGGCGGATGACGTCACCGGGCTGCACTATCGGCGCCGGTCCGCCAACGCGGGGCGCAAGGCCGGCAACATCGCCGACTTCTGCCGCCGCTGGGGCCCGCGCTACGAGTGTATGGTGGTGCTGGACGCCGACAGCGTCATGACGGGACCCACCCTGGTCCGCCTGGTGCGGGCGATGGAGGCGAACCCCCGGGCCGGCCTGATTCAGACCGTGCCCGTCCCGTCGCGGCGGGCGACCCTGTTCGGCCGGCTCATCCAGTTCGCCGGCTGCCTGTACAGCCCCGTGCTGGCCGCCGGCCAGAGCTTCTGGCAGGCCGACGCGGCCAACTACTGGGGTCACAACGCCATCGTGCGGATCGCGCCCTTCACGGCGCACTGCGGCCTGCCGGTGCTGACGGGCCGCCCCCCGTTCGGCGGCGCCGTGCTGAGCCACGACTTCGTCGAGGCGGCGCTGATGCGGCGCGCGGGCTGGCACGTCTACCTGCTGCCGTCCATCGAGGGCAGCTACGAGGAGGCGCCCGAGAACGTCGTCGACTACGCCAAGCGCGACCGCCGCTGGAGCCAGGGCAGCCTGCAGCACCTGCGCCTGCTGGCCACCCCCGGCCTGCACCCGGTGAGCCGGCTGCACTTCCTGCTCGGCGCGGCAGGCTACGTCTCGTCGCTCGTCTGGCTGCTGCTGCTGCTGGCCAGCACGCTGTACGTCCTGGCGCCGGCCGCGGGCGGCGCCCCGCTGGTGTCCGTGCCCGGGTCGTGGGGCGGGGGCGGCCCCCCGGTGTCGCTGCTGGCGGTCACCGGCCTGCTGCTGTTCGTCCCGAAGCTGCTGGCGCTGCTGCTGGCGCTGGCCGGCCGCCGCGCGCAGTTCGGCGGCGCGGCCCGGCTGCTGGCCGGCGCGCTGCTCGAGACCCTGTTCGCCGTGACCCTCGCGCCGCTCATGATGATGCTGCACACCCGCTTCGTGGCCAGCGTGCTCACGGGACACGACGTACCGTGGGACGCGCAGGTGCGCGAGGGCCGCATGCTCGGCTGGCGGGAGGCGGCGGGCAGCGTGGCCTGGACCACGGCGATCGGCGCCGCCTGGGCCGCGCTCACCCTGTACTACGCGCCGCCGTTCTTCCTGTGGCTGACGCCCATCTTCGCCGGGCTGCTGCTGGCTGCGCCGCTGGTGCGCTGGACGAGCAGCCGGCGGCTCGGGGAGTGGACCCGGCGCCGCGGCCTGTTCCTAGTGCCCTCCGAGATGGAGCCGCCGGCCGAGCTGCGGTCGGCGCCGGCGGCGGAGCCGGAGCCGGCGGGCGCGCCCGGGCTGCCGGCCGTGCCGGCGCCCGAGGCGGACCTGACGACCTGAAATCAGACGGGGCTGCGCCCCGAACCCCCGGCGTCCTACCGGGC
>CAZMWA010000325.1:0-4808 GCA_964569405.1 uncultured Vicinamibacteraceae bacterium | reverse complement strand
GGAGCCACGAGAGCGTCATCCGGGAGTGGACGGCGGACGATCCGCAGGCGAACGTGTTCAGCGGCACCTCGCGCGAGGTCTTCCGCATCGGCCAGTTCGCCCCCAACCACAACATCGGCACGCTCGCCTTCAATCCCACGGCGGCCCCCGGGTCGGCGGAATACGGCATCCTCTATGCCAGCCTCGGGGATGCCGGCGCGGGCCACGATCCGCGCGACTACGGCCAGTCTCTGAGCGAGCCCCACGGCGCCATCATCCGCATCGACCCGCTCGGCGGCGACGGCAGCCGGGGCTACGGCATCCCGGCGGACAATCCCTTCGTCGGCCGGGCGGGCGTCGCCCCCGAGATCTGGGCCTACGGCCTGCGGCATGCCCAGCAGTTCTCGTGGGACACGGACGGCCGGATGCTCATGGGCGAGATCGGCCAGGAAACGGTCGAGGAGATCAACCTGGGCGTGCGCGGCGCCAACTACGGCTGGCGACTCCGGGAGGGCATGTTCGCCACCGGCTTCACGGTCCCCCCCGGGCGGCCGGGACCGCTGTATCCGCGCCCGGCCGAGGACGAGCAGCCCCTCGTGTATCCGGTGGCCCAGTACGACCACGACGAGGGCCACGCCGTCAGCGGCGGCTACGTCTATCGGGGCCGGGCCATTCCCGAGCTGCAGGGCAAGTACCTCTTCACCGACTTCCCGACCGGCCGCGTGTTCTACATCGACGCGGACGGGCTCGTGCCGGGCGAGCTCGCCGAGATCCGGGAGTTGCGCCTGATCATCGACGGCCAGGAGCAGGACCTCGCCGACGCGGTCGGGCACCGCAACCCGTACGACCCGGGGCTGCGCGCGGACGCGCGCCTGGGCATCGACTCCGCCGGGGAGCTCTATCTGCTGACGAAGGCCGACGGCTGGGTCCGGAAGCTGCAGCCGGTGCGGGCGCGGTAGGAGTCTGCGCGGTAGAACGCGGCGCGCGCGGCGGGCCGCTACGCCGCGCTGCGCCGCAGCGCGCTGGCGCCGCCTATCAGGGAGACCGCCGCGACGCCGACCAGGTTGTGCCACATGAACGAGACGTCCGTGAACGTGGCCACGGCGGCGACCGACGCCATCCCGCCGATGAGGCCCCAGAACGCGCCGCCGGCCGTCGCCCGGGGCATCCCGACCGCGAGGACGAACACCCCGAGCAGCGAGCCGTAGAAGAACGAGCCGAAGCGGTTGACCACCTCGATCAGCGAGCCGAGGTTGGCGGCGTACAGCGCGGTCACCGACGCGAACAGCCCCCAGAAGGCGGTGGCCGCCTTCGACACCCGCAGGTAGTGCGACTCGGACGCCTCGGGCCTGAAGTGGCGCCGGTAGAAGTCGATGGTGCTGGCGGCCGAGAGCGCGTTCAGCTCCGCGGCGATGCTCGACATGGCCGCCGCGAAGATGGCGGCGATCAGCAGACCGACGAGGCCGACCGGCAGTTGCGTCGTGATGAACGTCGGGAAGACGTAGTTGACGTCGCTGTAGGCGGCGTCACCGGTCACGTCCTGCACGAGGCGCCGCGCGCGGGCGCGGACGTCGCCCACGCGCCGGTCGCTCTCGACGAACGCGGCGGCAGCGGCCTCCGCGCGCCCGGCATCGCCTGCCTCCCGCGCGGCCACCATGGCGGCGGCATCGCTCCGCCGGTCCGCGTGGACCGCCCGGAACTCCTCCTCCAGCGCCCGGTACTCGCCGGCCCGCCCGCTGGCCTCGACGGCGCCCCGATGCGCCTGGTTGAACAGCAGCGGCGGCTCCGCGAAGAGATAGAAGCAGAAGACCAGCACGCCCATCGTCAGGATGAGCACCTGCAGCGGGATCTTGGCGAACGCGCTCATCAGCAGCGACTGCCGCCCGGCATCCACCGACTTCGCGGTCAGGTAGCGCTGGACCTGACTCTGGTCGCAGCCGAAGTAGCCGAGCATCAGGAACAGCCCGCCCAGCAGCCCGGACCAGAACGTGTACGTCTCGGTCAGATCGAAGGTGAAGTCGATCGTCTGCATCCGCCCGGTGGCGCCGGCGACCTGCAGCACCGGCTCCAGCGACATATCGTCCGGCAGGCCGGCGATCAGGGCGGCGACCGCCGCGGTCACCCCCACCATGATCACGACCATCTGCTTGACGTCCGCCCAGGTCACCGCCTGCACCCCGCCCAGCATCGTGTAGACGGTGGTCGGAATGCCGATCGCCAGCACGGTGAGCGGCAGGCTCCAGCCCAGCACGATGGAGAGGATCACCGCCGGCGCCGCGATGATCACGCCCGCGCTGAGGCCGCGCGACACCAGGAAGAGCAGGCTGGCCAGCGCCCGCGTGCGGGCGTCGAAGCGCCGCTCCAGGTACTCGTAGGCCGTGAAGACGCGCGCGCGGTGGAAGAAGGGGACCAGCGTCAGCGACAGGATGATCATCGCCAGCGGCAGGCCGAAGTAGAACTGCACGAAGCGGAGGCCGTCGTCGTAGCCCTGGCCCGTCGTGCCGACCAGCGTGATGGCGCTCATCTGGGTCGCCATCACCGACAGGCCGACGGCCCACCAGGGCAGCGAGCGCGAGGCCAGGAAGTAGCCTTCGACCCTGCCGGTTCCCCGCGCCCGCTTCACCCCGTCGTACAGGACCCAGGCGAGATAGGCGAGGATGATCGTCCAGTCGATGAGGTGCATCCTGCGCCTTCCTCCGCGGCCGCGCGCTAGCCGAACGCGTAGCGGATGCGCACGCCGGCGCGCAGCGGGCCGAGCACGTTGGCGAAATAGCGCCGCGACCGGAAGCCGTCCTCGGTGCGGCCGATGAGGCCGGGGGTCTGCCGCACGCCCGTCACGGCGTACTCGTCGAAGAGGTTGTCCGCGTAGAACGTCAGGGTCCAGTCGTCCCTCGAGACCGCCAGCGACACGTTGTGGAGATCGTAGGCCGGCAGCGTCTCGCCGCCGGCGCGCAGCCCGATGCGCGTGAGCACGTCGCCGACGTAGGTGTAGCCGTATAGCAGCTCGAGCGCGGTGTCGCCGCCCAGCAGAAAGCCGTAGGAAGCCAGCAGGCTGCCCTGCTGCCGCGGCGCGCCCGACAGGCGGTCGCCCTCGAAGGCATCGGCGCCGCCGTCCAGCAGGCCGGGGGAATCCTGGCTCAGCTTCGCGTCCGTGTAGGACCACGACCCGCGCAGGCGTAGCGCGTCCGTCACGCCCGCCGCACCCGCGAGCTCGATGCCGCGGCTCACCGCCCCGCCGCCGTTCAGCGTGATCGGCTGCGCGCTGAACGGCGTGAGCCCCGCGACCTGGATGTCCTCCCAGTCGACGTGGAACAGCGTGCCGCCGGCGGTGAACCGCCCGTCGCGCCACGACCGGCGCACCCCCAGCTCGTAGTTGGTCGTGGTGTCGGGCCGGATCAGCGCCTGGTCCTCGTAGATGCAGCCCGACTGCGGGGGGTCGTTGCCGGGGTCCGCGTCCTCGAGGAGTGCGATCTCCTCGTCCGTGCACACCCGGAAGTTGTTGCCGCCGCCGATGCGGTACCCCTCCGAGCGCGTGAAGTAGACGTTCGTCTGCTCGTCGACGCGGTAGCTGACGCTCGCCTTGAACAGCACGCCGCGGTCGTCGGACCCGAAGTCGGTGAACGGCGAGTTGTACAGGGGGGTGTACGGGAACTCGGTGAGGCTGCCGGTCTCGATGCGGTAGCCGAACCAGCGGCCGCCGGCCGTCACGCGCCAGCGGTCGCCCAGGTCGCGCGAGAGCTCGCCGAACAGCGCCCGCTCCTCCACCGCCTGGCTGCCCAGCGCGTAGTACTCGACCGGCTCGCTCGCCGGGCTGCCCCCCAGGATGGGCGTGATGCCCGAGAACGCCGTCAGCCCCGGCGCGAGCTCGAAGCTCGTCCCGCTGCTGTCGTAGTTGTTGAAGAAGACGCCGCCGACCCAGCGCCACGGCCCGTCGCCGGTCGAGACGAGGCGCGTCTCCCAGTTGAAGCGATCCTCGCGCGAGTCCTCGCGGGTGTAGGCGGAGAACGAGCGGAAACGCGACGTCAGGTCGAGCGCCGTGACGCCGGGATCGAGAGCCCGCACCCGGTCCAGGGCCGGGAACGTGCGGGGCAGCAGCCCCGTGATGCCGAAGGCCTGGATCAGCAGGTCGGTCTGGTCGCGCTGACCCTGCGCCGCGTAACGGGAGTAGCCGACGGCGGTGGTCAGCTCCGCCCAGCGCGGCGCCCAGGTCAGCTCCAGGCTCCAGAGCTGGTTCTTGCGGTCGTTCGGCTCCAGGTAGCGGTGCGCCGCCACGTAGCGGCCCGTGTCGAACGAGCGGGCGTGGTTGACCTGCCGCGCGCCGACGTGCTGATCCTGCAGGTGGTAGGCAAGCAGGGCCGACAGCTCCGGGGTCGCCTGCCACAGCAGCGACAGCCGCGCCGAGACCGTCTCCTCGGTGTTGGCGTCGGGCTCGCTGCGCAGGTTGGCGGCCACCGCCTCGGGATCGGTCAGGTCCGGCTCCGGCTCGGAGACGCCCGGCGTCCGCAGCAGGTAGTCGTAGTCGATGAACCCGGGGTCGTCGTAACGATCGATGGAGCCCCGCAGCGCCAGCCTGCCCGTGACGAGCGGCAGGTTGAAGGTCACGCCGGCGTCCGAGCCCGGGGCGCCGCCGTGCGCCAGCGCGAACAGGTCGCCGCGCACCTCGAACGTGCGGCGCTCGGTGTCCGGCCGGCGCGGCAGGTAGCGCACCGCCCCCGCCAGCGTGCCGGCGCCGTACAGCGTCCCCTGGGGTCCGAGCAGCACCTCGACGCGCTCGATGTCGTGCAGCCGCAGGTCGACCGCCAGCGGGATGTCGCCGAGGTAGGTGGCGA
>CAZMWA010000324.1:0-8172 GCA_964569405.1 uncultured Vicinamibacteraceae bacterium | reverse complement strand
CTCGCCGCCGCATGAAACCAGGGCCAGGACGGCCAGCGGCAGGAAGAAGTGGATGCGGTGCAGTCCTCCGGTCCCGGTCCGGTCGCGGAGCAACCGCCGTCGGGAGTCGAACAGCTCTCGAACGCAGAGTCCTGACACTCGATTCCCTTCAATAGACATTATCCCTCATTTCTCGCCTTCCGTGTGCCTCTGCCGGGAGAAACGCTTGCAGGGGCGACCCTTGTGTGTGGTCGCCCACTTCCCGGCGGCATGAACCCGAGCGCGCGAGTGAGAACGTGACTGTCCCCTCCTCTCGTGATTATCCTTCTCTCGGAAAATCGCCTTCCCCCCGGTGGTAAGGAAACGTCTTCGAATAGGCGGGGACTTTCCTGTCCCCCCCGGGAGTGGGGGTAGGAAAACCCCCACTCCTATCTCGACGCGGAAAGGACCGAGAACGTGACTGTCCCTTTCTACCGCCGGAGAGACGCCTTTTGCGAGTTGCCGGCGACGCGGAAGAATCAGGCAGGAGCGGCCGGACCGTCCGAGTGAGCGCCTGAACCGATTCTGTCCTTCCCCCGGCTACCGGAAGGCGTAGCGGATGCGGACGCCGATCCGCCGCGGAGAGAGCACGTTGGCGAAGTAGCGCCGCGACCGGAAGCCCTCCCCGGTCAGACCGATGAATGCGGGTGTCTGGCGGACGCCGGTGACGGCGTACTCGTCCAACAGGTTGTTCGCGTAGAACTCCAGCGTCCAGTCGTTCTTGGAGATCGACGCCGAGAGGTTGTGCAGATCGTAGGCCGGAAGCATCTCGCCGCCGGCGCGCAACCCGATGCGGGTGAGCACGTCCCCCGTGTAGGTGTAGCCGTACAACAGCTCGACCACGCTGCTGCCGACGAGCCAGTCGTAGGAAGCCAGCAGGCTGCCCTGGTGGCGCGGCGCGCCGGACAGCCGGTCTCCCTTGAATGCGTCGGCTCCCCCTTCCAGCAGGCCGGGGGAGTCCTTGCTCAGCTCCGCGTGTGCGTATGACCACGACCCGCGGAGGCGGAACGCTGCCGCCGGGTTGACGGCCGCCGTGAGCTCGACGCCGCGGCTCGCCGCCCCGCCGCCGTTCAGCGTGATCGGCTGCGCGCTGAAGGGTGTCAGGCCCGCCACCTGAATATCCTTCCAGTCGACGTGAAACAGCGTGCCGCTGGCCGTGAACCAGCCGTCGCGATCCGAGTGGCGCAGGCCCACTTCGTAGTTGGTTGTCGTGTCGGGCCGGATCAGCGCCTGGTCCTCGTAGATGCAACCGGACTGCGGCGGATCATTTCCGGGATCCGAGTCGGTGAGCAGGGCGATTTCGTCGTCGGTGCAGACCCGGAAATTGTTGCCGCCGCCGATGCGGTACCCCTCGGACCGGGTGAAATAGGCGTTTGTCTGGTCGTCGAACCGGTAGCTGACGCTGGCCTTGAACAATTTTCCACCGTCGCGGGAATCAAAGGCGGTGAACGGCGAGTTGTACAGGGGGGTGTACGGGAACTCCGTAGCGCTGCCGGTGTCGATGCGGTAACCGAACCAGCGGCCTCCGGCGGTCACGCGCCAATGGTCGCCCAAGTCACGCGAGATCTCGCCGAACAGCGCCCGCTCCTCCACTGCGCTGCTTCCGAGGGAGTAGTACTCGATCGGTTCGGACACGGGGCTGCCTCCCAGGACGGGCGTGACGCCGGAGAATTCCGTCAGGCCGGGAGCGAATTCGAAGCTGGTGCCGCTGCTGTCGTACTGGTTGAAGAAGACGCCGCCCACCCAACGCCACGGTCCGTCTCCGGTGGAGACGACGCGCGTCTCCCAGTTGAAACGCTTCTCCTGGGAGTCCTCGCGGGTATAGGCGGAGAAGGAGCGAAATTGCGCCGTCAAATCGGTCGCCGAGACTTCAGGATCGACCGCCTGCGCCTGCGCCAGCGCAGGAAACTCGCCCGGCAGCAGCCCGACGATGCCGAATGCCTGGATCAACAGGTCGGTCTGGTCGCGCTGCCCCCGCTGGTCGTAATGGGAATAGCCGAAGGCAGCGGTCAGTTCCGCCGGGCCCGCCGTCCAACCCAGCTCCAGGCTCCACAACTGGTTCTTGCGGTCGTTCGGCTCCAGGTAGCGGTGCGCCGCGACGTAGCGCCCGGTGTCGAACGACCGGGCGTGATTGATCTGCCTGGCGCCGGCCTGTTGATCCTGCAGGTGAAAGGAGAACAGCGCCGACAGCTCAGGAGTCGCCTCCCAAAGCAGCGAGAACCGCGCCGAGACCGTCTCCTCGGTGTTGGCGTCGGGCTCGCTTCGCAAGTTGGCCGTCACGGCGGTGGGATCGGTCAAGTCCGGCTCCGGCTCGGAGACGCCGGGCGTGCGCAGCAGATAGTCGTAATCGATGAATCCCGGGTTGCCGTAACGGTCGACGGAGCCGCGCAGCGCCAGCTTCCCAGTCGTGATCGGCAGGTTGAAGGTAAAGCCGGCATCCGAGCCGAATGAGCCGCTGTGCGCCAGCGAGAACCCGTCGCCGCGCAGCTCGAACGTGCGCCGCTTGGTGTCGGGGCGGCGCGGCAGGTAGCGCACGGCGCCCGCCAGCGTGCCGGCGCCGTACAAGGTCCCCTGTGGCCCCAGCAGCACCTCCACCCGCTCGATGTCGTGCAGCCGGAGATCGATCGCGAGCGGGATGTCGCCGAGATACGTGGCGACGCCGTTGTTGTAGTTGTTGCCGGTGAACTCCGAGCCGTTCAGCGAGTCCGTGTTCAGACCCCGGGCGATGATGGCGTTGCTGCCGCGCGCGCCCTGGTCGACCACGGTGAGGCCGGGCGTCCAGCGCGCCAGCTCCGTGAGGTTGGCGATGGCCCGCGCCTCGATGTCGGCGCCGGTCACCGCCGAGATGCTCAGCGGCACCTGCTGCAGCGGCTCCTCCAGGCGGGTCGCCGTCACGACCACCGCCTCGTCGAACGCCGCGACCCGCAGCGTGATGGCCGGGAGCTCCACGGGATTGGCCCCGATCACGACGCCTTCCACCGTCGCCGCACTGAAGCCGCCGAGGGAGACGGCGAGCGTGTAGGCGCCGGGCGCGAGGCCGGTGAACACGAAGCGGCCGGCCGCGTCCGTCTGCACCACCCGCGGCTCGTCCGGCCCGCCGCGCAGCGTGACGGTCGCACCCGGCAGCACGCCGCCCGTCCCGTCGACGACCGCGCCCGAGAGATCGCCCGACTGCGCCGCGCCGGCCGCCGGCGCGGCCGTCAGGCACGAGAACACGAGGAACAGGCCGACCGTCGCGCGGCGGCATGCCTCAGTCATGAGTCATGCCGCGAAGTGGCGCGAGAGGAGCCAGAGCGCCGCCAGCACCACGACCTGGACGACGACGACGGCGACGTAGGTCCGGGTCACGAAAATCAAGTATAGCGGCGGGCGCATCAGCATTCCGTGACGCTGACCGGGACGTGGATCACGTGCGTGGCCAGACCGCCGCGGGCGGTCTCCTTGTACTTCTCCTGCATGTCGCGGCCCGTGTCCCGCATCGTCTGGATGACCCGGTCCAGCGAGACGAAGTGCCGGCCGCTGCCGCGCAGCGCGAGGTGCGCGGCGTTGATCGCCTTGACCGCGGCGATGGCGTTGCGCTCGATGCAGGGAATCTGCACGAGCCCGCCGATGGGGTCGCAGGTGAGGCCCAGGTTGTGCTCCATGCCGATCTCCGCCGCGTTCTCGACCTGCGCGGGCGTGCCGCCGAGCACCTCGGTCAGCCCCGCGGCCGCCATCGAGCAGGCCGACCCCACCTCGCCCTGGCAGCCCACCTCGGCGCCGCTGATCGACGCGTTGGCCTTGCAGAGCAGGCCGACGGCGCCGGCGGTGAGCAGGAAGCGGACGACGCCGTCGTCGTCCCCGTCGCAGAACCCCGCGTAGTAGTGCAGCACCGCCGGGACGATGCCGGCCGCTCCGTTGGTCGGCGCCGTCACGACGCGGCCGCCCGCGGCGTTCTCCTCGTTCACCGCCAGGGCGTAGAGGTTCACCCAGTCCATGGCGCCCAGCGGGTCGCGCGCCGACGTGTCCGGCTGGCCGACGAGCTGCCGGTGCAGCTTCGCGGCGCGGCGGTCCACGTGCAGCCCGGGCAGCTTGCCGTCGCGCTCGCAGCCCCGCCGGACGCACTGCTGCATGGCCTCCCAGATCGCGAGCAGGCCCGCCCGCACGTCGGCCTCCGCGCGCCACGCCAGCTCGTTGCGCAGCATCACGCCGCTGATCGCCAGCCCGTGGCGCTCGCACAGCGCCAGCAGCGTCCGCGCGCTCGCGAACGGCAGCGGCGGCGGTGTGCCGCGTTCGACCGGCACGGGCCGCCCGGCTTCGTCGGCGGTCGCCACGAAGCCGCCGCCCACGGAGTAGTAGACGCGCTCGTCGACCACCTCGCCGCCCGCGAGCGCGGTGAACCGCAGGCCGTTCGGGTGGCCGGGCAGGCGCCCGCGCCGCTCGAAGACCAGATCCGCGTCGGGATCGAAGCCGATCGCCCGCCGTCCGAGCAGGTGCAGCCGGCGGCTCCGGGTGATGGCGGCGATGCGCGCCGGCAGGCGGTCGACGTCGGTCGCCTCGGGCGTGTCGCCCTCGAGCCCCAGCATCAGCGCCCGGTGGCTGCCGTGGCCGCGGCCGGTCGCCGCCAGCGAGCCGTACAGCCTGACGCGGACCCGGGTGACGCGGGCGAGGTCTCCGGAGGCCTGCAGCGCGAGCACGAACTGCCGCGCCGCCCGCATCGGACCGACGGTGTGCGAGCTGGAGGGTCCGATCCCGATCGTGAAGAGGTCGAAAACGCTGACGGCCATGGCCGCACGTCCTCTTCCCCTTATACCACCGCGCCAACCCTCATGGCGGAGGCGCTACGTGTACTCGCCGCTCCACAGCGCTGGGAGGAACTCGGTGTACGGCAACACGTCCACGCCGCCGACGCGGCGGCGCCGGGGCTCCAGGCAGACGCACAGGTAGCGGCGGAGCTTCGCTTCTTCCGCAAGCGCGCGCAGCCCTTTCAGGTCGCCCGGCGACACATTCGCCTTGCACTTGACCTCGATGGCCGTATGGTCGCCCAGGACGAAATCGACCTCGAAGCCGGAGGTCGAGCGCCAGTAGCGCAGGTCCTCGCCGGATCGGTAATCGATCCAGCTTCTCAGCTCGTGCAGGAGCCACGTCTCGAACGCCTGACCGAACTCCGGCGTGCCGGGGTGCGGCAGGCGTCCCTGTAGTGCCGCTGCCACACCGGCATCGAAGAAGTAGTACTTGGACGACGCCAGCGGCTTGCGCTTGAGGGAACGCCGCCACACGGGCACTTCGAAGAGCACGAGCGTGTCGCGCAGGATGCCGAAGTACTCGTAGACGGTCGACCGCGGCGTCTGGGCGTCGTTGGCCACATTCGTGAAGTTGACGATCGTGGCGTTGGCCAACCCCGCCACGTTGAGGAAGCGGCTGAAGGCGGGGATGTTGCGCGTCGCCCCCTCGGCAACGATCTCCTCCTGCAGATAGGTGCCCGTGTAGGCTCGCAGGTCGGCGTCGGGATCATCGGAGAAGTAGATCGACGGGATCGTGCCGCGAGAGACCGCGCGCGCCAGGTCGAAGTGCTCGCCCAGCTCCAGCCACGTGAGCGGATGCAGCACCTTCGTGCGCGCACGGCCTCCGAGCAGGTTCACGCCGCCCCGGCGCAGCTTGCGCGCGCTCGAGCCGGTGAGCAGGAAGCGGACGCCGTGCGTTTCGATGATGCGCTGGACCTCGTTCAGCAGCAGCGGCAGCCGTTGAATTTCGTCGATGGCGATCACCTCGACAGCGGGCGTGAGCTCCTCCATCAACCGCCCCGGGCGCTGGCTGAGGTCGAGGAAGACGGCGTTGTCGAGGAGGTCGTAGACGCGCGCTTCCGGCAGGGTGCGCCGGATCAGGGTCGTCTTGCCGGTCTGGCGCGGACCGAACAGGAAGTGGGACTTCCGCGCCAGCAGCGCCGGGAGATTCAGCGAGCGCTCCACGGCGGGAACGAGCGTCGACATAGTCGTCATTTATCATGTCAAATGACGACGGTATCGACAAATTTGCGGCGCCGCGTCTCAATGTGACCATGGTCGTTGACCACGATACGATCGGTGGGCGATGAAGCAGATGGCGATTTCGAAGTTCAAGGCGACCTGCCTGGCGGTGCTGGAGCAGGTGCGCAAGACCGGCATGCCGGTGCGCGTGACGCGCCGCGGCGTGCCGGTGGCGGACGTGGTGCCGCCGGGGCCGCCGGAGAAGGCGCCGCGTGACTGGCTGGGCGCGATGGCCGGCACGGCGGAGTTTGCCGGCGACATCACTGCGCCGAGCGGCGAGTTGGTCGCCTGGGAGGCGGACAGGTGAGGCTGCTCCTCGACACGCACATCTGGCTGGCGAATCGGTAGCGCCAGCGGCCGCACGGGCCGGCCCTGCTCTGCTACGCTGGAAGGAGACGTGGACACGCCCGCCGACCAGCAGCAACGATCGAACCTCCGCCGCATCCTCGTCGGCGTCGTCGCGCTGGTGGCCCTCGTGGCGCTCGGGCGCCAGTTCGGCGTCGTTCTCGACCGCTTCGTGACGTGGGTCGACGGCCTCGGCGCGCTCGCGCCGCTGGCCTTCATCGGCGGCTATGCCGTGGCTACCATCGCGTTCATCCCGGGCGCGGTCATGACGATAGCCGCCGGGGCGACGTTCGGGCTCGTGCAGGGGGTCGTCTACGTCATGACGGGCGCGACCATCGGCGCGTCGCTCGCCTTCCTGCTGGCCCGCTACGTGGCCCGGGACGCGATCGAGCAGCGCATCGCGGGCAACGCCCGGTTCGCGGCCGTCGACCGCGCGATCGGGCGCGAGGGGTGGAAGATCGTCGTGCTTCTGCGGCTGTCGCCGGTGTTCCCCTTCAACCTGCTGAACTACTCGCTGGGCCTGACCCGGGTGCGGTTCGCCGACTACGTGACCGCCTCCATCGGCATGCTGCCCGGCTCGCTCCTCTACACCTGGTCCGGCGTGGTCGTGGGCGACGTCATCCGGCTGGCCGGCGGGGGCGGGCCGGAGCGCGGGCCGGCCTACTACGCGGTGGTCGTGCTCGGTCTGGCCGCCACCGTCGCGGTGACGACGCTGGTCACCCGCACCGCCAGGCGGGCGCTGCGCGAGGCCACGGCCGCGTGACGCGGCGGCGCGCAACCGCCGCCCGGCCGCCGGATAGAATTTCCCCGGCCGGAACGGCCGGGCGCGCGCTCGTGCGTGCGGCCCGGCTCCGGCGGTTCGAGATCCACCTGAATTCTGCTGTGCCTGAGAAAGGGGTCACGAGTTGGCTGACGTGACGACGACGGAACAGGCTGCCCACGCCGAGCACGGGCACGCGCACGCCCACGAGGAGCAGAGCTTTCTGCGGACCTACGTCTTCTCGGTGGACCACAAGGTCATCGGCATCCAGTACGCCGTCACCGGGTTGCTGTTCCTCCTGTTCGGCTTCGGCCTGATGATGGTGATGCGCTGGCAGCTCGCCTATCCGTTCCAGCCGATCCCCATCATCGGCGGCCTGCTGGGCGATACGCGCGCGCCGGGCGGCATCATGCTGCCGGAGTTCTACAACCAGCTCGGGGCGATGCACGGGACCATCATGGTCTTCCTGGGCGTCGTGCCGCTGGCGGTCGGCGGCTTCGGCAACTACGTGCTGCCGCTGCAGATCGGCGCGCCCGACATGGCGTTCCCCAAGCTCAACATGGCGAGCTACTGGTCGTTCTTCGCCGGGGGCGTCGTGATGTTCGCCAGCTTCTTCGTGCCCGGCGGGGCGGCCAACTCCGGCTGGACGTCGTACGCGCCGCTGTCGGTCATCGCCACGACCGGCCAGACGATGTGGCTGGTCGGGATGATCTTCCTGATCACGTCGTCGCTGCTCGGCTCGGTCAACTTCATCGTCACGACCGTGCAGTTGCGGGCGCCGGGACTGAGCTTCTTCCGCCTGCCGTTCTTCGTGTGGGCGCAGCTCGTCACCTCGTTCCTGCTGCTGCTCGCGTTCCCGCCGCTCGAGGCGGCGGGCGTCCTGCAGCTCATGGACCGCGTGGCCGGCACCAGCTTCTTCATGCCGAGCGGGCTCGTTGTCGCGGACGCCCCGCTGGAGGTGAGCGGGGGCGGCAGCGTGCTGCTCTGGCAGCACCTGTTCTGGTTCCTGGCCCATCCCGAGGTGTACGTCCTGATCCTGCCGGC
>CAZMWA010000323.1:0-12679 GCA_964569405.1 uncultured Vicinamibacteraceae bacterium | reverse complement strand
AAGCCGTTCGACGTCGCTGTGCAGTTCCCCAATCTGGGGCGACTTCCGGTCGGCGCTCGTCACGCCATTGTTATGCCATAATCCAAAAAATTGTACAAGTCAAAAAATTGACACCTCGCCCAGAACCCGCTAACCAAAGACGTACAGACGTGCTCCAAACACGCATCGACGTGCACTCCGCGACTGCCGGAAAACGCCTCTGAGTTCCTGCCCCCAGAGCGCCTCGGTTCCTGCCCCCAGACCGGAAACGCCCGAAAACCGACGTACGCCGTACGTCGGACCCTGAGGCGCTAGGGAACGAGAGACCTCAAGTTCAATTGTCACAGTAGCTTGTAGCGAATGTCAGGTTGCCCGGGGGCTAACCCCCGAGACCGGTTTGAGTACCCTGAGCGACCCCTGCCCGGGCCGTAAGACTCCCTGCCCCCACAGAAACGGGGCAGCGCGTCTCACGCCCGAGCCGACCGGGGTCGCTCAGGGTGCATTTTTCCGCCAAGCGGAAGCCTGCCGCGGCGCGACCGCCGCGAAGGAGGACGAAGCTACATGAACACTCGCGCCGTGTCCGACCCGGCCGGCCAAGCCGATCGAGATCCGGTTCGACGCTGGACGGCGGTGCAGTCGACGCGAGAAGCGCCGCGCCCGGAGACATGCTGACCCTTGCCGCTGTCGCCGCCCGCGTCGTCGAGCAGAAGCGGGCTGCCTGGCGTAGCGCCTTCCACGCCCGGACCTGGCTGAACAGCCTCGAACGCCACGGCCTTCCCGCACATCGTCAGCGACCCGTCTCCCGGGGTGACCAGCGCCGACGTGCTGGGGATGCTGATGCCGATCTGGCCCGTGAAGGTCCAGCCGGCCGGTGCTCGGCAAACAGAACGAGGTCGTGAGTCACATGCGCGCTGCCGCATCGGGACGTGGCGGCGGCGCTCGCGACGGTGCGGGCGTCGACCGCGGTCGAGTTCGTGAAGCTGGCGTTCGAGTTCCTGATTCCGGCGGCGGCGCCGTGGGGCGAGATACAACGATCCACACATGGCCCAATGTAGCCATCACATCCCATCGTGCACCGCGCGGCGTCGAGGCGGCCGGCGCCCTCCTCGAGCGGAAGAACGAGAAGATCGCCGCCGTGCCTCACCGCTTGCGATCCAGCTGCCGCGATTCACGGCGGCCAAGCCAGGAGACGGACCACCCGCGTGAGATGGTCGAGGCGGCGCTCGCTCACGTCGTCGGCAACAGGTCGAGGCGGCCTACGCGGCGTCGGACCTGTTCGAGCGGCGGCGGCTCATGCACGATTGGGCTGAGCACCTTCGACAGTGTCACACACCCACGGCATCGCCCGATCGTGAAACCAGCGGAACACGAGTTCGCTGAATCACCGCACCGTGACCCCTCAGTCTGAACCCGATCCACCGATCCGGCCTCCCCGATCGACCACACCGCCCCCCAAGGACGGGTCAGGCGGCAACGGGAACCCAGGACATCAGGCGTACGGGAGAGCGGGGAACGGCATCAAGTGGGACGGCGTGCAGGACACCCCGGAGAGCGGCCACGAGCAGACGGACAAGCGAAACAACTGGCTCCTGACATCCGTTGTCTGTCAGGAGCCAGCATACTCCCTGTGTACACAGGGAGCTGGCGAGGGGGACGCTGCGCCCCCCTTCGAACCCCCGGCTTCACGCGCCCCCGCCGGTGCTCGCGGCCGAGTGGCGGACGTCGCCGCCGCGCCTTTCCTGGAGATGCACCGAACCTCCGTCCGCGCGTCCGCGCCGGAGTTCGCCGCCTGGAAGGCCAAGGCCGCGGCCGCCAGCGTGCCGCTGTCCGACCTGCTGCGCCAAGCTATAGCGCGGACGCGCACCTGGACCGCGGCCGAGGTCGAGCGCACCCGCCAGGTCGCCCGCATCGGCAACAACCTGAACCAGATCGCCCGCTGGGCGAACACCCACGCCGACAAGGCCGACGCCGTCGAGGTCATCGCCCACCTGGCCGCGATCGAGCGGGAGATCGCGCGGCTCGCCGGCGTCGGAGACGAGCGCCAGGATGTACTTGGCCGGAGGCGTTAGCGCCGCGTCGCGCCCGGGCGCATCATCGGCCGTCGCCCGCCAGATACGCCGACCAGTCGTCCATCAGGAGCCGGTGCGGCTCGAACAGGTCCGCCCACGCCCGCGCGCCTCCAGCCCCCGTGGGCACGGAGGCACCGCAGAATCCGAGCCGCGCCGCCGAACACCCAGTCAGCTCTGGCTGCCCTTGGTGTCTACCTCGATCATCAGGCGGCAATGATCGCTCGGCCCCCACTCCGCCGCGTCGTTCATCGCTCGTACCGACACGCTCTTGTGGAAGCCGCGCGACGCGAAAGCGTAGTCCAACTGGTTCACCGCAGCCTCCGGCCCGCCTGAGTGATAGTACGTCGGCACGTTCTTCGTGTCTCGCGGCACATCGTCCGGTGCACTCGCCGCGGACCGGCCGTGTGGGGCCTGCGGCCCCAGGAACTCAAGCCCGAGCGCCTTCATCCGATCCCACACCGTGCGCTCGCGTTCCGGCATTGACAGCCTCGTGCCCGTCGCCCCGTAGAACATGTTCAGGTCGCCCGCCGCCAGGATCCGTTGCTCTGTGTTGGTGTGGCTAATGAATGCCGACAAGTCCGACAGGATCCGGTGTGCCGAAGCATCTGCGTAGATCCCACCGCCTTTGGCGGACGGATGAGGGGCCAACCACCTCGCGTACAACGACACTGCGATGAAAGCCTCGGCCTCGCTGTCGCGCGGAATCACGCGTCCCGCGGCGATGGTCCCGATGCCGCTGACGCCGATCTGATCCTCCCCAAGGTCGCTGACGGGCGGCGCCTGCCGATACGGCTTAACGTCGATGCGATCAGACAGTCCCACGACCAGCGGCCAACGGTCGTACAAGTGCCTGCTCCAGAGCACCCGGTCCACATGGTCGACGCGATCCACCACCTCTCCGGGCGGCTGTCCCGCCTCCTGCAGCAACGCCAGGTCCGCCTCGCCGTCGCGGGCCATCCGTTCCAGTTCGCGCCACGGCTCCGTTCGCTTGCCGACGTTCCAGTTCACCACCCGGATTCGCATGCCGACCACCTCCGCGTCCGCGTTCCCGGCGCTCCCGGCCGGTGCATTGTAGGCTGGCAAGCCCATGCCGCCAACTTCTCGGCTCGAATGTCAGAGCCGCGTCGAGTCCTCCGTCCGGCGCTCTCCGTCCAAACGACCGCCACATCCGCTGCTGCCCCGAATGCGGCAAGCCCGATTGGAAGTGGGCCGATTCAGGCGTAAGTGGCTGACGCCGTTTCGTTTCCGTCCCTCTGCCGCCACACGGGAGCCGCCCCAGGACCGGCGACCGGCCGGCGGCGCCGTCGAAAGCGCGTCGCCTATTTCACGCCCGGCATCGCCGGCTCCCGGCGAACGTGCGTCGAGAGCCTCTGCGAGCGGCTGACGGCGCGGGACGATCTGGCGCGGGGTGTCCGTGGGTCCGTGGCCGGCTTCGCCCGCCCGGTAGATTCCAGTTCAGGAAGAGGGGTACAACGAGGGTATGGCTGCCCGGATCACGGGAGTAACTGTTTATATATCAGTTGCTTACAGATATAACCAGAAGGTCGCACGGATTATCGCTCCGCCACTCCATCGCCACGGCCCACTCCAGCACCGTCCGCAGACGCTGGCGCACGGCCCGCGCCGTCTCTGCCTTGCTGTGCCAGATGGGCGCGAGGATCTCCAGCACGTCCGCGCTGTTGACCTCCGACACCGGCCGCTTGCCGATGCGCGGGAACGCGTAGCGCTCCAGACTCCGCAGCCAGTTGTGAGCGTGGTGCTTGCCGCGCCAGCCGCCCTGCTTCTTCTCGACAACGCGCCGGGCCGCTTCGGCGAACGTGGGAACGCCCTGGACGCGCCGCTTGTCGGCGAGCGGGTCGCCGCCCGAGCGGGCCAGCTTGCGGTTGGCGAGGGCAACGTCGCGGGCTTCGGCGAGCGAGACGAGCGCGACGGCGCCGAGACCCAGCTCACGGCGCCGGCCGCGGATGACGAGCCGCTGAATCCAGCTCCGGGTGCCCTCGGGCTTGACGTAGAGGAACAATCCGTTGCCGTCAGCATGCCGGCCGGGCGGCGCGGAGCGGAGGAAGGCGGCCGACAGCGCCTTGTCGGGGTGCCGGCCTCGGGGCTTGGTTCTGCGGGGCTTGGCGCCGATTCTCGTTACAGTAGCCATTCCCACATCATATACAGGAATGGACCGCATTTCACAGCGCCTGCCCAGCCGGCCCCGGACTCGCTTTCGCGCCGTAAATCCCCGTTATTCAGTGTTTTATGAACACCACGGAACGGCTATGGACATTCACCTCGAACTACATGCTATTCAGGCAGGGCGAAGGCGACCAGCGCCGCGTCGGGCCCGGCGCCGGTGGCGATGACGATGAACTGCCGGCCCGACCGCGCCCGGTAGGTCATGGGATTGCCGGTCGTCCGGAACGTCGTCGCGCCCCGCCAGAGCTCCTCTCCGGTCGCGCTGTCGAAGGCGTACAGGTACGGATCGCCGCCGCCGAGGAAGACCAGCCCGCCGCCGGTCGCCAGCGGGCCGTTGCTCGCGGGGGTCCCGAGCCGGGCGGGGAGGTCGACGCCGCGCAGCAGCGGGTGGTTGCGGATGATGCGGCTGCCCTCGCCGAACGGCACCCGCCAGGCGATGTCGCCCGCGTTCAGATCGATCGCCGCCAGGTAGGCGTAGGGCGGCTTGAGGAGCGGAATGGGGCCCAGCCGGCTGGGCGGGTCCTGGGCCACCGCGCGGCCGCCGCGGCAACTGCTGCCCGCGCCGCCCAGCAGCGAGATGTAGTCGGCGTCCACGCGCGGGTCGGACCCGTCGTTGCGGCAGATCCGCACCAGCGAGATGCGCTCCGACGTGCGGACGTAGAGCAGGCCGGTCTCGGGGTCGAACGCGCCGCCGCCCCAGTTGGCGCCGCCGCCGATGCTGGGCCGCACCAGCGTGCCGCGCAGGCTGGGCGGCGTGAACAGCGGGCCGAGGCGGTAGCGGCTCATCTCCTCGCGGGCGATGGCGTTGATCTCCGGCGTCAGGTCGTTGGCGTCGTCGAGCGAGATGCCCTGCCCGCTGAAGGGCGGCGGCTTCGTGGGGAACGGCTGCGTGGGGTAGGGCCGCTCGCCCGGCACGTCGGTGACGGTGTCGACCGGCCGCTCCTCGATGGGCCACACCGGCTCGCCCGTCACGCGGTCGAAGACGTAGACGAAGCCCTGCTTGGAGACCTCGGCCACGGCGTCGATCTCGCGGCCGTCGACGGTGATGGTGACGAGGTTGGGCGGCGACGTGAAGTCGTAGTCCCACAGCCCGTGGTGCACGGCCTGGAAGTGCCACTGGCGCTCGCCGGTGCGCGCGTCGAGGACGACCAGCGACTCGGCGAACAGGTTGGCGCCCAGCCGGCGGCCGCCCCAGAAGTCGCCGCTGGAGGTGCTCGTCGGCACGTACAGGAGGCCCCGCTCGTCGTCGAGCGACATCAGCCCCCAGACGTTGGCGTGGCCGGTGTAGCGCCACGACTGGTCCTCCCAGGTGTCGGCGCCGAAAGCGTCGTTCGACTGGGGCACCGTGTAGAACACCCACCGTCGCTCGCCGGTGCGGGCGTCGAAGGCCTGCACCATGCCCGGCGGGTCGAAGCGGCGCTGCACGCGGTCCGGCACGCGGCTCCCGACGATGACGAGGTCCTCGAAGACGACCGGCGGGGAGGTCTGGTCGAACGCCTCGCGCGTCATCTCGCGCTCGAGGCCGCCGGTCAGGAGCACGCGCCCGCCGTCGCCGAAGCTCGTCACGAGCTGTCCGGTCTCGGCATCGACGGCATGCAGGGTGTCGCGGCTGTTCAGGAACAGCCGCATGGCGCCGCCGCCGTCCGACCACCAGGCCAGGCCGCGGTGCTTGAAGCCCCCGGGCGGGGAGCCCTCCGGACCGTGCCGGTAGGCCTGCGGGTCGAAGGCCCACAGCTCGCGGCCGGTCTCGGCGTCGAGCGCCACCGCGCGCGCGTACATGGTCGGGAGATACAGCACGTTGTCGAGCATCAGGGCGGTCGCCTCGAAGGCGCCGGGCCGCGTCCCGTACTCCGGCAGCGGCCGCTCGGCCGGATCCCACTCCCAGGCGATCTCGAGCCGCTCGACGTTGGCCCGCGTCACGTCGGCCAGGGCCGAGTACTTGGCGTGCGATTGCTCGCCGCCGACGTAGCGCCACTCGACCATCTCGCCGGCCGGCTCCCCGGCCGGCGCCTGCGCCCCGAGCGCCGCGGTCGAGGCGGCGACGGCTGCTGCTGCTGCGCACCACAGTCGCTGCATGCGATCCCTCCTGGCCCTTGCCATGCGCGTTGGGTCATGATAATCCAGCGCCAGCGGGGCGCGGCGCCGGGTCATCCGGGAGGGGAGCCATGCGAGACGAACGAGGAGCGACCAGACGGCAACTGCTGCAGGGCGGCGGGGCGGCCCTGGTCGGTCTGGCGGCGGGCGCGCGGCCGGCGGCCGCCCAGGGCCTGCGCTCCACGCCCGCGGGGCTCGCGCGCGAGCTGATGGCGTACGGGCGGCGCTCCCGCTTCGTCGGGACGTCGCGCATCACGCTCGACAACAAGGTCAACATGCAGATGCACGGCGACCCGAACGGGTTCGACGCCCTGACGCCGCTCGGCGAGCAGATGGGCATCATCACGCCCGCACCGCTGCACTTCATCTCGTCGCACGGCGACCCGCCGCCCGACATCGACCCGGCGCGGCACCGGCTGATGATTCACGGCCTGGTCGAGCGGCCGCTCGTCTTCACCCTGGCGGAGCTCAGGCGCCTGCCGTCCGTGTCCCGCATCCACTACATCGAGTGCCTCGCCAACCGGCCGCGGCCCGGCCCGGAGCAGACGCTCGAGACGAGCCACGGGATGGTCGGCTGCAGCGAGTGGACCGGCGTGCCGCTCGCGCTCCTGCTCGAGGAGGCCGGCGTGCAGCCGGGGGCCCGGTGGGTCGTCGGCGAGAGCCTGGGGCGGACGCAGCAGGCGCGCAGCTTTCCCCTCGGCAAGGCCCTGCTCGGCGACACGCTGGTGGCCTACGGCCAGAACAGCGAGCCCATCCAGCCGCACAACGGCTATCCGCTGCGGCTGGTGATTCCCGGCTTCGAGGGCAAGTTCCAGCTCAAGTGGCTGCGCGGCATCAAGGTGACGGATCAGCCCTACGTGACGTACTGGGAGCACGGCTCGTTCACGCGCCGGGAGCGGACGCCGCTCGGCTCGTACTGGGAGCAGGGGCCCAAGTCCGTGATCACGTATCCCGCCGGCGGCCAGCGGCTCGCCGGCCGCGGCCACCACACCATCGTGGGCTTCGCCTGGTCGGGCAACGGCGCGGTGCGCCGGGTCGAGGTCTCCACCGACGGCGGACGGACCTGGGCGGACGCAGAGCTCGAAGGGCCGGCCCTGCCGATGGCCCTTACCCGCTTCAGGCGCCCCTGGACGTGGGCCGGCGGCGAGGCCGTGCTGCAGTCGCGCTGCATCGACGAGCGCGGCGAGGTGCAGCCGACGGCCGCCGAGTTCGGCGATTTCTGGGGCGAGTACGCGGCGCCCCACGGCAACCAGATCCAGCCCTGGAGGATCACCGATGTCGGGCAGGTGCTCAACGCGCTGTAGGAGTCCGCGCCGTGGAACGGCGCGGACTCCTGAAGGATTGGGTTGGGCGCCAGGCGGAGCCGCAGGCGGCGATTGGCGGGCCAATCGCCGCGTCGCGGCGGCCGGGTGGCTGGCGGCCCTGCTCCTGGCCGGCGGCGCCGCCGTGGCGGCGCAGGGCCCGACCTACGAGCTCGGCCGGCCGCCCACCGCCGAGGAGCTGCAACCGCCGGGCGCCGCCATCGGGCCGGACGGGCGGGGACTGCCCCCGGGCAGCGGGACGGCGGCCGAGGGTGCGCTGCTGTACGTCGCCCGCGGCTGTAGCGCCTGCCACGGCCCGACCGGCGTCGAGGGGCCCGGCCCCCACCTGGTCGGGCCGCGCGGCGCGGGCAACACGCACTACGACGCCGCCTACGAGGGCGGCAACTGGCAGGGGCGGGGCGTCGCGAACTTCATGTTCGCGCCCCAGATCTGGAGCTGGATCAACCAGGGCATGCCGCTCAACCAGCAGGGCTTCCTGACGGCCGACGAGGTCTACGGCCTGACGGCGTTCCTGCTTCACCGCAACGGCATCATCGAGGAAGACGACGTGCTCGACGCCGACAGCCTGCCCCGCGTCCGGATGCCGGCGCGCGGGACCTTTGCGTATACGCCGGATCACCCCGCGTTCGCGGAGTGGACGCCCGGCATGCCGCGGAGGCGGACCCGCTGAGCGCCGTCCGCCGGCGACTGGCGCTGCTCCTGCTGCTGGCGCTCGCCGGCGCCGGCAGCCCCGCCGCCGCCGCGGCGCAGGCGCCGCCGCGGACGCCCGGCGTCAGCGGCATGCCGCTCGGCGTGCCCCTGCTGTGCCGCGAGCCGACGGTCGCGAGCGTGGCCGGCGGCGCGTGGTCCGACCCGCGGACCTGGTCGACCGGCGCCGTGCCCGGCGCGGACGAGCGGGTGGCCGTCGCGGCCGGCCACGACGTGACCTACGACATCGTCAGCGACGCGGCGGTGGCGTGCGTCGAGGTGCAGGGCCGCCTGGCCTTCGCCCGCAACGGGAACACGCGCCTGAAGGTGGGCAGCGTCATCGTGCTCGAGGGCGGCCGGCTGGAGATCGGCAGCCCCGCTGCCCCGGTCGCCGCCGGGGCGTCCGCCGAGCTGATCATCGCCGACCGGCCGATCGACCCGGCGGTCGATCCGGATCAGGTCGGCAACGGGCTGGTCGCCCTGGGCGCGGTGACCATGCACGGCGCGGCGCGGACGCCGACGTTCGTCCGCCTCGGCCGCGCGCCGCGCGCCGGCGACACGACCATCGAGCTGGCGGAGCCGGTCTCGGGATGGGAGGCCGGCGATCGCATCGTCGTTCCCGACACCCGGCAACTGCGCGCCGGCGGCTCCGGCCGCCGTCCCCGGTCGCAGACCGAGACGGTGCGCATCGCCGCGGTGGACGGCACGCGGGTCACGCTGGCGGCGCCGCTGCGGCACGACCACGCGGGCGCGCGCGACGCCGCCGGCGAGCTCGCCTTCCTGCCCCACGCGGGGAACCTGAGCCGCAACGTGATCGTGCGCTCCGAGAATCCGCGCGGGACGCGCGGGCACACCATGTTCCTCTCGCGCGCGGAAGTGGACCTGCGCTACGCGGCGTTCGTCGGGCTCGGGCGCACCCGCAACGGGGGCGTCGACAGCACGCGGCTCGACACCCGCGGCCGCGCGCGGCGCATCGGCACCAACCAGCTCGGCCGCTACGCCATCCACTTCCACCACGCGTTCGGCCCGCGCACGCCGCCGGCGAACGGCTACCAGTTCACGCTCATCGGCAACGCCGTCGACGGGGCGCCGAAGTGGGGCATCACGATCCATCGCAGCCACCACGGCCTCATCCGCGACAACGTGGTCCACGACACCCGGGGCGCGGGCATCGCCACCGAGGACGGCAGCGAGAGCTTCAACGTCTTCGACCACAACTTCTCGGTGCGCTCGGCCGGCCGCGGCGCGACCGCGCTGGGCGCCGGCTACGGCGGCTCGCTGCCGGGCATCGGCATCGAGGGCGCCGGCTTCTGGTTCCGGGGGCCCAACAACTACATCCGCAACAACGTCGCCGCCGACGCCCGCACCTACGGGTTCGGCCTGCCGGCGGAGCTGGGCAGCGTGCGGGTGCCCGCCTTCCAGGGCGCCGACACGAGCCAGCCCGGCGAGGGAGTGCCGACCGACATGACCAACGCCGCGGTGCTCGAGTTCGCGGGCAACGAGGCGTACGGCGCGCTGGAGACCGGGCTCGAGACCATCTGGAACGGCACCGTCTCGGACCTGACGGTGTGGCATCCGTCGCGGCACGGGGTGGCGGGCATCCCGCCCGAGCAACTGGTCCTCGACGGCCTGACCGTGCGCGGCGACGTGGCGGCGCTCGGGGAGACCCCCGAGGCGCCCGTCGGCGTCTCGATCGCGAACTACCTCTCGCGGCAGGTGACCGTCGCGAACGCCGACGTCCAGGGCATGCGCGTGGGCGTGCACAGCCCGTTCTTCTACAACCAGACGCCCGAGCCCGGCCGCGGCCCGGGCGCGCTGGTGGTCGAGAACGGCTACTTCCGCAACCACGTGGACGTGAGCATCGCGACGTCGTACGCGACGGGCGCGCCGGGCGGCGCGCCGCTCAAGCGGGCCGAGGTGCGCGGCTCCGTGTTCGAGCCGCTCGGCGTGGAGCCGGCGGCCGCGTGGCCGCGCGAGTCGATCTCGGCGAACTACGACATGCGGCCGGGCGACGGGCAGCCGCGCGATCCCATCTTCGTCTACGACTACAACGATCAGGCGGGCAACGACTTCGAGGTGTACTACTCGCACGAGGCGCCGCAGGCCGCCGCCCCGTGCCACGAGGTGCGGCAGGGCATCGGCGGCTGGGTCTGCCGGTAGGAGTCTCTGCAGAACCGGGGGTGAGAAATGCGTTTCCGAGGGTGGATGGGCACGGTGGTGATGGGAATCGGGCTGCTCGCGTATCCGGGCGCCGGGGAGGCGGCCGGCGAGCAGGGTGCGGGCGAGCCGCAGGCGCAATCGCGCATCGTGAGCCTGGACGTCACCAGCCGCGAGCCGGCGTTCGGCGGCCGGTCGTTCGGCGACGTCGGCGAGTACGAGATCCTGCTCGGCACCGCCACGGCCGTGGCGGACCCGGCCGCCGCGCTCGACGCCGGCATCGTCGACCTCGACAAGGCGCCGCGCAACGCCGACGGGCTGGTCGAGTACACCTTCGAGTTCGACATCCTCAAGCCGGTGGACATCACGAAGGGCAACGGCACGCTGGTCTACGAGGTCAACAACCGCGGGCGCAACATCGTCTTCGGCTACTTCCACGAGGCCGGCCGCGGCTACGCGGCCGAGCACGCCGGCAACGGCTTCCTCATGGACCAGGGCTACACCTACGCGTCGAGCGGCTGGCTGCACGGCGCGCCGGCCGCGGGCAGCCCGCGGCCCGTGCTGGCCGACCTGCCGCCCGCGACGGACGGCGGGCGGACCATCACCGGCCGCTCGATGGAGGAGTGGCAGGACCCGAACAGCGCCACGTTCGGGCGGCTGACGTACCCGGCGGCGACGCTCGACGAGTCGCAGGCCACGCTGACGCACCGCCAGCTCCAGAACGATCCGCGCCGCACGGTGCCGGCCGACCAGTGGCGCTACGTGGACGAGACGACCGTGGCGTTCACGCCGCCGGACGGAACCGACGCCGGCACCATCTACGAGTTCGTCTACGAGGCGCGCGACCCGATCGTGATGGGCCTCGGGTTCGCTGCCGTCCGCGACTTCGTCTCGTTCGTGCGGCACAGCCCGGCGGACGACGAGGGCACGCCGAACCCGCTCTTCGTGGACGGCGCGCCGGTGCTCGACCACGTGGTGGCCGTGGGCTCGTCGCAGAGCGGGCGGATGATCCGCGACTTCATCTACCAGGGCTTCAACGCGGACGCCGCCGGCCGGCGCGTCTGGGACGGGGCGACCCCCTACGTCGGCGGCGCGCGGCGGACGTTCGTCAACGCGCGCTTCGCCCAGACCGGCCGCTACACGCGCCAGCACGAGGACCACAACTACCCGATGGACGAGTTTCCGTTCACCTGGGGCGTGACGACCGATCCGCTGACCGGCCGGACCGACGGCCTGCTGGCCGCCTGCGCGGCCTCCGGCACCTGCCCGGACGTCATCCAGGTCGACGCCGACTCCGAGTACTACGGCGCCCACGCGTCGCTCATCCTGACGCGCACGACCGGCGAGCCCGTCGCGCTGCCGCCCAACGTGCGCTACTGGATGCTGGCGCTCGCGCACCTGCAGGGCGACGCCGGCTGCCGCGATCCGGGCAACCCGATATCGCCCTGGCCGTACTACCGGGCGGCCTTCGACGCGACGGTCCGCTGGGTGCGCGACGGCGCGGCCCCGCCCGCGACCGCCGCGCCGTCGGTGGCCGACGGCACGGCCGTCACCGTCGCCGAGCAGGGCCGGCAGTATCCGACGATTCCCGACCGCCCGTACAACGCCGCCATCAGCGAGCTGGGCGTGCGCGACTTCTCCGTCTGGCCGCCGCGCGAGAGCGCCAAGAAGTACCCGCTGTTCGTGCCCGGCCTCGACAGCGACGGCAACGTCGTGGCCGGCGTCATGACGCCGGAGGTGGCGGCGCCGCTCGCCACCATGGGCAAGGCCGTCCGGGGTCCCGGCTTCGCCGAGGGCGACCTGTGCGGCGTGAACGGCTCGACGATTCCGTTCCCGAAGACGCAGGCCGAGCGGCTCGCGAAGGGCGACTCACGCCTCTCGCTCGAGGAGCGCTACCCGGGCGGTCAGGCCGAGTACTCGGCGCGCTACAGCGCCGCCGTCGACGCGCTGGTGGCCCAGCGCTACCTGCTGCCCGCGGACGGCGAGAAGCTGAAGGCGGCGGCCGCCGCGGCGCTGACCGCGGCGGCCGCAACGACCGGGGGGCAGTAGCGCGCGCGATCAGCGACGTGAGGCGGCGGGGGGGAGGTCGGATTCCCCCCTGCTGCCGCCGATGTGCCGTCGGCGGCCCGCCTTCAGGGCAGGCTGAGCGCCACCAGCTCGGCCGTGTCGCCGCCGCCGGTCGCCACG
>CAZMWA010000322.1:0-6439 GCA_964569405.1 uncultured Vicinamibacteraceae bacterium | reverse complement strand
TCGGCGAGGTCGAGATTCATCAGGCCAGGACCCCGTTCCGGGCCGCCGGCCGCGCCTACCCCGCCGGATCCTGGGTGATTCGTCTCGCGCAGCCCTACGGCTCCTTCGCCAAGACGATGCTCGAGGTGCAGGAGTACCCCGACCTCCGCTACTACCCCGGAGGACCGCCGATTCCGCCCTACGACGTCACCGCCCACACGCTCGGCCTGCTGATGGGGGTCGACGTCCGGCGCATCGACGAGCCGCTCGAGGCCGACCTGGAGCTGCTCGACGAGATCGTCCCGCCGCAGACGCCGCTGCCGCCGCGGCCCGACTGGGCATACGCCATCTCGCCGGCTTCGAACGCGGGCTTCCTGGCCGCCGCCGAGCTGCAGTCGGCGGGCGTGCCCGTCTTTCGCGCGGCGGAGGCGTTCGAGCCTTCCGGCGGCGGCCGTCTCGAGCCGGGGGTGTGGATCGTGCCGCCGACGCCGGACGCCGAGCGGGTCCTGGCGCGCGTGGCCGCCGAGACCGGCCTCGTCGTGTCGGGGACGGATCGTGCCCCGGCGGTCGACGGCTACCGCCTCAAGGACCCGACCCGCGTGGGCCTGTGGCGCGTGGCCAACAACATGCCGGGCGGCTGGATGATGTGGCTGTTCGAGCAGTACAAGCTCGACCACCGGGTGGTTTCCGCGCTGGATTTCGAGGAGGACCTGGCCGATCGCTACGACGTCATCGTGCTGCCGTCCGGGACGACGCGGGGCAGGATCGTCAACGGGCTCAACCCCCGGCGCCACGATCGCTCGTGGCAGTGGGCGTTCGGGATCGGCGAGCGCGGCTGGCGGCAGTTGCGCCAGTGGGTGCTCGACGGCGGCACGCTCGTGGCGCTGGGCAGCGCGGTCGGCACGGCGCGCCAGCTCCTCGACCTGCCCATCGAGCCGGTGCTGCCCGGGGCCGGCCAGCGGCGCCTGACGGGCGGACGGACCCGCCGGGTTCCGGCCGACGAGGTGCGGCGGCGGCTGCGGAACGCGTTCCGCAGCCCGGAGGAGCTGGCCACCACGCTGCGCGACGTGGTCGACCCGACGTCCATCTTCTACTGCCCCGGGTCGCTGCTCAAGCAGGAGCACAACCCGCGCCATCCCGTCGGCTACGGCATGCCGGCCGACTGGCCGGTCTTCTTCCGGCTGGACCAGGCCTACCGGCTGACGCCCAGCTTCGATGTCACCGCCGAGGTGGTCTCCCGCTACCCGGACGAGGCCGACATGACGGCCAGCGGATGGCTGCTCGGCGGCGAGCTCCTGCGCGACCAGGCCAACGTCGTGTCGTTCGCCGTCGGCGAGGGCCGGGTGGTGACCCTGGGCAGCCAGATCGCCTTCCGCACGCAGACGCGCGCCACGTTCAAGCTCCTCTTCAACGCCATCTTCCACGGCCCGGCGACCCGCGTCGACGCGGGTGAGCTGGCCTTGCTGGAGTAGCCCATGGGCATGCCCTCCGCGGCCGTGAACCGCCGCGTGTTCCTCGGAACCGCGCTGGTGCCGGCCGCAACGGCGCTGGCGGCGCGCGCGCAGACGAGCATCCCGCCGTACGCGCCGCGCGACTGGTCGGGCCGGTCGCCGCTGCCGTACCCGGACCCCGACGTCATCGCGCTCGACGACCGCTTCCGGCCGTACATCCTGTTCAACACGCCCATCCGGCGCCACTACACCGGCACGCTCTGGGCGGAGGGGCCGGCCTGGAACGGCAGCGGCCGCTATCTGGTCTGGAGCGACATCCCGAACAATCGGCAGATGCGCTGGCTCGAGGAGGACGGCCACGTGAGCGTCTTCCGCAGCCCCTCGGGTCACAGCAACGGCAACACGTTCGATCACGAGGGACGGCAGCTCTCGTGCGAGCACGGCGGGCGGCGCGTCGCGCGCTACGAGCACTCCGGCGCCGTGACGGTGATTGCCGACCGCTACGACGGCAGGCGGCTGAACTCGCCGAACGACGTCGTGGTGCATCCCGACCGCAGCATCTGGTTCACCGACCCGCCCTACGGCATCCGCGGCAACTACGAGGGACACCGCGCCGAGTCGGAGCTGCCGGTCGCCGTCTACCGCGTCGACCCCCGGGACGGGCAGGTCGCCAAGGTGACCGACGAGATTGGCGGTCCCAACGGGCTCTGCTTCTCGCCGGACCACGACCGGCTGTACGTGGCGGACACGGGCGCCGGCCGCGAAATCAAGGTGTGGGACGTCGACGGCGAGCGGCTGCGCAACGGGCGGCGCCACGTGCAGCTATCGGTGCCCGGCGACCCGGATGCGCGCGCGGTCGCCGACGGGGTGCGCTGCGACGTGGACGGCAACGTCTGGACCGGCGCGGCCCCCGGCGTGCAGGTCATCGCCCCGAACGGCGACGCCATCGGCGTCATCCGGCTGCCGGAACGGTGCGCCAACGTCTGCTTCGGCGGCACGCGCCGCAACCGCCTCTTCATGACCGCCAGCCAGTCGCTCTACTCCGTGTACGTCGGCACGCGCGGCGCCGGCATCGCCTGATCCGCGGGCGGCGCCGTCACGACGAGGGGATCGGGTGCGCGGCCAGGTGCGCCGCGATGCGCGGGTTGACGAGTTGCGGGTGGGTGACCGGCGCCATGTGGCCGGCGCCGTCGACCAGTTGCAGGGAGCCCTCGGGGAGCACGGTGGCCAGCAGCTCGGCCACCCGCCGTGCGGCGGCGCGGCCGACGGTACCGGCCAGCAGACAGACCGGGCTGCGGATGGTGCCGTAGTCGCGCAGGGTGTACGGGCTCCGCAGCATCGCCCGCAGCTCGACCGGCAGCTTCGGGATGACGCGGGCCGCCGCCTGGCGCCCCCTCTCCGGCAGCGCCGCCCACGTGCCCGCCCCGCGCCAGTAGTCGATGAAGTGCTCCGCCGCGGCGGCGGGCGCACCCGCCTCCACGCGCTCGGCGAGCAGCTCGACCATGCGGGTGATCTCGGCGCCCACCGCGGCGAGCGGTCCGGCCAGCGCCAACTGGAAGACGACCGGCTCGTGAAGTGCGAGGCTCCGGACCCGCTCAGGGTGCCGCAGAGCCGTGGCCAGCGCCACCACGCCGCCGTAGGAGTGCCCCACCAGGTGCGCGGGTCCCGCCGCCCGCTCGAGCACGTGCTCGACGAGCGCCACTTCGTCGTCGATGCTGAACGTCTCGGGGTCGGCCGGCCAGCTCGTCTCGCCGTAGCCGTGCAGGTCGAGTGCGAGAGTCCGGTAGCGGCCCGCCAGATCGGCCACCAGCCGCCGCCACTGCCGGCGCGAGGAGCACGAGCTGTGGAGCAGGACGACGGGCTCGCCGCGGCCGACGTCGTCGAGGCCGATGCGCATCAGCGGCGCCCGCCGCCGCTGGCCGGCGCGGGTTCGCCCGCCGCCTCGAGGGCCTCGCCGGCGCCCTCCACGAGGCTGGTCGCGCCGACGGTCTCGCGCAGCGGAATCTCCTTGAGGAACCAGGCCAGCCCGAAGCCCAGGACCATGGGCGGGACGCACCACACGAACACCGCCTGGATCGCGCTCTCGACCGACGCCGTGACGCCCGCGGCCACGACCGGCGGCAGCGCGCGGATGGCGTCCGGACTGTTGAGCAGGGCGCCGATCTCGCCGCCGACGTCGGCCAGGGCCCGGGCCGGGACCCGCGCCGGCAGATCGGCCGCGAGACGGTGGTTCATGACCGCGCCGAAGGCGGCGACCCCGAACGCGCCGCCCATCTGCCGGAAGAACTGCACGGCGCCCGTGGCCACGCCGAGGTGGCGGTGGTCCACGGTGTTCTGGACCACGAGGATCGTCACCTGCATCGTCGCCCCGACGCCCAGCCCGAGGATGATCATGTAGAGCGAGATCACGGTGAGCGGCGTCTCGGCGCGCATCAGCGTCAGCAGCGCCATGCCGACGGAGGCGGACGCCAGGCCCCCGATCGGCCAGCCCCGGTAGCGCCCCGTCCGGCTGATGATGCGGCCGGACCCGATCGATCCGGCCACCACGCCGGCCGTCAGCGGCAGCAGCAGCAACCCCGAGTTCGTCGCCGAGACGCCCGTCACCACCTGCAGGAACAGCGGCAGGAAGATCACGCTGCCGAACAGCCCGCAGCCGGTCAGGAACCCGAGCGCCGAGCTGACCGAGAAGATGGGGTCCTCGAACAGCCGCAAGGGGAGGATCGGCTCGGCCACGCGCGATTCCCAGAGCACGAAGGCGACCAGCAGCACGAGCCCCCCGGCGCCCAGGCCGACGATGACGGGCGACCCCCAGGGATACTCCGTGCCGCCCCACACCAGCGACAGCAGCAGGCAGCTCACGCCCGCGATGAGCAGGAAGGCTCCCTCCACGTCTATCCGGTGCGAGCGGCGGACGACCGGCAGGCGCAGCACGCTCGAGGTGATGGCGAAGGCCGCGGCGCCGATCGGCAAGTTGATGAGGAAGACCCAGCGCCACGACATGTTGTCGACGATGAAGCCGCCGATGAACGGTCCGATGACGCTCGCGAACGCCCAGGTGCCGGCCAGCAGCCCGATGTAGCGCCCGCGCTCGCGGGGCGAGACCACGTCGCCCACCACGGCGAACGTGAGGGCCATCAGTCCGCCGGCGCCGACGCCCTGGATGCCGCGAAAGAGGATGAGCTGCAGCATCCCCTGGGCGACGCCGGCCAGCAGCGACCCCGCGAGAAAGATGAGGATGGCGCTCTGCACCATGATGCGGCGGCCGTACAGGTCGCTGATCTTGCCGTAGAGCGGCGTGCAGACGGTGGAGCTGAGGAGGTAGGCGGTGACGACCCAGGAGTAGTAGTCGAGCCCGCCCAGCTCGCCGACGATGCGCGGGAGGGCCGTCGCGACGATCGTCTGGTCGAGGGCGGCCAGCAGCAGCCCCGCCATCAGGCCCGCGAAGACCAGCAGGATCTGGCGCCGGGTGAGCGGCGCGGGACCGCCGGGCAACGGGGGAGATGCGGGCGCCGCGGACGCCGCCGGTCGGGTGCCGCTCACGACCGGAGCAGCGTCGCGGGTTTGGCCGCCATCAGCTCGGCGTAGAAGTCGTTCCCCTTGTCGTCGACGACGATGAACGCGGGGAAGTCCTCCACCTCGATCTTCCAGACGGCCTCCATGCCCAGCTCGGGATACTCGAGCTGCTCGACCTTCCGGATGCTGTGGTCCGCCAGGCGCGCCGCCGGGCCGCCGATGGAGCCGAGGTAGAAGCCGCCGTGGCGCTTGCACGCCTCGGTGACCTGCGCTGAGCGGTTCCCCTTGGCCAGCATCACCATGCTGCCGCCGTGCGACTGGAACAGGTCGACGTAGGCGTCCATGCGGCCGGCCGTGGTGGGGCCGAACGACCCCGACGCCCGGCCCTCCGGCCGCTTGGCCGGTCCCGCGTAGTAGACCATGTGGTCCTTGATGTACTGCGGGAGGCCCTCGCCGCTGTCGATGCGCTCCTTCAGCTTGGCGTGCGCGATGTCGCGCGCGACCACCATGGGACCGGTCAGCGAGAGGCGCGTGGCGACCGGATAGCGGCTCAGCTCCGCGCGAATCTCGCTCATCGGCCGGTCGAGACCGACGCGGACCACCTCGCCCCCGGACTCGCCGTCGATGACGTCGGGGAGGTACTGCGCCGGGTTCTCCTCGAGCTGCTCGAGGAACACGCCCTCGCGCGTGATCTTCGCCAGCGCCTGGCGGTCGGCCGAGCAGGAGACGCCCAGACCCACCGGGCACGACGCACCGTGCCGCGGCAGCCGCACGACCCGCGCGTCGTGGGCGAAATACTTGCCGCCGAACTGGGCGCCCACGCCGATCTTCTGGGCGATCTCCAGCACCTGCCGCTCCATGTCGAGGTCGCGGAACGCGCGGCCGAGCGCGTTGCCGCTGGTGGGCAGCCGGTCCAGGTAGCGCGCGCTGGCCAGCTTGACCGTCTTCATGGTGAACTCGGCCGAGGTGCCGCCGACCACGAGGGCCAGATGATAGGGCGGGCACGCCGACGTGCCGATGGTCTTGAGCTTCGCCTCCACGAAGGCGAGCAGCGACGCCGGGTTGAGCAGCGCCTTGGTCTCCTGGTACAGGAACGTCTTGTTGGCCGAGCCGCCGCCCTTGGCGATGAACAGCAGCTCGTACTCGTCGCCCGGCTCCGAGTGGATCTCGACCTGGGCGGGCAGGTTGGAGCCGGTGTTCTTCTCCGTGTACATGTCCACCGGGGCGAGCTGCGAGTAGCGCAGGTTGCGCTGCTCGTACGCGTCGAAGACGCCGCGCGACAGCGCCTCGGCGTCGTCGCCCCCGGTGAGCACGCGCTCGCCCTTGTGGGCCATCACGATGGCGGTGCCGGTGTCCTGGCACCCGGGCAGCACGCGCCCCGCGGCGATGTTGGCGTTGCGCAGCAGCTCGAGGGCCACGAAGCGGTCGTTGGCGGACGCCTCCGGATCGTCGAGAATCCGCCTGAGCTGTGCCAGATGGCCGGGACGGAGCAGGTG
>CAZMWA010000321.1:0-13852 GCA_964569405.1 uncultured Vicinamibacteraceae bacterium | reverse complement strand
CCGGCGGGCGGCGGGCTGGTGGGCGGGGGCTTCGGCGGGAGCGGGCCGGGGGCGGCGGAGGCCCGGCCCGTCAGCGCGCTGTCGGCCGGCGGGACGAACGACGGCCCGCGCCTGGTGGCCCGCGACAAGGTCACCGGCGAGGAGATCGCCTCGGTCGACCTGCCGCGCGGCGCCATCGGCACGCCGATGACCTACCTGCTCGACGGCCGGCAGTACATCGCGCTGACGGTCGGCGGCAGCCCGGTCCCCGAGCTCATCGCGCTGGCGCTCCCGTAGCGACCCCGTACAAGAAAACGGCCCCGGCGGCGCGGCGCGCCGCCGGGGCCCCGAAGCATTCGCGTCGGCGGTGGGCTACCGCTCCGTGGGGTCGCGGCCGTCGCGCGGCGCGCCGGTGCCGGACGAGCCCATGAAGAGCGTACGGCCGTCGGGCAGCGTCAGGTCGCGGCCGTTGGCGCGGCGCGTGCCGTCCTTCGAGCCGTAGCCGTCCACGACGATCTCCATGCCGACGGTGATGACGTCCCTGTTGAAGCCGCGGCGGAAGAGGTTGTGGGGATTGCCGCCCTCGATCATCCAGCGCTCGGTCGTGCCGTCCTCCATCTGGACGTCCATGTGGATCCAGGCGTGGGGATTGATCCACTCGACCCGGGCGACGGTGCCCTGGAAGTGGATCGGCCGGTTGGCGTCGAACTCGGCCGAGAACGCATGATGGGCCGCGACCGGGCCCGCGCCCAGCGGCAGCGCGATGGCGACCGCGACCGCCACCCGTATCAGTTGGTGTGTGCGCATCGGTTTGTCCTTTCCCTGAGGGTTAAATGTCCGGCTCCTGGGTGGGCCGGCGGGTGATGTGCACGATCACCGTCCCGCCGCGCCGGCCGTAGTCGCCTTCCCAGTGCTGGACGAGCTGCTCCCTGCGCAGGTGCCCGTAGATCAGCTCCTCGACCATCTCCACGCAGCGGTACTCGAGCACCTGGGCGTTGGGCTCCATCCGCTTGTAGAGCGGCAGGGAGATCGTCCACGGCTCGGTGAACACCTCCGGGTCGGTGATGGTCGCCTCGTACTGCATGTGGTATGGCGAGAGCGGGGTATAGCGCTCGGTGACCGTCATCGATCCGCTGTGGAAGTTGCCCGACCGGTCGAGCCAGGTCTGGTCGTTGAGCTCGGTGACCTCGACCACCAGCGTGTCGCCTTCCCAGCGCCCGACCGAATGGCCCATCCAGGATTCGAGGCCCGGCGAGTTGACCTCGTCGAGATGAATCGTCCGCCCGGCGTTCGAGAAGCCGTAGGCGATCATGATCTTGTCGGTGCCCTGCGTGATCTGGAACGGGTAGCCGAGGTACGTCGCGCGCGGCACGCCCGGCATGAGGCACTTGACCGCCGGGTCGCGGGTCAGCGCGTTGGCGCGGTTGTCGTCGCGTTGCACGAGGGCTTCCGCCCGATACGGAATCGTGCCGCCGACCACCGCGCCGAGGCTGGGCGGCACCCCGCCCAGCGCGCCCAGCGCCAGCACCGGGGCGTGCGGTACCGGCCCGCCGTTGGGCACCCCTTCGTGCAGCACCAGCGCCGGCTGGGCCGCCTGCCCCTCGAGGTTGTACTCCACCTCGTTGAACGCCTGCCACACCCCGTGAATCGCGGGATGCGGCGTGCCCTCGAGCCGCGGTACCGGGTCCATGGCCGGCTCTTCCTCGGCGGCCTCCTCGGGCTCGGCCGGGGCACTCTCGGGCTCGGCCGGGGCGGCCGGCGGCGGCGCGGCCGGAGCCGCCTGCGCCATCGGCGGGCTCGGCTCCCGCGGCGGCGGCGCCTGGGTGTACACCAACAGAGCGAGCAGACCAATCGCGATGGCCGCCCCGACCACTATGTTCCGATACGGTTTCGACATCTCCAATTACCTCGTTCCCTCAAGGACGCGAGCACCGGCGAGATGCTCGTCAGCGCACAGTTCCTGCGTCGCACGCCGCTTCGGAAGATCGGCACGAGCGCCGGGACGCACGGGCGTCGCAACCGTGCGTAACGGTAGCACATCGCGCGCCGAACGCACAGATCCGGCAAGCCGGACTTCAATCAGTCTGTGGCGCGGACGCCTATCGTTCGGGCACGCCGAAGACGAAGAGGGTGTTGGCCGACCCGGCCACCCGGCCGCCCCCGACCGGCACGGCCAGGTACTGCCTGCCGCCGACCGCGTAGGTGATCGGGAAGCCCTGCATCGGCGCCGGCAGGCGGGTGCGGAACAGCACCTCGCCCGTCGCCGCGTCGTGCAGCAGCAGGTAGCCGTCGCCGTCGCCGCTGACCGCCAGGCCCCCGCCGGTGGTCAACGCGGCGGCCAGGGCGCGCGTCGCCGACGAGTGCCGCCACAGCACCTCGCCGGTCGCGACGTCGATGGCGACGAAGTGCGCTCCGTGGTCGGGGCTGAGCGGGTGCGCGCTGCCGCCGGTGGGCCGCCAGCCGGCGGCGTCGTAGTCGCCGTAGAAGTAGTAGTCCCCGACCGGCCCCTCCCGCTTCTCGACCGCGCTGAAGACGGCCCGGGTGCAGTGCGGATGGATGGGGATGTACAGCGCGCCCGTCTCCGGGTGGTAGGCGCTGGCCGGCCAGTTCCGGATGCCGAACAGGCCCGGACAGAACTCGAGCTCGACGCCGGCCTCCGGAATCATCCCCGGCCGGTAGGTCACGCGGCCGGAGTCCGCGTCGACGTCGACCAGGGTCTGGTAGCCGAGGTCGTGCGCCGCCACGAACTCGCCCGTGGCGCGGTCGATCTCCCACAGGATGCCCAGCTTGCCCATCTTGAACAGCGAGCGGCGTCCGTCGCGATCGATGAGCACGGCCTCGAACGACTCGTCGAGGTCGTGGGACTCGCCGGGAACGAACTGGTAGTACCAGTCCAGCTCGCCGGTCCGCGGGTCGAGCGCCAGCGCGCTGTTCGTGTAGAGCGCGTCGCCGTCGGTGCCGCGCGACAGCCGCGCCCAGGGCTTGGCCTGCGCCGTCCCCCAGTAGAGCCGGTCCAGCGCCGGGTCGTAGCTGCCGGGAATCCACGCATCGCCGCCCGCCCGGAACATGGCCGGCAGGTCGCCCCAGGAATCGCCGCCCGGCTCGCCGGGGCCGGCGATGGTCGCCGTGCGCCACAGCTCGGCGCCGGTCTCCGGGTCGTGGGCCGAGATGAAGCAGCCGCCTTCCTTGTATCGCTCGCAGCCGGTGATGCCGGCGACGATCTGTCCGCGCACCACGATGGGCCCGCTGGTATACCGGTAGCCGCGGCGCCAGTCGGCCACGGTGTGATCCCACGCGACCTCGCCGGTCCGGGCGTCGAGCGCCAGGATGTGCGCATCGTTCGTCGTGACGTAGATCTTGTCGCCGTAGATGGCCAGCGACCGGGTGCGGCTGCGGAACGTGTCGTCCGGCGTGCCCTCGAACGTCTTCCGGTATTCCCAGAGGCGGTCGCCGGTTGCGGCGTCGACCGCCTGCACGTAGCCGAGCGGATTCGGGATGTACATCCTGCCGTCGTGGACCAGCGGGCCCGGCTGGCTCAGGCCGGGCCGCAGCGGGATCGACCAGACGAGCTGCAGCCGGTGCACGTTGTCGCGGTCGATCTGGTCGAGCGGGCTGTAGCCCCAGCCGTCGAGCGTGCGCCGCCAGTGCAGCCAGTCGGCCGGATCGGGATTCAGCAGCATCTCGTCCGTCACCGGTTCGAACGGCTCGCTCTGGGCGGCGGCGGCGAGGGCGCCCGGGAGCAGCGACAGCAGGCAGACGGCGACGGCCCGGGCAGCAACGCTTCTCGATGTCGATGGCATGGTGATGGGGACAGATTATATGCCGATCCAAAACCTCGAACGTTCTTCAAGCGATTGGATGCACCGTCGGCGCAGAATCGCGACAGCCGCGACATGGCGGAGCCCTTGCAGCGGTACGTTACTTGCAACTAAACTCATCGGCTGGTCGCAGCCGTGCGGGCGACGCGCGCCCGGCTGCTCACGTCCGGCGGTCTTCGACTTCGAGAAGCCAGCCTGATTCCGGAGGACTTGGAGGAGCAGAATGGACAACTTCGGCTTCGCGCGTACGAGCCTTGCGGCACTCGCATGCGCGCTACTGATTCCCGCTGCAGCGCTGGCCCAGACGGGCGCCATCGCCGGCGCCGTCACCGACGAGACGGGCGGCGTGCTGCCGGGCGTGACGGTCGAGGCGACCAGCCCGGCGCTCATCGAGGGCGTCCGGGCAACCGTCACGGACGGCGCCGGCCTGTACACGATCGAGGCGCTGCGGCCCGGCACGTACTCCGTCACCTTCACGTTGCCCGGCTTCAGCACGTTCGTCCGCGAGGGGATCGAGCTGACGTCCGACTTCACCGCGAACGTCGACGGGCAGATGACGGTCGGCTCCATCGAGGAGACCATCACCGTCTCGGGCGCCAGCCCGCTCATCGACGTGCAGAACGTCGTGAGCCAGGAGAACCTGTCGCGCGAGACCATCGACATCCTGCCCACCTCGAAGACCTACTTCGGGCTCGCGGCGCTCACGCCCGGCATGTCGGCCAGCATCGCCGGCGGCGGCCACGATGTCGGCGGCTCCACCGGCGACATCTGGGGCTACGTCACCATCCACGGCAGCTCGACCTACGACGGCGAGGTGATGTGGGACGGGATGAGCATCAACAACAACATCAACAACGGCGGCGGCGGGTCGAAGGAGTTCTTCCTGAACCAGGCCGCCATCCAGGAGATGGTCATCTCGACCAGCGACATGAACGCCGAGCACCCGTTCGGCGGCGTCGCCACGAACGCCATTCCGAAGGAAGGCGGCAACCAGTTCAGCTACTACGTGAACGTCAGCGGCACCAACGGCGACCTGCAGAGCGCGAACGTGGACGAGGCGCTCGAGGCGCGCGGCGCGTCGCCGCTGGCGAAGAACCGCAAGATCTGGGACTACGGCGTCGGCGTCGGCGGGCCGCTCGTCCGCGACCGGGTCTGGTTCTACACCGCGCACCGCTGGTGGGGGGCGCAGAACTTCCAGCCCAAGGGCAACGTCAACCTGACGCCCCACACGCCGTTCTACACGCCCGATCCGGACGATCCGGCCTGGACCGACTTCTACAACCAGGACAACTCGATCCGCCTGACCATCCAGGCCAGCGAGCGGAACAAGATCACGCTGCACCAGGCCTTCCAGACGAACTGCGCCTGCAACTACTGGACGCAGTGGGGCTACACCGACATGGACGCGTCGGTGAACTACACCTACTGGCCGATCAACCTGTCGCAGGCGACGTGGACGATGCCGGCCAGCAACCGGCTGCTGTTCGAGGCGGGCGTCTCCATCCTGACGAACAACAGCGCGCCGCGGCGGCAGGATCAGGTGTTGCCGTCCGACATTGCGCACGTCAACTGGAGCCAGCTCTTCAACTGGCAGGCGTTCGGCTTCTGCACGTCGCCGCCCTGCCTCTACGGCACCGGGCACAACTTCCCGACCCGGGTGTTCCGCGGCTCCGTTTCGTACGTCACCGGTTCGCACAACTTCAAGGCGGGCGTGAGCGGGCGCCTGGCCTACGAGAACCACGAGCTGGCGGAGCTGAACAGCGAGCCGCTGCGCTACGAGTTCCTGTCGATCGCCGCCCTGGGGCCGCTCGGTGATCAGGTCCCGTACCAGGTGTCCCAGTTCGCAACGCCGCGGGTCTCGAACCAGACGTCGTACGACTTCGGGCTGTATGCGCAGGACCAGTGGACGATCGACCGCCTGACGCTGAACCTGGGCGTGCGCTACGACCGCCTCAAGGCTTGGGTGCCGGCGCAGCAGGGCCTCAACACCCGCTTCGTGCGGGGCGCAAACACCGGGCGGATCGACAACGTGCCGTACTACCAGGACGTCACGCCGCGCATCGGCGCGTCGTACGACCTGTTCGGCGACGGCCGCACGGCGCTCAAGGCGACCTGGGGCAAGTACATCATGGCGGTCGCCTCGTCGATGGCGCAGAACCTCAACCCGCAGGAGGCGATTCAGACGGCCACGAGCCGGTTCTGGAACGACCTGCCCTTCCCCTTCTGGGGTCTGGCGCCCGGCAACGGCAACATGGTGCCCGACTGCAACTTCGACAACTTCGGGGCGAACGGCGAATGCGGGCCGGTGCAGAACCCCGAGTTCGGCACGGGGCAGATCGTCCGCGCGTTCTCCCCGGACCTGCTGGAAGGCTGGGGCAAGCGCCGCTACAACTGGCAGAACTCCGTCTCCATCACGCACGAGCTGTTCAGTGGCTGGTCGGTCGAGGTGGGTTGGTACCGGACGCAGTACGGCAACTTCCTGGTGTCGGACAACGAGAACATCGGCCCGGCGGACTTCTCCGGCCCGTTCAGCATCACGGCGCCGGTGGATGAGCGGCTGGGGTCGTACAGCGGCGCGACGCTCGACGGCCTGTACACCATCTCGCCCGCGGGGCAGGCGAAGGGGACCAGCGAGGTCGTCAAGCTCGCCTCGGACTTCGGAGACATGCGCCAGGTCTACAACGGCGTCGACATCAACATCGACGGCCGGATGGACAACGGGGTCACGCTGGGCGGCGGCTTCAGCACCGGCGCCATCCAGTTCGACGAGTGCTTCGTCGTCGACAACCCGATGCAGGCCAGGGGCGGCTACTGCGACGTGCGCCAGCCGTGGGGTCCGGGGACGCAGCTCAAGCTGAACGGCGCCATCCCGCTGCCGTACGATACGCAGTTCTCGTTCGTCTTCCAGAGCCTCGGCGGCGTGCCGTGGGAGTCGCGCTACCGCCTCGGATCGGGCGGCGCGGCCGAGCAGGCCGCCATCGCGGAGCAGATCGGGCATGCCGTCGTCGTGCCGGATCAGATCCAGCTCTTCCCGTCGGGGACCGGCGTCGGCGCGCTCACCGACGTGGGCAGCGCGGTCGGCGGCACGGTGTTCTACTTCACCGGCTCCGAGTTCTACGAGCCGCGGCTCAACCAGCTCGATGTCCGCTTCACGAAGATCCTGAACTTCGGGCGCACGCGGTTCCGCGCGTGGATCGACCTGTTCAACATCTTCAATGCCAACAACGTCACCAGCGTGACGAACAACTACAACCCGGGCGTCTATCCGGTTGTCGGCGGCGTCATGGGCGGACGGCTCCTGAAGTTCGGCGGCCAGTTCGACTTCTAGACTGCCGCGCGACGCGCGGTCGCCTGACATGAGGGCGGGGCCAACCGGCTCCGCCCTCATCTTGTACGCCGCTTTTGTGGCAACGCCGCGCCGCGGCGCAACGGGCAGGGCTCCTCGCCCCGGACTGCTAGAATCGGGGCAGGCACGGGCGCGCGAGTCCGGGACGGTGGGACGAGCCATGCTGATCAGGAGACACCGCTGGAGCCGGAGGGAGGCGCTGGCCCTGCTCGGGGCCGGGGCGGCGGGCGCCGTTGCCGCGTGCGGCCGGCAGGAGCCGGCGCCCATGCCCGCGGACGACGGCGCGGCCGGCCAGGTGCCGCCCCCGGCGCAGGCGGCGATCGTGCGCACGATCCTGCGGGACATGTCCCCGGACGAGCTGGCGCACGGCGCCACGCTGTTTCACGAGCACATGTCCATGAACAACCAGTTCTGGCTGGACATGGGCCTCGAGCGGCTGGTCGACACCTCCCGGCCGTACTTCATGGAGGACCTCGACTACATGGTGGCGGAGATGCAGGCCGCCGCCGAGGACGGCATCGCCTGCATCGTCGACGGCGGGCATGCCGACATGGGCCGCGACGTGGAGTTCCTCCGCGCGCTCTCGGAACAGTCGGGGATGCCGATCGTCGCCAGCGGGGGCTACTACCACGAGCCGACCTTTCCCTCCGATCTGTACGAGCGGAGCGAGGACGATCTCGTCGCGGAGTTCCTGCGCGAGGCCGGCCCGCAGCGCTGGGGCGCGTTCGGCGAGATCGGCTTTTCGGCCGAGAGCACGGAGGCCGAGCGCAAGGTGCTGCGGGCGGTCGGGCGCGCCCATCTCGGGACGCGGCTGCCGATCTTCACGCACACGGCCAACGGGGCCGAGGCCGTGGCGCAGCTCGACCTGCTGGAGTCGGTCGGCGTCGACCCCGGCAGCGTGGTCATCGGGCACCTCGGCTACCCGGAGGTGACGGTCCACGCGGAGATCTGCAGCCGCGGGGCGTACGTCGGCTTCGACCGGCTGGGCGGCGCCCCCGAGTCCGACGCGGCGCAGGTGCCGATGATTCTCGCCCTGCTCGAGGCCGGCCACGCCGACCGGGTGCTGCTGGCATCGGACTTCGCGCTCGAGCCGGACACGCGCGGGAGCGGCGGCCCCGGGTACGGCAAGACGCTGACCCGCTTCGTGCCGTTGCTGCGCGAGGCCGGCGTGGACGACGACGTGCTGCGCGGCATCACCAACGACAACCCGCTCCGCTTCCTGGCCTTCGTGCCGCCCGCGGTCTGAGCCGCGGCCCGTCGTCCGAGAGATGGGGCTGCGCCCCAGGCCCCCGGCAAGCACTGGCGGGGATCCCTGCGCCCCGCGCCGTGCGCGGCCTGGCGCTCGACTGTGGTTGAATAGGCTCGCCACGCCGTGGAGTCGATTCCAGGGAGGAGCTTGTGAAGACGAGGATGCTGATCGCGATCGGGTTGCTGGCGGGCGTGGCCGTTGCGGCGGCGGCGCAGGACGGCGGTGCGGCCCAGCGCACCCCCTGGGGCGATCCGGACCTGCAGGGCATCTGGGGCGCCGGCTACATCCTGACGCCGCTCGAACGGCCCGACCAGTACGAGGGCCGCGAGTTCCTGACCGACGACGAGGTGGCGGCCCTGGAGGGCCGGGCCGCCGGACCGGGGCGCGACCAGCGCGCCGAGGCCGGCACCGTCGCCGATGTGGAGGGCGCGTACAACGACGCCTACAGCGGGCGGGGGCGGCAGGTGCTCCACACCCGCCGGACGTCGCTGATCATCGACCCGCCGGACGGGAAGATCCCGTTCACGCCGGCGGGCCGGGCACGCTGGGCGGCGGAGCAGGCGGAAGCGGATCGCATCCGGGACAGGGCCCACCACCCCGAAGACCAGCAGGACGACCGCTGCGAGGGAATCACGCTGCCCCTGCAGTACGGCAGCGCGCGCATCTCCGGCGGCCACAGCCGCATCGTGCAGGCCCCCGGCCTGGTTTCCATGTACTACGAGTCCGGGCACCAGGGCGGGCAGTACCGCGACGTCTTCCTGGACGGCCGCGAGCCGGTCGGGGCGCACATCCGGCAGTGGTTCGGCCGCTCCACCGGCCGCTGGGAGGGCGATTCGCTCGTCGTCGAGGCGACGAACTTCAGCGACCGGACGAGCTACTACGGCTCACGCGAGAATCTGTTGCTGACGGAACGGTTCACGCGCAGCGGGCCGGACCTGCTGATGTATCGCGTGACGGTCGAGGATCCGGACACGTTCGGGCGCCCCTGGACCATCGAGGTGCCGCTGCACCGGCTCGACAACCGGGCCAACCAGATCTACGAGTCGGCGTGCCAGGAAGGCAACTACGCCCTGACGAGCATCCTGGCGGGGGAGCGCGCCCTCGAGCGCGCGGCCGGCCGCGGCTCGAGCCAAGGAAGGTGACGCGATGAGTCGACGAGGACGATCGCTGGCGGCGGCGCTCTGCCTGGCGGCCGCAACGGCCTGGAGCGCGGCCCCTGCGCTCGCGCAGGAGCGGGCGGCGGGCGCCGACTGGCCCCTGCACAACCTGGACGAGCACAACAGCCGGTTCTCGCGGCTCACCGAGATCGACCGGTCGAACGTCGGCTCGCTCGAGCTGAAGTGGTCGCTGCAGACGGACGTGACCATGCGCGTCGGCGAGGTGACGCCGCTCGTCATCGACGGCGTCATGTACTTCCACTCCGGGTCGACGCTGTTCGCCGTCGATGCGGCCACGGGTGAGTCGGTGTGGACGTTCGAGGCGGAGGAGGCGTTCACCGGCGGCGGCCGGGGGCCGGCCTACGGCGACGGGCGGATATACGCGTACGGGCAGACCATCATGTACGCGGTCGACGCCCGGACCGGCGTGCTGGTGGACTCGTTCGGCCGGGACGGGATGCTGAGCATCACCAACGAGGCGTTGTCGTTCAAGTACCCGGATACGTACCCGCCGACGATCGATCCGCGCAGCATCGGCTACTCGATGACGAATCCGCCGGCGTATCGGGACGGGACCCTGTACGTCGGGCTGCCGTTCTCCGACAGCCTCCTGCCCGGCGGGCTGCTCGTCGCGGCCGACGGCGAGACGGGCGCCGTCAAGTGGGTGTTCAACAGCATTCCGCAGGGGCCGCGGGACTCCGGCTGGGAGGTCTCGAAGGACACCTGGAGCAGCCCGGGGCGCTACGGCGGGGGCATCTGGACGCAGCCGGCCGTCGACGCCGAGCTGGGGATGGTCTACTTCAACGCCGCCAACCCGTCGCCGAACTACGACGGCTCCTCGCGCAAGGGCATCAACCTGTTCACGAACTCGATGCTCGCGGTGGACATCGAGACCGGCGAGCTGGCCTGGTACTTCCAGACGCTCCATCACGACATCTGGGACTGGGACCTCGTGGCCGGGCCCATCCTGTTCGACATCGAGGTCGACGGCCGGCCGGTCAAGGGGATCGCCTCGCTGGGCAAGACGTGTTACGTCTACATGCTCGACCGCGCGACCGGCGAGCCGCTCAACCCCATCGTCGAGACGGCCGTGCCGACCGTCACGGACGTGCCGGGCGAGGAGGTCTGGCCCACGCAGCCCATTCCGTACACGGCGGCCGGGATTCCGCAGCAGCCCTTCTGCGCGACCTGGCCCCTGATCACCGATCCGGAGCTGAAACCGCGCGCGCGGCAGATCTTCCACCCCCACTCGGTGAACGAGTTCTTCATCGTGGCCCCGGGCCTGATGGGGGGCGCCAACTTCGGGTCGCCCTCGTTCAGCCCGCGGACCGGGCTGCTCTATGCGACCGGCAAGAACGATGCCTGGTCGATCAGGGTCCGGCCGGTCGGCGACACGCTCGAGCCCGGCCCGGGCAACATGGGCCATTTCGCGGGGTTCACGGAGGAGGGCGAGACCGGCGTGACGCGCAAGACGACGCTGGCGGCCTACGAGCCGGCCAGCGGGCGCCGCGCCTGGTACACCGAGATCGACGGCATGACCAACAGCGGCAACCTCGCGACGGCCGGCGACCTCGTCTTCCAGGGCGCGGGCACGGGCCACTTCTACGCCTTCGACGCCGCGACCGGCGAGCCGTTGTTCCGGTACGAGGCCGACACCGGGATCCGCTCGAGCCCGACCACGTTCCAGGCCGGCGGCGCGCAGTACGTCACCGTGATAGCGGCCAACACCGTGCTCACGTTCGGCCTGCCGTAGGGCGGCCGGGGAGGAAGCTCAAGATGCGATGTCCGCTGTTTCGCAACCTGGCCGGCTCGCTGCTGCTCGTGGTCCTGTGCGCCTCGCTGGCCGAGGCGCGCGTCGTGCGGATCGAGGTGGAGCAGCGGCGCGCCTTCGCCGGCGGCATGGAGTTCGGCGCGGTCGGTCCGTACGAGCGGCTCGACGGCACGGTGTACATGGAGGTGGATCCGGACGATCCGCTGAACGCCGTCATCGTGAACCTCGACCGCGCGCCGCGCAACGACCGCGGGCTCGTGGAGTTCAGCACCACGTTCTACATCCTCAAGCCGGTCGCGGTGGAGCGCGGCAACGGCAAGATCTTCTACGGCATCAACAACCGCGGCAACAAGCTCGAGAGCGGGCTGCGGTGGCACCACGTGGCGGCGAGCAACGACCCGATCAGCGCCGCGCACGCGGGCGACGGCTTCCTGATGCGCCTGGGCTACACCGTCGTGGACGCCGGCTGGCAGGGCGACGTCGCCGACAGGAACAACCGGCTGTTCCCGAACCTGCCGGTCGCGACCGAGGCCGACGGCAGCCCCATCGTCGCGCCCATCCGGGTCGAGTTCTCGGATCGGGGCATCCCGTTCGAGGGCACCTTCGACCTGCCGCTGAAGGGGAGTCCGCGGTTCCGGTCCTACCCGACCGCGGACATGGACCCGGCCAACTCGACGCTGACGGTCCGCGAGGCGGTGACCGGGCCCGGCGCCCCGGTGCCGGCGGATGCCTGGGCGTTCGGGCGCTGCCCGACCGGGCAGTCCAGCCTCGAGGCGTCCGAGACCCACATCTGCCTGTTCGAGGGCTTCCGGGCCGACCGGCTCTACGAGCTGGTCTATCCGGCCAAGAACCCGATCGTCATGGGGCTGGGCTACGCGGTCACGCGCGATCTGGCCTCGTTCCTGCGCTACAGCGCGGAGGACGATCACGGCAACCCCAACCCGCTGGCGCGCGATGCGTCCGAGGTCGGCATCCGGCGGGCGTACGCCTCGGGATCGTCGTCCACCGGCATGTACCTGCGCGACTTCCTGTATCTGGGCTTCAACGAGGACGAGGTGCACCGGCAGGTGTTCGACGCGGTCAACGTCCACATTCCCGGGTCGCACCGCCTGTTCGCGAACGTGGCGTTCGCCGACCCGAACACCTACTCGCGGCAGGACGACCGGCACCACTTCGTGTCCACCTCGTACCCGCCCATGCAGTACGCGGTGATCACCGATCCGCTCTCGGGCATCCGGGACGGGATCCTCAAGCGGCCGGATACCGATCCGCTGGTCATCCAGACCGATTCCGAGAACGAGTTCTACACGATGAAGGCGTCGCTGAACGTGCACGACGGCTACGGTCGGCCGGTCTTCGTGCCCGACAACGTCCGCCTCTACCTGCTCTCGAACTTCCAGCACAGCGGCGGCGACCCGACCGCACCGGTGCCGGGCTCGAGCGACCTGTGCGCCAACCCGACGAACCCCAACTACCACGGACCCACGCATCGCGCCATGCTGATGGCGCTCGACGCCTGGGCCGATCGCGGCGTCGAGCCCCCGCCGAGCCGCTATCCCCGCGTCGAGAACGGCACCCTCGTGACGCTCGACGAGTACCTGCGCGACTTCCCCACCATCCCCGGGGCGGCCATCGTCGAGGCGCTCAACGAGGTGTCGCTGCTGAACTTCGGACCGTCGTTCGGCTCGGAGGGCGGGTTCCTGACGACCCTGCCGCCCGGCATCGGCCCGGCCTACACCGTGCTGGTCCCGAGCGCCGACGCGGACGGCCTCAACCCGGCCGGCATCCGGCCGCTGGAGGTGCGCGTGCCGCTCGGGACGAACCTCGGGTGGAACGTGCGCGCCGAGGGCCGTCGCGAGGGCAATCTCTGCGGCCTGACGGGTTCTTTCATTCCGTTCGCCCGGACGCGGGCCGAGCGCGAGGCGGCGGGCGATCCGCGGCTGTCGCTCGAGGAGCGCTACACCGATCACCGCGGCTACGTCGAGGCGGTCAGGCGGGCGACGGCGGATCTCGTGCGCGAGCGCTTCCTGATCGAGGAAGACGCCGAGCGGTTCGTCCGCGAGGCCGAAGCGAGCGACGTGCTGCGCTGACGCCGTTGCCCGGCGTGGACGCGGGACCTTGCGGCGGGTGCACGTCAGATTTGTGAGATGACTCTCAGGCAGCGTTCGCGGCTCGTCGCTCCCAGAAATCCTCGAAGCGGCCGCTGAGTTTGCAGCAGCGCAGGGCGATGATGGCGTTGGCGCCGGCGACGGTCCAGCGCATGCCGGCGCGCTTGAGCCTGGCGCCGATCGTGTGCTTGCATCCGGCCTCGACGACCCCCGAGGAGACACACAGGCCTCTCGCGCGGAAACGCGGATAGCGCATCCGGCGACGGTTGCGGATCAGGTAGTGGATACACTTTCGCGCCTCGTCGGTGGCCTTGCTGTGGGTACGCAGTGCCGCCACGAGCGCGCTGAGCCGTCCTTGGTCCAGCTCGTCATGCCGGTCCCTGGACCACTGGGTCGCCAGACTGGTACCGGCGCCATAAATGGC
>CAZMWA010000320.1:0-7263 GCA_964569405.1 uncultured Vicinamibacteraceae bacterium | reverse complement strand
CTGGTACACCATCGACTTCGAGAATCGCATTTTCTACCTCGGGCCTGCCACGGCGACCGGTCCCAACTACCTCATCCCGGGCGGCGGCGCCTACTTCAACGCGGGCGGCATCGACACGACCGGCGTCGAGCTCTCCGCGACGGTGCAGATGCCGCAGAGGACGTCGTTCTACACGGCCTTCACGCTCAACGACTCGGCGTACATCGGCACCGGCGACCCGCTGGTCGACGCCAGCCAGGGCCTCGTGGCGGGGACCGACGTCACCGGCGTGCCGGATCGGCTGTGGGTCGTCTCGCTCGATCGGACCGGCCCCCTCGGCATGGGGCTGAGCGCCAAGTACACGTCCTCGCGGCGTGTCAGCCTGAGGTCCGACTGGTACGCGGACGCCTACTTGCTGGTGGACGCCTACGTCGGCTTCTCGGGCGAGGCCCTGGGCGACCTGCTCCGCTCGACGGAATTCGCCATCGTGGCGAACAACCTGCTCGACAAGGCCTATCTGTCCGCCATCACCGAAAACGCCGCGTGGCTCGGCGCGCCGCGCACGATCTCGATGACCGCGACCGTCTCGTTCTGACGCGGGCGGGACTTCCGGAGCGGATCGTTCGGGCGGTGCGGCCAACCGGCAGCGGCGGACTCATGACCGCCCGGACATGAACGGATCGCGCGTCGGAAGCTCCGGGAACAGCGAGAAATCACGATCGCGGGTGAGCAGGACCTCGGCCCCGTGGGCCACGCACAGCGCAGCGACCCGCGCGTCGTGGACCACCGGCCCGTGCACCCGGGGTCGCTGGATGAACCCGCCCAGCAGGTCGAGAAAGTCATCGGTCTCGCCCAACAGCCGACTCGACGGCGACGAGGTCCAGGCGTCGAGCTGGCGCCAGGCGCGCTCGACCGTCGTCGCCCCGTCCTTCCAGATGCGACGGTTGGTCACCACGCTGAGGAACTCGTAGCAGCACGGCCAGGGAATCGCCCACGCGTCGTCACCTTCCGCAAGTCGGCGCATGATGGCGCGCGCGGGACCGTGCACGCGGGCTTCCCGGCGGTGCGCGTAGACGAGCAGATTCGTATCTATCGCGATCACGGCGCGTCCGGGTTGCCGTAAATCATCTCGCGCAGGTCCTGCCACGAGTACGCCTCGAGCGGATCGGGGCCCTCCGGCTCGCCGACGCTCATGTCGGGCAACCGATACCGGGCACGGGCCGCCGGCGCGGACAGCACCAGGCGCAGCCCTTCCTCGACCACCGCACGCAATGGACGGCCGCGCCGCCTGGCGTGCCGCCTGGCCCGCGCCAACAGGGCATCCTGTATCTCGATGGTGGTCTTCACGGAGCCATACTACCCATACTCAGGAATACGGGCAAGCCATACGCGTGCGGCCGCGACCGTGCCGCGCGGGCCCGCAGTGCGCCGCCCGACAAACGGAATGGCCAGCGCCGCGCGAATGTGCCATCGTTACGCGACAGGGGAAGCACCATGAGAACACCGCTCATCGCCGCCGCGGCGGCCTGCCTGCTGCTGTCGGCCGGTTGCGCCGAGCCGCCCGTCGCCGCCCGCGGCGGCGCGGCGCCCGCGGGCGCCGCCGTGCCGCTGAATCCGGAGCGGGACGTGTACTTCGGCGACCTGCACGTCCACACCGTGCTCTCGATGGACGCCTACTACCTGTTCGGCACCCGGCTGGGCCCGGAGGACGCCTACCGCTTCGCGCGCGGCGAGGAGGTCATGTTCATGGGCGGGCCGATCCGCCGCCGCCGGCCGCTCGACTTCATGGCGGTGACGGATCACGGCCAGGTCATCGGCTCGAGCATGGCCATGGAGGACCCGGATTCCGCGCTGGCGACGAGCGCCGTGGGCCGCGAGTGGCACGCCAATCCCTCGCGCGGATTCCGCAGCGGCGCCGGCTTCCGGGCGTGGCGGGCGCAGACCGCGGGCGAGGTGCCCGGGTTCGACATCGCGCCGGTGAGCCGCTCGGCGTGGCAGCGCCTCATCGACGCAGCCAACACCTTCTACGAGCCGGGCCGGTTCACCACCTTCATCGGCTACGAGTGGACGACGGACGCCAGCCGCGCCGACGGCAGCGGCGGCCCCATCCACCGCAACGTGATCTTCCGCGGCGACACGGCGCCGCTCCCCTTTTCCACCCTCGATTCGCGGCGGCCCGAGGACCTCTGGTCGTACCTGGAGGAGCACCGCAGCCGCGGCGTCGAGGGGCTGATCATTCCGCACAACGGCAACATGAGCAACGGCATCATGTACGACTGGACCGACAGCGACGGCCGGCCCATCGACGAGGCGTACGCCCGCCGCCGGCTGCTCAACGAGCCCCTCAGCGAGATCGCGCAGATGAAGGGCCAGTCCGAGGTGCATCCCGCGCTGGCCCCGAACGACGAGTTCGCCAGCTTCGAGCTGTTCGACCAGACGTTCGACGGCCGCCGCAGCCAGCCCGAGGGCAGCACCATCCGCGACGCCTACGGGCGGGGCCTGGTCATCGAGGAGCGCGCGGGCGTCAACCCCTACAAGGTCGGCGTGATCGGCGCGAGCGACTACCACAGCGCCCTCACCGAGGAGGGCGAGGACGTCGTGTACGGCTCGAAGTCGGTCAACGGGTTCGCGGCCGGCACGGAGGTCCCCCGCGCCCACGTCGAGAGCATGTTCGGGCTGGGCGACCCTGAGATTCCGGCCGGCGGGACGGCAACCGGCTCCGGCGGCCTGGCCGGCGTGTGGGCCGCCGCCAACACGCGCGAGGCCATCTACGACGCGCTGCGCCGCAAGGAGACGTACGCAACGTCGGGCACGCGGCTGAGCGTCCGCTTCTTCGGCGGCTGGGACTACGCCGACGGCCTGCCCGGGCAGGCGGACTGGATCCGGGCGGCGTACGCCGCCGGCGTCCCGATGGGCGGCGACCTGCCGCCGCGGCCGGCGGCCGGCGGCGCGCCGCGCTTCGTGCTGCGCGCCGTCAAGGACCCCGACGGCGCCAACCTCGACCGGGCGCAGATCGTCAAGGTGTGGCGCGACGGCGACGGCTACCGCGACCGGGTGCACGACGTCGCCCTGTCGGACGGGCGAGCCGCCGACCCGGCCACCGGCGCCGTGCCCGCCGTCGGCAACACCGTCGACCTGGCCAACGCGACCTACACGAACACGATCGGGGCCACGCAGCTCGCGGCCGTGTGGGAGGACCCGGCATTCGACCCCGGCGTGCCGGCCGTCTACTACCTGCGCGTGATCGAGATTCCCACCCCCCGCTGGTCGCTGTTCGTGGCCCTGAAGTTCGGCTGGCCCCACCCGTCCGACCGCCCCATGACCATTCAGGAGCGCGCCTGGTCCTCGGCGATCTGGTACGTTCCCGGGGAGGAGCAATGAGCAAGGGACGTGCCTGCCTCGTCCTGGCCCTGGCGCTGGCGGCCGCCGCGTTGCTCGCCGGATGCGGCGCGGCGCCGGAGGTGGAGCTGTCCGCCGCGGCGGCGGCGACCGGGCCGGCCCCGACAGGGCTCGCCGGCTCCGGCGGGACGCCCGCGCCCGCCGCCCAAGCCGCGGAGCGCAACCCGCTGCGCAACGCCTACTTCGGCGACCTGCACGTCCACACGAGCTGGTCGCTCGACGCCTGGACGTTCGGCCATCCGATGCAGAACGACCCGTCGGTGGCCTACCGCTACGGCCGGGGCGACGCGATCACCGACGCCGACGGCAACGTGCGCGGCCAGCTCCGCACGCCGCTCGACTTCATGGCGGTGACCGACCACGACAACTTCTTCGGCGAGGTGCAGCTCTGCCAGGACCCCGCGGCGCCCACCTACGACCTGCCGGTCTGCGAGGAGGTGCGCGCCGGCGGCGGCGCGGCGTTCATGCGCCACTACGGCGCGGCGAACCGCAACCAGCGCGACCTGGATCTGTGCGGCAGCACCGAGCCGGGCCCGGGCAACCGCTGCGACGAGCGCGCCGCGCACCAGTGGCCCATGGTGCAGGCCATGGCCGACGCCTACTACGAGCCGGGCGTGTTCACGACGTTCACCGCCTTCGAGTTCACCGGCTCGGACCGCGCCACCGGCGGCTGGCTGCACCGCAACGTGTTCTTCCGCGGCGCGGACATCCCGCCGTGGGGCGGCGGGGCATCGATCGCGACGCGGCACTCGCCCGAGCGGCTGTGGGAGTGGATGGACGAGGCGTGCACCGGCGACTGCGACGTCATCGCCATTCCGCACAACACGAACTACGGCATGGGCGTCGTCCTGGCGCCGAACAACGCCGACGGCACGCCGTTCACCGCCGAGATCCTCGAGCGGCGGGCGCGGCGCGAGCCGCTGATCGAGATCCATCAGGTCAAGGGCAACTCGGAGTGCGCGCCCGGCCTGCTCACCTCGGACGAGGAGTGCAACTTCGAGCAGTTGTTCGAGCCGTGCGACCCGGACGCAATGCTGTCCAGCCCGGAGCTGGCCACGGCCAATTGCACGGTCGCCTCCAACTTCGTCCGCAATGCCCTCAAGACGGGCCTGGAGATAGAAGCCGAGCACGGCATCAACCCGTTCAAGTACGGCCTCATCGGCAGCACCGACGACCACCGCAGCATGTCGGGGTCGGCCGACGAGGAGACCTGGCAGGGCGACTTCTTCGGCGAGATAGGCGCGACCACGCCCGGGGCGCCGCTGAACAACCCGGGGGGACTTGCGGCGGTCTGGGCGGAAGAGAACACGCGCGAGGCGATCTTCGACGCGCTCAGGCGCCGCGAGACGTTCGCCACCAGCGGCCCGCGCATCCGGGTGCGGTTCTTCGGGGCGTGGGAGCTGCCGGACGACCTCCACACCAGCCCGGACCTGGTTGCGGAAGGCTATCGCAGCGGCGTGCCGATGGGCGGCGACCTGCCGGCGGCGCCCGGCGGCGCGGACGCCCCGCGGTTCGTCGTCTGGGCGACGCGCGACGCGAACAGCGCCCACCTGCAGAAGCTGCAGATCGTCAAGGGCTGGGACGAGCCGGACGGCGGCATCGCCGAGCGCGTGTACGACGTGGCGTGCGACGGCGGCCAACCGCGGGATCCCGGGACGCACCGCTGCGCGGACAACGGCGCGCAGGTGAACCTGGCCGACTGCAGCCCGACGGGAGGCGCCGGCGCGGCGGAGCTGGGCGCCGTCTGGACCGACCCCGACTTCGATCCCGCCCGGCGGGCGTTCTACTACGTCCGGGTGCTCGAGAACCCCACCTGCCGCTGGACCACCTGGCGGGCGCTGGAGAGCGGCGGCGAGCTGCCGGACGGCGTGCCGCCGGCAATCAAGGAGCGGGCCTGGAGCTCGCCGATCTGGTACACGCCGCAGGGCGGCGGGTAACCCGGGGGCCCGGGAGCCTGCGCCGGAGAACGGCGTAGACTCCCGGCGGGGTTGGTTGGGCGGCAATCGTTGCCTCCGGCTCCGATTGCCGGGCCGGACCGTGGCGAAAGGGCACGACATGCGCAGACTCTCGGCACGAACGCGACTGCACGCGGCCGGCGGGCTGGCCGCGGGCGCGCTGCTGCTCTCCGCGGCGGTGCTCGGCTACTCGCGGCACGCGCCCGCGTCCGGCGCTCCGGGAGCGGGGGACGGACCGGCGGCGGCGGCGGACGAGCGGATCGCCGCCGCGGTCTCGCCGGTCGTTGAGGCGGCAACGCCCGCGGCGCGGGCGCCGGCGGCCGCAGCGCCCGCGCGCAACCCGCTGCGCAACGCCTACTTCGGCGACTTCCACGTGCACTCGAGCTGGTCGCTGGACGCCTATGTGCTGGGCGGCAACCGCGACGACCCGGCGCTGGCCTACCGCTTCGGGCGCGGCGAGGAGGTGACCAAGGCGGACGGGACAGTGCATCAACTGCGGGTGCCCCTGGACTTCATGGCGGTCACCGACCACGACACCTGGCTCGGCCAGGTGCACCTCTGCAACGACGCGAGCGACGCCGCCTACGACACGCCCACGTGCGAGCGGATCCGCGCCAACGACTGGTTCGGCACCGGGGCGTTCGAGGGCCGGGGCCGCCGCCCCCCGGACATCTGCGGGCAGGGCGAGGCCACCATGACGGCGGCCAACAAGTGCTACGAGCGGGCGCGGCACCTGTGGGGCCAGATCCAGCGCAACGCCGACGCGTTCAACGAGCCCGGCGTGTTCACCACGTTTCCGGCCTACGAGTGGACGGCCCAGCCGCGCGGCTACGGCCACTTGCACCGCAACGTCATCTTCCGCGGCGACGCGGTGCCCGAGTGGGGCGGCGGGGCCGTCGAGATGCAGAACCGGCCCGAGCGGCTGTGGGAGTGGCTGGAGGCGGCCTGCACCGGCGACTGCCAGGTGGTGGCCATCCCGCACAACCCGAACCTGAGCGGCGGGCTGGCGTTCGACGAGTTCGGCTGGACGCCGTACACGACGGAGATGCTGCGGCTGCGCGCCTGGGCCGAGCCGCTGGTGGAGATCCACCAGATCAAGGGCAACTCCGAGTGCTACCGCGGCCTGGGCACCACGGACGAGGAGTGCAACTTCGAGAACTACTACCCCGTCTGCGAGCCGGGCCAGCGTAGCGGCTGCGCGCACGCGCCCGACTTCGTCCGCAACGCGCTGAAGACCGGCCTGCAGCTCGAGGCCGACTTCGGCGTCAACCCCTTCAAGTTCGGCTTCATCGCCAGTCCGGACGACCACCAGAGCCTGCCCGGCGCGGCCGACGAGGACGACTTCACGGACAAGCCCGTGAAGTTCAGCACCGGCGGCGGCCTTGCCGTGATAGGCCGGCCGCTCGGCTGGGACGAACAGGCCGACGGCGGCAACATCAGCAACCCGGGCGGCCTGGTCGGCGTGTGGGCCGAGGCCAACACGCGCGAGGCCATCTTCGACGCCCTGCGCCGCCGCGAGACGTTCGGCAACAGCGGCACCCGCATCCACGTGCGCTTCTTCGCCGGCTGGGACTACCCCGCCGACCTCGACGCCCGGCGCGACATGGTCGAGGCCGCGTACGCCGGCGGCGTGCCGATGGGCGGCGACCTGCCGGACCCGCCCGGCGGCGACGCCGGAGAGGGCCCGCGCTTCGTCGTCTGGGCCACGAAGGACCCGGCCAGCGCGAACCTGCAGAAGGTCCAGATCGTCAAGGGCTGGGCCGCAGCCGACGGGCAGACGGCCGAGCAGGTGTACGACGTCGCCTGCGCCGACGGGCTGGAAGCCGACCCGGCGACGCACCGCTGCGCGGACAACGGCGCGCAGGTGGACCTGTCCGACTGCAGCTACTCCCCCGGCCTCGGGGCGGCCGAGCTGAGCACGACCTGGACC
>CAZMWA010000319.1:0-4587 GCA_964569405.1 uncultured Vicinamibacteraceae bacterium | reverse complement strand
GCCGAACGGGACCTCGTCGGCGTCCGGGGTCCTGATGCGCATGTTCTCGAGCTCGCCGAGCGACCGGCGTCGGTCGGCGGGATAGCGGACCATGACCCGGATGTCGTCGCGGCCGCGCTGGATGCGCTGCGCCTCCTCCCCGTGGAACGCCTGCCGCACCTGCCGGCCGACGTCCTCCAGCGAGAGCCCGAGCGACTCGGCGGCGGGCTTGATGCCGATGCGCATCTCCCGCGGCCCGCCCTCGAACGAGTCGCTGACGTCGTGCACGCCGGCGAAGCCGCGCAGACCGCTCTTCACGCGCTCCACGGCCGCCCGCAGCTCCACCGGGTCGGCGCCGACCAGTTGCACGTCGACCTCTTCGCCCGGCAGCAGGTCGGACGCCGAGAACCCCAGCTCGACCGCTTCCGGAAGCGGGCCGGTCAGCTCGCGCCAGCGCCGGCCGACCTCGTCGGCCCGCACGCCGCGCTCGCCGGCCGGCGCCAGCTCCAGCATGACCTGGGCGACGTGTCCCGACGCGTCGTTGGGGTCGCCCCACAACGGCCCGGGCGCCACGCCCAGCGGCTGGTTCCCGACGGCGGTCAGGACGTGCCGCAGGGGATCGGACCCGGCCTGCCCGATCACCTCCTGCCGCAACCGCCCGGCGCTGTCCTCCAGGCGTCGCGCCACGGCCGCGGTGACCGTCGGGGGCGTGCCCACGGGCATGGTCAGCGTGGCGTAGACGACGTCCGCCTCGGGCGCGGGGAAGAAGTGGAACGCGACGCGGCCCCCAGCCACCAGCCCCACCGTCAGGACGAGCACCGACGCCCCCGAGGCGAGCGAGAGATAGCGCCAGCGCAGGCACGCCGCCAGCGCGGGGCGGTAGACGCGGTCGACGACCGCTTCGAGCCCGTCGGCCAGGGCGCGCTGGAACCGCGACCACCGCCCTCGCCGTTGCGCCCGCGGGTGGGCGAGGTGCGCCGGCAGGATGTTGAGCGACTCGACCAGCGAGAACAGCACGCAGGGGATGACGACGAGCGGCACGTAGCGCATCATCTTGCCGAGCATGCCCGGCACGAACAGCAGCGGAGAGAACGCCGCCGCCGTGGTGAGGACGGCGAAGAGGACCGGCGTCGCCACCTCCCGCACGCCCGCCAGCGCGCCCTCCAGGGGGTTGCGGCCGCGCCGCTGATGGCGGTAGACGTTCTCGCCGACGATGATGGCGTCGTCGACCACGATGCCGAGCACCAGGATGAAGGCGAAGGTCGAGACGATGTTCGCCGTCACGTCGAAGACCGGCATGAGCATGAACGTGCCCAGGAACGAGATGGGGATGCCCAGGCTCACCCAGAACGCGAGGCGCAGCTCGAGGAAGATGGCGAGCAGGACGAACACGAGCGCGAGGCCCGCGATGCCGTTTCGCAGCATGAGGCCCAGCCGGTCGATCAGCGCGTCGGCCTGGTTCATCCATTTCGTCAGCCGGATGCCCTCGGGAAGCGTGGGGGCCTTGCGTTCCAGGTAGTCGTCCACCGCGCGGGCGATCGTCATGTCGCTCTGCCCGCCGGTGCGGAGGACCGAGAGGAGGACCGCGGGCTCTCCGTCGAGGCGGCCGAACTGATCCGTCTCGGCGAACCCGTCGACCACCGTCGCCACGTCGCCCACGTGCAGCCGTGTGCCGTCGGCGCGCGCGAGAAGCACGAGGTTCTCGAACTCCGTCCCCCGGTACGCCTGCCCCACGGTGCGCAAGCGGATCTCGCCGCTCTCGCTCTGCACCGCGCCGCCCGGCAGGTCGATCGAGGACCGGCGCACGGCGCGGGCGACGTCGTCGAAGGTCAGTCCGTGGCGCCGCAGCGCGGACTCCGAGACCTCGATGGCGATCTCGTAGGGACGCACGCTGGCGAACCGGACCTGGGTGATTCCCGGCAGGTCGAGCAGGTCGTCGCGCACGCCCTCGGCGATCCGCTTGAGCGTGAGCTCGTCGGCCCGTCCCGAGACCGCGACGTCGACCACGCGAATCTGCGTCCGCGCCTCGCTGATGATCGGCTCCTCGGCCCGCTCGGGGAACGTCTCTATCGCGTCGACCCGGGTCTTGACGTCGTCGAGCACGCCGCGGGCGTCGGCATGCGAGGCGACATCGACGATCACGCGGCACAGGCTGTCGTAAGCCGTGGAGACGATCTCCTCGATGCCCTCGATGCCCTGGACGGCTTCCTCGATGCGGACGCAGACCGCCGTCTCGACCTCTTCCGGCGACGCGCCCGGGTACGGCATCTCGATGGCCAGCCTGTCGAGCGCGACGTCGGGGAAGGCCTCGCCGCGCACGCGGTCCATGCCGATCAGGCCGCCGATGACGATGGACGCCATCAGCAGGTTGGCGGCCACCGGGTTCCGGGCGAACCACTCGCTTGCGCGCTGCATGGGCTGGATGCCGTCGGCGTCACACCAGTTGGCGGCGCATCATGCGCCGGAACACGCCCTCCTGCTCGAACAGCTCGTCGAAGCCGCCCTGCTGCACGATGCGGCCGGCGCCCAGCACGTAGATGCGATTGGCGTGGCGGATCGTCGACAGGCGGTGGGCGATGACGACGCGCGTGACCGCGAGGCCGTGGAGGCTCTCCATGACCCGGGCCTGGCTCCGCGCGTCGAGCCAACTGGTCGCCTCGTCGAACAGCAGGATGCGGGGGCTGCCGACGAGGGCGGCGGCAATCCGGATGCGCTGGGCCTGGCCGCCGGAGACGGCGCCGCCGCCGCCCATCGGGGTGAACATGCCCATCGGCATGGCCTCGATGTCGCGGTCGACGTCGGCGAGGCGGGCCGCGCGCCAGGCGTCCTCGACGGTCAGCCCGCTCGCGACGCCGACGATGTTGTCGAGCACGTTGCCGTGCCGCAGGACGCCGTCCTGCACGACCACGCCGCACTGGCGCCGGACGGCGCGGCGGTCGAGGTGCACGAGGTCGCGGCCGTCCAGGTACACCGCGCCCACCGCGGGCTCCTCGAGCCCCAGCGCCAGCCGCAGCAGCGTGCTCTTGCCGGAGCCGGTCTCGCCGACGAGGGCGACGAGCTCGCCGGGCCGGGCGTGCCACGAGACGTCGTCGAGAACCGGACGGTCGCCCTTCGCGTAGCGGAAACCGACGTGCTCGAAGCGGATGTCGCCGCGAAGCTCAATCCGCGCGCCGCCCGTCGCGGGCGCCCGCGGCGACGCCTCCAGGATGGGCCCGGCCTGCTCGGCGGCCGGGACGATGCCGGCCAGCGCCTCCGACGACTGGCCCAGACCGACAATCGCCGCGTAGAAGATCATCGCTGCCGCGTAGACGACCAGGAAGTCGCCGACGGTGACGGCGGCCGGGCCGCTCCACGCCGCCGCGCCGAACAGCACCGCGCCGCCGACCGCCGGCACCGCGGTGCCGAACGCCAGCAGGTGCTCGCTCAGCCGGCCGATGCGCAGCCGGACGCGCTGCTGCTCGCGGTAGCCGCGGGCCCAGCGGGCGAACGCCGAGTCCTCCGCGCCGAGCGCGCGCAGCTTGCCGATGCCGTTGATGAACTGGAAGAGATCGCCCGAAATCTGCCGCCTCGTGCGGTTGAACCGGCGATGCAGCGGGACCTGGCGCAGGCCGAGGATCACGAACGCGGCCAGCGAGAGCAGGCCGAGCCCGAGGCTCCACAGGCCGAGCCGGACGTCGTACAGGAAGATGAGGATGAAGGCCGGCAGCAGGAACACGACGGCCTGCAGGGCGGCGGCCACGGTGCCGGCGATCTGCTCGCGCAGGACCTGGAACACGGCGACGCGCACCATGAGGTCGCCGGGCGTGAAGCGCTCGAAGAACCGCCTCGGCAGGCCGAGCAGACGGTCCCACAACGCGGCTCCGATGCGGGCCGCCACGCGGCCCTCGATGCGCACGAGCGCCGCGCCCTGCCGCATCTGGAGCAGGGTCGCGGTGACCGCCAGCACGACCAGCCCCGCCGTGACCTGCACCAGCGCGCCGCCGGCGGCGGCCGGGATCACGATGTCCGCGAGCAGGCCCGCGGCGACGGCCGGGGTCAGCAGGGCCAGGCCCGCCGCCACGCCGGCGGACAGGAGCCTGAGGCCGTCGGGCAGGAGGTGCCGGCCGGCGAGGCGCAGCAGGTCCGCCGCCCCGGCCCGCCGGCCGGGGGGCAGCGGCCGGTAGAAGCACCACGCCTCGGGGGCCAGCGTCCGGGCGCGTGCGCGGGTCACGCGCGTGGACTGCCCGCTCCGCGGGTCCACCAGGCGGTAGCGTCCCCACCCGCCGGGCAGCAGCGCGACCGGTTGCGCGTCGGCGCGCCGGAAGGCGAGTAGCGCCCCGCTGTCTCCGCGCCACCAGCGGTCCTCGTCGGCCAGCCGGACCTGCCGGCACCGGGCCCCCGACGACTGGAGGATGTCCCGCAGCGAGGACGCGGCCCCGCGGGGCGCGCCGCCGTCGTCGGGGAACCGGAAGTCGATGCCCTCGTGCTTCCCGATGGCTTCGAGCGCGGCGTGCAGCACCTCCTCGTGACCCCCGGCCGGCAGGTGGCGGGCGAGCACGCCGAACAGCTCGCGCCTCGCGTTGGCGGCGTCACGGCGGCGGCGATTCCGCTGACCCTGGAGAGCTGGAT
>CAZMWA010000318.1:0-9917 GCA_964569405.1 uncultured Vicinamibacteraceae bacterium | reverse complement strand
CCTCGTGAAGCCGCGGCGGAACAGCGTGTTCGGCGTGCCGCCCTCGATCATCCACCGCTCGCCTTCCGCGGTCTCGATGTGGATCCACGCGTGCGGGTTGATCCACTCCACCCGCGTGACCTCGCCGGTCAACTGCAGCGGGCGGTCCGCGTCGAACTCCGCCGAGAAGGCGTGATGCGCGACCACCGGCGCCGCTGCCAGCGCCACCAACCCGACCATCACCAAACCTACGATTGTTCTTGTGCGCATTGTGCTACTCACCCCCTGCCACTAGTTTACCCTGCCTGCACGCGGTGTCAAGTGGCGATATCGAGCCATGGCCAATACGGCTAGCGCGCGCAGTCGAGCTGCCCCTCCTCGGTGGTGCGCCGCACGGACAACCCGTCCCGCGGCCGCTCGAGAGCCAGCATCAACAGGCGGTACTGACCGGCGTCGCGCCCCGGATTGCCGCAGACCGTCAGCCGGTCGCCCGGGCGCAGCGTGCGGCTGTTCACGCCGAGCTGGCGCAGTCTGGCGGCGCCCTCGAGCTCCACGGCCCAGGTCAGGGGGCGACCGCGCCGGCCCGGCACCTGGAGGTGCACGAAGGAATGGGGATCCTGGTAGACGAAGCGGTCGACACGCCCCTCGATGGTCTCCGTGCGGCCGACGTCGTAGACCTCGGTGATCAGGTGATGCGCGCCGGCCTGCACACCCGGGACGGAAGAGCCGGCAAGCACGACGGCTAGCGCGAGTGCGTGGCCCCTCATGCTGCTCCCTACTCTATCAAGAGACCCGCGACAGCCAAAGCAGCGCCGCGACGTTTGCACTAGAGTAGTGCAAGGCATTCGATGCTTGCCGGCGACGAAACCTCCACAGCGTCCGGAAGCGGACACCCGCGGCGGCGGCTCCTGGTCGTCGAGGACGAGCAGAAGGTGGCGGAGGCCCTGCGGGAAGGCCTGGAGGGCGAGGGCTACGAGGTCGCCGTGGAAACGACGGGCGAGGCCGCGTTCTTCCGGAGCAGCACGGAGACGTTCGACCTCGTCCTGCTCGATCTCGGACTGCCCGGCCGGGACGGACTCGACATTCTCAAGGCGCTGCGCGAGGGCGGCGTGGACACGCCCGTGTTGATCCTGACGGCCCGCGACACGATCGCCGACCGCGTCAGCGGCCTGAACACCGGCGCCGACGACTATCTCGTCAAGCCCTTCGCGTTCGAGGAGCTGCTCGCGCGGATACAGGCCGTCGTCCGGCGCGGGCGCGTGTCGACGCCGCCGCGCCTGGGCGTCGCCGACCTGCAGGTGGACCTGACGACGCGCCGGGTCGCACGCGCCGGCCGGCCGATAGAATTGACGGCCAAGGAGTTCGACCTGCTCGAGTACCTGCTGCGCTGCGAGCGCCGCGTCGTCTCCCGGGACACGCTGGCGCGCGAGGTCTGGCGGGACACGTACCGCAGCACGACGCTGGCCAACGTCATCGACGTCCATGTTTCGCGGCTGCGCCGCAAGGTCGACGGCGAAGGGCTGGTCAAGTTGATCCACACGGTGCGCGGCGTGGGTTTCGTCGTGCGGGAGGGTGAGCCATGACCCGCTGGTGGTTTCCGCGCAGCCTGCGCGTGCGTCTGACCGTGTCCCACGTGGCAGCCATGCTGCTGGTGCTGATGGTGTACGTGGCGGCCGTTTTCGCCCTCGTCGCCCGCAATGCCTCGCAGAGCCTCGACGACCGGCTGCGCGGCGACTTTCGGTGGGCCGCCGAGATGGCCCAGCAGGGCCCGGACGGCACGCTCACGTGGTTCGAGGGCGAAGACTGGGCCGAAGACAACCCCTGGCTCGTCGTCTCCAGCGAGGACGGGGCGCCTGTCTTTCGGACGGCCGTGGCCAGGCGGCTGCCGGTGCCGGGCAGCGAGGCCCTGGCGCACGGTCCGGATGGCGGCATCGCCGCGCTGCCGACCGAGCTCGTACCGTTCAGGATCCTCAGCGGCCGGGCGACGGTGGCGGGCCAGCCCGTGGTCATCCAGGTCGGCCGCTCGGAGGCGCTGATGCGGCAGGAGCTGGCCGCGCTCATGCTGGTCCTCGTCCTCGGCCTGCCCCTGAGCGTGGCCGTCGCGGGCCTGGGAGGCTACTGGCTCGCCAGGGGCGCGCTGGCGCCGGTCGAGCGCATGGCGGAGCGGGCGCGCGCGATCACGGCGGAGCGGCTCGGCGAGCGCCTGCCGGTCGACAACCCGCGCGACGAGCTGGGGCGGCTGGCAGCGGTGTTCAACGACACGCTGGGACGGCTCGAATCGTCCTTCGACCAGATGCGGCAGTTCACGGCCGACGTCTCGCACGAGCTCCGGACGCCGCTCACCGCCATTCGGAGCGTCGGCGAGGTGGGGCTGCGGGAACGGCGGGACGAGGCCGGGTACCGCGCCATCATCGGCAGCATGCTGGAGGACGCCAGCCGCCTGGCCAGCCTCGTCGAGCGCCTCCTCACGCTCTCGCGCGCCGACCTGGGCGAGGTCGAGCTCTCGAGCGACGTGATCGAGCTGGGCGAGCTGGCCGACAACGTCGCCGCGGATCTCGGCGTGCTGGCCGAGGAGAAGAATCAGTCGCTGGCGGTCGACCGGCCGGGCCGGGCCCGCTGTCTCGGGGACCGGCTCGTGCTGCGGCAGGCGCTGATCAATCTGGTGGACAACGCGATCAAGTACACGCCGGCCGGCGGCCGTGTCCACCTGCGCGCCTCCACGGTGCGCGAGCAGGCGGTAATCGAGGTGTGCGATACCGGTCCGGGCATCCCCGCCGAGCGCCGCCGGCGCGTCTTCGACCGCTTCTATCGCGGCAGCCACCATCGATCGGGCGAAGCCGGGGCGGGTCTCGGTCTGGCGATCGCAAAGTGGGCCGTCGAAGCCAGCGGCGGCGAGCTGACGTACGAGCCGGCCGCCGGAGGCGGCAGCCGCTTCTGCATCCGGCTGCCCGCCACCCAGGTCGGGAATGCATCGGAGGCCGGCCACGCCGCCCGCACGGACCACGCTGCGCGGTACGCGGCCCGGACGGCCTAGGCGGCTTCCATCAGACGGGGCTGCGCCCCGGGCCCCCGGCGTCCGCTTGCGGGGACCCCACAGCCCCGCGCCGCTGCCGCCGAGGCGCGCCGTGCGCGCCCCTATTGCAGAGTCTGCACCGTTGCCGTTCCATGGCGCAGACTCCTGGTCCTTACTGCGGCGGCTCGGGCTCCTCGGCGCGCACGCGCCCCCGATCCTCGTCGCCCACCCAGTAGAGGTTGTGGCAGCGGTCGCACGAGCGGTACAGCGTCTCGCCGAGCTCGAAGACCAGCTCGGCGTCGCGGGCCGCCGCCGCCTCGTGCACGAGCAGGGCCGCGTCGGACATGTCCTGCGAGAGCTGCATCCAGCCCTCCTGGTCCCGCGCGCGGTCGCCGATCATCAGCAGGTTGGCCCCCTCGATGATGGTCATCGCCCCGTTGGCGACGACCGCCCAGTCCTCTTCGGTCTCGGGCTCCCACTCGTGGCGGCCCTCGGCGGTGATGATCGTGCCCGACGAATCCCACACCGCATCGGCCGCAGGATCGAGAATCATGCTCATGAGCTCGGCGACGTTGGCCACCGGCCGCAGAGGCGACTCGCTCGGCTCGGACCCGCAGCCGGCGACCAGGAACGTGCTGACCGCTACCAGTATCAGAAACCTTCGCATGCTCGTATCCCCATCCCCGTGAGTGACCAGCCGTATTCGACGCGGCGGCACCGCCGACCGCGGCAGAATTGTACACCGGCGGTCCCGTCGGGCAACCACATCCCCGAGGAGAGCAACATGATCGGACCCAGCCCGTCGTCGAACCTCGGCCCGCGAGCGCGCCTGACGGCGGCCGCCCTGCTGGTCGTCCTGCCGGCGGTCGCACTGCCGCCGGCCGCCGCCGCGCAGGCCGCCGGGCACTGGGTGGGCACATGGGCCGCCGGACTGCAGGCCCAGGCGCCGCCCGACCCGACGTCCGGCCAGGACCCGGGCCAGGACCTGTTCGGACCGCTGGCGCGCCTCCGCAATCAGACGCTGCGGCAGATCGTGCGCACGACGATCGGCGGCTCCCGCCTGCGGGTCGCGTTCACCAACGTCTTCGGCACCGAGTCGCTCGAGGTCGGCGCGGCCCACGCGGCCGTGCGCGCCGCAGGCGCGGCCATCGAGCCGGGCAGCGGCGCGGCGCTCACGTTCGGTGGCCGGGCCTCCGTCACCATCGCGGCAGGCTCGACGGTCGTCAGCGACGCCGTCGACCTCGCGGTGCCGGCGCTCGGGCACCTCGCCGTCGACCTGTATCTGCCCGGCGACAACTGGGAGCCGAGCTCGCCGGCGTCGACGCTCCGCGGCGCCTGGACGACCGGCTACGTCTCCCCCGCCGGCGATCACAGCGGCGCGGTGGAGATGCCGGTCGAGGCCACGCTCCGGTCCTGGCTGTACCTGTCGGGGGTGGAGGTCGCGGCGTCGGCAGCCACCCGCGTCGTGGTCACCCTCGGCGACTCCATCACCGAAGGCTTCGGCTCGACCGCGGACGTCGACCGCCGCTGGCCGGACGTCCTCGCGGAACGGCTCGGCGCCGAGCTCGGCGCCGATGCGCCGGCGGTGCTCAACGTCGCCATCTCGGGCAACCGCCTGTTGCGAGGCAACGACGGTGCGTTCGGGATGGCGGGCGGCGGCGACGCCGGCCGGCCGAATCCGAACGCCGGCTTCGGCCCGAGCGCGCTCAACCGCTTCGATCGCGACGTCCTGCTCCAGCCGGGCGTGACGCACGTGGTCGTTCTGGCATCGATCAACGACATCGGGATGGCCGGGGATGCGGCGGCCCCGACCGTGGAGGAGCTGATCGCCGGGCACCGCGCGCTGATCCAGCGCGCGCGCTCGCACGGCCTCACGATCTACGGTGGCACGCTGACCCCGTTCGAGGGCGCCCTGTACTTCACCGAGGCCGGCGAAGCCAAACGGCAGGCCGTGAACGAGTGGATCCGCAACGGCGGGGAGTACGACGCGGTGATCGACTTCGACGCCGTGCTGCGCGACTCCGCCGACCCGCGCCGTCTCCTGCCGCAGTACCACCCGGGAGACTGGCTCCACCCGAACGACGCGGGCTACCGCGCGATGGGCGAGGCGATCGACCTGACGCTCTTCGCGGCGCCGCGCTGACGGCCCGCACGCACCAGGGGCGCGGCGGGTCACCCGGGCGGGCCATCGCGGCGTGCGCCGCCGGCCGCCCGGGCGTCCGGCCTCCCGGTCCCTCAGCTGCCGGCAATCCTGAACTTCTGGACGCGCCGGTTGCGCCCCACCTCGGCGCCGAACACGTTGCCGCGCGAATCGACGGCAATATGGTGGAGGTTCGTCAACTGGCCCGGCTCGCTGCCCGGCGACCCGAACTCGCCGACCGTCTCGAGGGTCTGGCGGTCGATCAGCCACACCTTCCCGTTGTTGAAGTCGTTGGCGTAGATGAGCCGCTGCTCGGGATCGGGCGAGAACGCGATCCGCGCCACGGTGCTGGGTCCGGGCCCGCTCCGATTGACGAAGCCCTGCATCACGTAGTCGCCGGCCACGGTGAATACCTGGATCCGCCGGTTGCCGCGGTCGGCCACGTACACGTGGCCGTCGCTCGACACGCCGAGGCCGTGGACGATGCCGAACTGCTCCGGCCCCGTGCCCATCGTCACCAGCGGGTCCTCCCGCGGCGCCGGGGTCGGCCGCGCGACGCCGATCTCGTACGCGTCCTCGGGCTCGTTGCCGAAGGCGCCCCACTGGCGCTTGTAGGCGCCGCTGTCCGCGTCGAGCACCCACACCCGGCGGTTGCCGTAGCCGTCCGCAACGAACGCCTCGTTGGTCGGCGCGTACACCGACACGTCCGCCGGCTGCCGCGGATTGTCGGTGTCGGCGTTGCCGCCGCTCGCGCCGTAGCTGCCCTTCTGGAACAGGAACTCCCCGGCGCGGGTGAACTTCAGGATCATGTCGTCAGCCCGGTCCGACACGTTGTTGCCCGCGCGCGGGTTGATGCCGGTGATCCAGACATGGTCCTGGTGGTCGACGAAGATGCCGTGCTCGGTGTCCGGCCAGTCGTAGCCCTCGGCCGGCCCGCCCCAACCCTGGACGAACGCCCCGTTCGCGTCGAACTCCATCACCGCGGGCGCGGCGTTCGCGGACTGCTCTTCCGGCACGGTCCGCGGCCGCGAGAGCACCCACACGTGGTCGCGCGCGTCGACCGCGACCGACGTCGGGACGCCCATGACCCAGCCGTTGGGCAGCGCGGGCGGGAACGACGGATCGAGCTCGTAGGCCGGCACGCCGTCCGCCGGCCCCTGGCCGGCCTCCGCCGCGCCCGGGCCGCCGCCGGCCGCGGCCACGGCCGCGGCGATCACGAGCGCGAGCCGCGCGCGACGCAACATCGTCGTCATGCATTCGAACATTCTTCTTCTCCTCGATTCGCCTGCCGCGTTCAATCCGTCAACAGCAGATGAGGTGCGCCGCCGGCGCCATGGCGCTTGCGGCGGAAAGACCGGGAACCGCCTCTCTGCGGTTCGATCACCGTGCGGTTGCGGCGGTCGATGCAGCCGGCCGACGCCGCGATCGCACCGCGGCACCACTCGCCCGGACCGCGCGTAATACTATAGAATACCGCCCCGAAAGCACGGTCCCGTTCACAGTCAGGAATCCCCGCATGGAACGCTTCGCTGCAACCGCCGCCCTCCTGCTCGTGTCTGCCGCGCTCGCCGGCGCGCAGGCTCCGGACGGCATGATCGAGTGGCCGTACGTAGGCGCCGAGCAGGCGCACACCAAGTACTCCGCCGCCGGCGAGATCACGGCCGCCAACGTGGGCGAGCTGCAGATCGCCTGGCGCTGGGAGCCGAACGAGATGCCGCTCCCGGAATACGGCACGCGGCCGGGCGCCTTCCAGGCGACGCCCATCATGGTCGACAACGTTCTGTACCTGTCGACCATGTACACGCGCGTGGCGGCCCTCGACGCGGAAACGGGCGCCGAGCTGTGGACGTTCGATCCCCGCGCCTACGAGGGCGGGCCCCGCGGCGCCGGGCCGGGGGGCTTCAAGCACCGCGGCATCGCGTACTGGCGCGACGGGGACGAGGCCCGCATCTTCCTCAACAGCCGCGACCGGCTCTACGCCATCGACGCCGCGACGGGCGAGCTCGACGCCGCGTTCGGCGAGGACGGCAGCGTCCTGCTGACCGAGGGCCACGGCCGGCCGGTCAGCCGCTTCGACTTCGACCAGACGTCGCCGCCGGTGGTTTTCGAGGACCTGGTGATCGTGGGCAGCCGGGTGCCCGACCGGGTGCAGCGGCGCTTCGACCCGCCGGGGACGGTGCAGGCCTACGACGCGCGCACGGGCGAGCGGCGCTGGGTGTTCTTCACCATCCCGCAATCGAACGACGACTTCGGCGCCGACACGTGGGAGGACGAGTCGTGGCGCTACACGGGCCACGCGAACGTGTGGGGTCTGATGTCGCTCGACGCCGAGCGGGGCCTGCTCTACGTGCCGACGAGCACGCCGAGCGGCGACTACTGGGGCGGCCGGCGGCTGGGGGCGAACCTGTTCGCCGAGTCGCTGGTGTGCCTGGACGCGCGCACGGGCGAGCGGCAGTGGCACTTCCAGGCGGTGCACCACGGGGTGTGGGACTACGACTTCAACTCGGCGCCGAACCTGGTGACGATCACGGTGGACGGCCGGGAGATCGACGCGGTGGCGGAGGTGTCGAAGCAGGGCTTCACGTACGTGTTCGACCGGGTGACGGGCGAGCCGGTGTGGCCGATCGAGGAGCGCCCGGTGGACACGGAGACGGACGTGCCGGGCGAGGTGCTGTATCCGACGCAGCCGTTCCCGACCAAGCCGCCGCCCTTCAGCGGACAGGGGGTCTCGCTGGACGACGCGAACGACCTGACGCCGGAGATTCACGCGCTGGCGGTGGCCGAGATGCAGCAGTTCCGGCTGGGCCCGCTGTTCACGCCGCCGAGCCTGCGGGGCACGCTGATGCGGCCGACCACGAGCGGCGGCGCGGACTGGGGCGGCGCGGCGTTCGACCCGCAGACCGGCCTGCTGTACGTGCGGACGTCGGAGGGCACGGACACGAACCAGGTCTGCCTGAACACGGGCGACGATCCGGACGTGGACGTCGACTACAGCAACAACTGCCCGCACGGCGCGGCGGCCATGATCTTTCAGCTCGCCAACCGGCCCGGCGCCGCCCGGGTGGCGCGCAGCCAGCTCGGCCCGATTCCGCTGATCAAGCCGCCGTATGCGTATCTGGTGGCAATCGATCTGAACGCCGGCGAGATTGCCTGGCGGGTGCCGTTCGGCGAGGGCAGCCGGGTCATCCGCAACCACCCGCTGCTGCGCGGCGTCGAGCTCCCGGAGCGGCTCGGCACACGCGGCAACCCCGGACCGCTGGTGACGGCGGGCGGCCTGGTGTTCCTCGGCGGCGGCGACCCGTATCTGTATGCGTTCGACAAGGCGACGGGCGCGGAGATCTGGCGCGGGGCGACGCCGTTCCGAACGAGCGCGAACCCGATGACCTACCGGGCGCGGTCGGGGCGGCAGTTCGTCGTCATCGCGACGGGCGCCGGCCCGGACGCCGCCCTCGTCGCCTTCGCGCGACCCGAGTAGCCATTCGTGCCGATCCGGAACAGTTGGAGGTTCCCTTGATGATGACGACGACGACCCACCCGTGGAAGACGACGATGCGCCTCGCGACAGCCTGTTGTCTCGTCGGCCTGCTGGCCGCCGCGCCCGCTGCCGGGGCGCAGGAGCACCCCGGCCAGGCCGCCTACGAGAAGGTCTGCGCGACCTGCCACGGACCGGAAGGGGCCGGTGGTCTGGCGCCCGCCCTCGCGCCGCTGAGCTACGACGCCGACTACGTGCTGGCCATCGTCCGCGAAGGCTACGGGCAGATGCCGCCCATCTCCGCCCGCGAGCTCTCGGACGAGGAGGTGGCGCAGGCCACCGAGTACCTGCGGGCGCCCGGCGCGCCCGTGGCGGCCGCCGCGCCGGCAGCCGTCGAGGAGTCGGCCGCCCAGGACGCGGCCGCCGCGGAGCATCCGGATCTGAGCGGCATCTGGCAGGCAGTCAACGCGGCCTCGTGGAACCTCGAGGACCACAACGCCGAGGACGGCGTGCCGGCCGGCCTGAGCGTGGTCGTCGGGGGCTCGATCCCGTACCGCGACGACGCACTGGCGCAGCGCCAGGCGAACTACGAGAACCGGCTGGCCGACGACCCGGTGCGCCAGTGCTTCCTGCCCGGCGTGCCGCGCATCATGTACATGCCGTTCCCGTTCCAGATCATCCAGACGCCCGACTACCTGGTGATGACGTTCGAGTTCGCCCACACGGTCCGGATCATCTACACGGACGGCAGCCCGCACCCGCTGCCGAACGACTTCTGGATGGGCGATTCGCGGGGGCACTGGGAAGGCGATACGCTGGTCATCGACACGACCCACTTCAACGACCAGACCTGGTTCGATGCGTCGGGCAACTTCCACAGCAACCAGCTCCACGTCGTCGAGCGCCTCACGCCGCAGGGCGACAACCACATCATGTACGAGGCGACCATCGAGGATCCGGAAGTGTTCACCGAGCCCTGGACGATTCGCATGCCGCTCTACCGGCGCCTGGAGGAGAACCTCCAGATCCTCGACTACGACTGCGTCGACTTCTTCCTCGACTCGCTGATCGAGGGTGACGGAGAACCCCAGTGACGAGCAGGAGGACACGCACGATGCGTACGACTATCGCTGTTGCCGCTCTCGGCCTGGGTCTGCTGCTCGCTCCGCCGGCGGCGGTCGCGCACCACGCGTTCTCGGCCGAGTTCGACGCCGACCGGCCGCTGCAGCTCCTCGGCACCGTCACCCGCACCGAGTGGATCAACCCGCACTCGTGGATCCACATCGACGTCGAGGACGACGACGGCAACGTCG
>CAZMWA010000317.1:0-7689 GCA_964569405.1 uncultured Vicinamibacteraceae bacterium | reverse complement strand
AGATTGCGCTTCAGAGACCACTCGAAGAGGAGGACGGAACCGGAATGGCAGCAAAGAAGTTCCCGGTCGAGGCAGGCCACATCATGATGTTCGCCCGCGCGGTCGGCGACCCGAACCCCATCTATCACGACGCCGAGGCGGCAGCGGACACGGAGCCCGGCAAGACGATCGCGCCGCCCACCTTCTACCAGGCCTCGGCCCAGTTCGACCCCGACTACTTCCTGCGGCCCAGGATCGGCGAGCCGTGGTTCGGCTCCGGCAAGGAGCCGACCGGCGTGCCGCCCACGCGGACCGGCGGTGACGGCGGCACGGGGCTCCACGCCGAGCAGCGCTTCGAGTACTTCCGGCATGTGAGCCCAGGCGAAACCCTGACCCTCAAGACCCGGCCAGGCAAGAGCTGGGAACGGCAGGGCAAGCGCGGCGGCAACCTGAAGTTCAGCGAGAACATCACCGAGTACTACGACGAGTCCGGCGAACTCGTCGTGCGCGCCACCGGTGTCGGCGTGCGCACAGAGAAGGTCGTCGAGAGCGACTGAGGAGAAGAAGAACATGGCACTTCAGGCAAGCAAGGTCCAGGTCGGCGACACCTACACCCAGAAGCTCACCGACGACCTCTCCCGCACCCAGATCGTCCAGTACGCGGGCGCCTCGGGCGACTACAACCCCCTCCACTCCGACGAGATCTTCACCACCAAGGTGGCGAAGTACCCGACCGTGTTCGCCCACGGCATGCTGACGATGGGCATGACCGGCCGGATGGTGACGGACTTCGTCGGCGACGGCCGGCTCACCGCCTACGGCGTCCGCTTCACGCGCCAGGTGTGGCCGGGCGACGCCCTGACCGCGACGGCGAAGGTCGACGCGGTGCGCGACGAGGACGGCCAGAGCCTGGTCGACCTGTCGGTGACGACGGTGAACCAGGACGGTGATGTCGTGGTGATGGGTAAGGCGACCGCGAAGATCGATCCCTAGTCCAACACCCCCTGAACCGCCAGCTGGCGCAGGCCGTGGTCGGCCAGCACCAGGGCGATCATCGCTTCGCCCATCGGCACGAAGCGCGGCAGCAGGCAGGGGTCGTGCCGCCCCTTCGTGCTGATGGTCGTCGGCTCGCCCTCGCGGGTGATGGTCTCCTGCTCGCGCGGCAGGCTGCTGGTGGGCTTGACGGCGGCCCGCAGGACGATCGGCATGCCGGTCGAGATGCCGCCGAGCATCCCGCCGTGGCGGTTCGTGCGGGTCGCCACCCGCGGCCCGGCGGGGGCGCGGTCGGCGTAGAAGATGTCGTTGTTCTCGGTGCCGCGCAGCGTGGCGCAGCCGAACCCGACGCCGTACTCGACGCCCAGGACGGCCGGCAGGCTGAACAGCCCCTTGGCCAGATCGGCCTTCAGCTTGTCGAAGACCGGCTCGCCCAGGCCCGCGGGCACCCCGGTGGCCACGAACTCCGCCACGCCGCCGATGGAGTCGCCCGCGCTCCGCGCCTGCTCGATGAGCGCGATCATCTCGGCTGCCTTGCCCGCGTCCGGGCAGCGCACGATGTTCGGCTCGCCGTCCGGCAGGCGCTCCACCTCATCCAGCGTCAGCGCGGCCGGGTCCGCCACCGGCGCGGCCACCTCCCCTACCTGGCGGACGTAGCCGACCACCCGCCCGCCGAAGGCGCCGGCAATGAGCTTCCTGGCGACCGCGCCGGCCGCCACCCGGACGGTCGTCTCCCGTGCGCTGGAGCGGCCGCCGCCGCGGTAGTCGCGAAAGCCGTACTTGGCGTCGAAGCTGTAGTCGGCGTGGCCGGGCCGGTACTTGTCCCTGATCGGCGCGTAGTCGCGGCTGCGCTGGTCCCGGTTCGCGATCAGGATGGCGATGCTGGTGCCGGTGGTCCGGCCCTCGAACACGCCGGACAGTATCTCGGGGGCGTCCGGCTCGTCGCGCTGCGTGACGATGCGGCTCTGGCCGGGCCGGCGGCGGGCCAGGTCGGGGACCAGATCCGCCGCGCTCAGCTCGAGCCCGGCCGGGCAGCCGTCGATGATGACGAGGTTCCCGGGGCCGTGCGCCTCGCCGGCAGTGGTGATCCGGAAGGCCTCCCCGAAGCTGTTGCCGGCCACCGCCACCCGCTACAGATGCGCGCGGTAGAAGGCGACCAGGCGCTCCCAGCACTGCTGCGCGTACGCGGCGTGGTAGACCTCCGCCCGGGTGTCGTTGAAGAAGGCGTGATCGGCGGCCTCGAACACCGTGATTTCGACCTGCTTGCCGGCGGCCCGCAGGTCGCTCTCGAGCTGCCGGGCCGCCGCGGGCGGGACGAAGCCGTCCTGCTCGGCGAAGAAGCCGAGGACGGGCGCCTGCAGCGCGGCCAGGTCGGGCTTCACGTTGGGGTGGATGCCGTAGAAGTCGACGCAGGCGCCGACGCGCGGATTGGCGCAGGCGGCGTACAGCGACAATTGGCCGCCCATGCAGAAACCCACCGTGCCGACGCGGTCGCCGGCGACCTCGCCGCGGGACAGCAGGTAGTCGATGGCGCCGCGCAGCTTCTTTTCCGCCGCGTCGATGTCGAGGGCCATCATCAGCTTGCCGGCCTCGTCGGGGCTCGTCGTCGTCCGGCCGTCGTAGAAGTCGGGCGCCAGCGCGGCGAAGCCGGCGCCGGCCAGCCGGTCCGCCACCGCCTTGATGTGGTCGACCAGTCCCCACCACTCCTGTATGACGACCACGCCGGGGCCCGAGCCCGACGCCGGGGTCGCCAGGTAGCCGCCGCCGTTGACCCCGTTCATCGGGAACTGAACCATCACACCCATGCCGCGCCCTCCGCCAAAATCACGACCATAGCACACCGTCACCCGCGACCTGCCGGCGTCAATCAGACGGGGCTGCGCCCCGGAACCCCGGCGTCCGCTTGCGGGGACCCCTTCGCCCCGCGCCGCTACCGCCGAGGCGCGCCGTGCGCGCCTTGCGGAGTCTGCCGCCGTCACGGCAGCTCGGCCACGACCTGCCCCTGCTGGTCGACGAACGTGACGCTGGCGCGGCCCTCGCCCGCCACGCCGATGACCAGCCGCGACTCGGCCGCGCCGGTCATGTTGATGACCGCCGCCTGCTGCACCACCCCCAGGGTGACCCGCGGCCGGCCGGCCTCGTAGAGCGTCAGCAGCGGCGTGTCCCTGTCGTCCACCGTGAGCGCGGCGCTGCGCTGACCGTCGCCGCCGAGGAGCAGGACGCTGGGGGCGCCGCTCGTCCCGAGCTGCATCTGCAGCCGGCCGCGCCGGCCGTCGGCAAAGCTCAGCACGGGCGTCCCCGAGGCCGACCCGAGGACGCTGTGCCGGCTCTGGTCGTTGCCGACGACGACCAGCGTGTCGTCGCCCGCCAAGCGCGCGGAGAAGCGCGGCGCGCCGTCCGCGTTCAGCAGCGCGAAGCCCGGCGCCCCGCTCGGCGCCACCCGGAACAGGCCCCGGACCTGCCCCGCCCCGTCGTGCAGCGCCAGCGACGAGTCGCCGCGCTCGTCGCTGGCGCTCAGGACGCCGCGCAGCGTGCCCGCGGCGTCGACCAGGTTCACCTGCGGCGTCGTGACCGCCCGCGGACCCTGGGCCTCGACCTGCCCGCCGAGCAGCAGCGTGGCCAGCGCCCCGCCGCAGAACGACGCCGCCAGCAGCATGCCGGCCAGCAGCACCCTCTCATGCCTCATCGCACACTCCTGCCGGCGCGCCGCGCCCGACCGCGGCGGTCATCTCGCCGGCGGAAACAGATCCGGATTGTCGGTGAACACGCCGGTTGCACCGAGCTCGTCGAACAGGTGGGCCATCAGGCCGGTGGCGTCGCCGAACGGCTCGGGCACCCGGCCGGCGCGGACCGTGTACGGGTGCAGCTCCAGCCCGGCCTCCCGGACCGCCCGCGCCCGCGAGGGATCCGCCAGCAGCATCGGGAACGCCGGCCCCACGCCGTCGGCGTACCCGGCCACCTCCGCCAGGCCCTCGTCGGTCAGCAGGCCCGCGGTCCCCGGCCCGCCGACGAGCTGCACCAACGGGTAGACGTCGCCCGCCAGGTCGCGCATGCGCCGCAGGCTCGCGGGGCTGAACGACTGCACGAAGATGGGCGTGGCGCCGCGGGCGGCCGCCGAGTCCAGCCCGTTGGCCGCGAGCACGCGCACCAGCTCCGCCTCCATGGCGAGTCCCAGCGCGCCGTAGGCGTCGGGATCCTTCGTCTCCATGTAGAGGCCTGCCTGGCCCTGCACCAGATCGATGGCCTCCTGCAGCGTGGGAACCCGGACGCCGGCGAACTCCGCGTCGAACCACGATCCGGCGTCGAGCTGCTTCACCTCGTCGAGCGTGAACGCCGACACCGGCCAGACCTGCCGCGGCCCGTCATCCGTCTCCACGGTCACGGCGCGGTCCGGAAAGACCTCCTCGACGTCGGTCGTCCGCTCGAGGGTCGTATCGTGCAGGCAGACCAGCCGGCCGTCGCGCGTGAGCTGCAGATCCTGCTCCACGTAGTCCGCCCCCATCTCCAGCGCCAGGCGGTACGCGGGCAGGGTGTGCTCGGGAGCGTAGGCGGACGCCCCGCGGTGCGCGATGTTGACGGGCGCCAACGGCGGCGCCGGATCGGCGGCAGGCGCTGCCTCCCGCACGGGCGACTGCGCGCAACTGCAGAGGCAGGCGACCGCGAGCGCTGCAATCCGTGTCGACACGGGCATCCTCCAGCGAATCCGTGGAACAGCTACAGCGGCATCTGAATCTGGAGCAGCTCGTAGATGCGCACCACGGCGCGCGGGTCGACGTTGCGGACGCGGCTGCCGTACTCCGCCTCGTACGCGCTCATGTCCACGCGGCCGGCGGCGTCCTCCGCCGAGACCCCCGCGGCGCGCAGGTCCGCGACCTGCGCCCACAGGTCCCGGAGGTACCGCTGGTACAGGTCGATCTGCTCGCGCTCGCGGAACGGCTCGCCGTGGCCGGGAACGATGACGTCGAAGGCCAGCTCCTTGAGACGGCCGAGGCTGGCGGGCCACTCGTCGATGAACGCGTCGCCCATGTACGCGAGTCGGGGGGCACCGGGGGAACCGACCAGGAAGTCGCCCGTGAACGCGATGCGCTCGGCGGGGAGCAGGACGATGGTGTCGCCGCCCGTGTGGCCGCGCCCCACGAAGTGGAGCTGCACCTCGCGGCCGCCCTTGTGGATCGTCATCGTGTCGCTGTAGGTGACGTTGGGCGGCGTGACGACGGTCTCGCGCAGCGCGGTCTGGTGGGCCCGGGCGATGCGGAGGTCGGTCTCGAGCCCTTCCCGCTCCGGCCCGTCGGCGGCGGCGACCTGCTGCTCGAGCCGCGCGATCTGCGCCGGCACGGCCGCGTCGAACGACCGGTTCGTGCGCTGCTCCAGCACGTTGCTGAGGTGCATCCGCCGGACGTAGTCGTGGCCGATCACCTCGACATCGTCGCCGAAGATCTGGTTGCCGTGCGCGTGGTCGAAGTGGTAGTGCGAGTTGAAGACGTAGCGGATCGGCTTGTCGGTCAGCTCGGCCCGGATCTGCCCCACCAGCGTGCGCGCCGCGGCCGGGGTGACGCTGGTGTCCACCAGCATCACGTGGTCGTCGTTGATGATGACCAGCGAGTTGCTGAAGACGGTCATGGCGCCCGTGCCGATGGCGAAGTGGACGCCGTCGGCGAGCTCCTCGAAGCGATAGGCGGGGCCGTCGGGAACGGACGTCGATTGCCCGCGCGCGACGGCCGAGACCGACGGATCGACGAGCCACGGGAGGCCGGCGAGCAGGCCGGCCATGGCGAGCAGCAGCAGCAGACGTGTCATGGTAGTCCTCGCTTCGGATCTTGCGGGCGGCGCGCCAGTGCGCCGCTGCCATTCTAGCAACCGCCCCGCGCCCTGCGGCGCGGGGTTTGCGCCACGGACTGCTAAGATCGGCCGGCGGGACGAGGTAGCGACATGACAATACGATGCGGTCGGTGGAGCGTCAGCCTGCTCGCCCTGGCCGTTCTGGCCACGGCCGGCCTGTCCGCCCAGCAGGGCGCGCCGGCCAACGGAGAGTGGCCGACCTACAGCGGCGATCTCGGCGGCACGAAGTACTCGCCGCTCGACCGGATCGACGCGGACAACTTCGGCCGGCTCGAGGTGGCGTGGCGCTGGCGCTCGGCCGACGCGGTCCTCAGCCTCGACACGCCGGGCGGCGGCGAGTGGCGGGCCGACTCGCGTCTCGTCTTCGACGAGCTGAACCGGCGCGACCCGAACCGCTGGCGCGACGCCCTGCCCCCGACAATCACGAACTTCAAGGCCACGCCGCTGATGGTCGGCGGGCGCCTGTTCGTCAACATGCCCACCTCGGTCGGCGCGGCGATCGACGCGCGCACCGGCGCGACGCTCTGGGTCTACAACCCCAAGAGCTACGAGGAAGGGACGACCACGATGACCGCCCGCTGGAACCAGCGCGGCGTGGCCTACTGGTCGGACGGACCGGAGCGGCGCGACGAGCGCATCTTCTGGGGCACCGGCAACGGCTACCTCCTCTGCGTCGACGCCGGAACCGGCCAGCCCTGCGCCGACTTCGGCGCGGGCGGACGCGTCGACCTGATGAAGGACATCCCGCGCGCCACCCGCGGCCAGCGCGACTGGCTGAACGCCCTGCTCTACTCGGTGCAGTCGCCGCCGATCGTGGTCGGCGACACGGTGGTCACGCCGATGTCGATCTCCTCGCTGAACGACACGCGGGAGCGGCCGCCAGGCTGGATGCGCGGGTTCGACGCCCGGACCGGCGAGACCAACTGGACCTTCCACACCATCCCGCAGGGCGACGAGTTCGGCAACGACACGTGGGAGGGCGACTCGTGGCGCCACACCGGCAAGGTGGGCGTCTGGTCGATCATGAGCGCCGATCCGGAGCTCGGCTACCTCTACCTGCCCCTGAACACGGCCGCGCCCGACTACTACGGCGGCCACCGGCTGGGCAGCAACCTGTTCGCCGAGAGCCTGGTGGCGCTCGACCTGGAGACCGGCGAGCGCGTCTGGCACTTCCAGTTCGTCCACCACGGCCTCTGGGACTACGACCTGCCGGCCGCCCCCAACCTCGTCGACGTCGTCGTCGACGGCCGGCCGGTCAAGGCGGTCGCCCAGATCACCAAGCAGGGCTTCGTCTTCACCTTCGACCGGGTGACGGGCGAGCCGCTCTGGCCGATCGAGGAACGCCCGGTGGACACCGCGACGGACCTCGAGGGGGAGGTGCCCTGGCCGACGCAGCCGTTTCCGACCCGGCCCGCGCCGTTCGAGTACCAGGGCGTGACGATCGACGACCTGGCCGACTTCACCCCCGAGATCCGGGAGCTGGCGATCGCCGCCGTCGAGCCGTTCCGGATCGGCCCGCTCTACACGCCGCAGAGCCTGCGCGGGACGGTCTTCCGGCCGAGCACCGGCGGCGGCGCGAACTGGGGCGGCGCCGGGTTCGACCCCGAGACCGGCCTGCTGTACGTGCCGTCGCGCAACGCGTTCGCCGTCAAGCAGTACCGCGTCCCGGCGCCCGACGAAGGCGCCACGCTGCGCTACATCGAGGTGCGCGGCCCGGGCAGCTCGCGGCCCGAGATGCCGCGCGGCCTGCCGCTGTTCAAGCCGCCCGTGGTCAGGGCGTAGATCAGCAGCGTCTTCGTCACCAGCGGCCCGCTGCGGCTCGCGTCGCCGCCCACCGGCGGCAGGTCGAGCTGGCGCAGCAGCGGGTGGTTGCGGATC
>CAZMWA010000316.1:0-5589 GCA_964569405.1 uncultured Vicinamibacteraceae bacterium | reverse complement strand
GGCCGGACCCGCCGCCGACGTGCAGTTGGGGCCCGGCCCGGCGCGCTGCCGTGCCGGCGCGACGACCTGTGCATTCGAAGCCGGCAGCCTGGCGCTGGTCTTCGACCGGGACGGCCGTTCGGACATCGTGCGCGTCACCCGGGTGTTCGACGACGCGTTGCGGGTCCAGCCGATCGGCGGGGGCCCGGTGCAGGTGTTCGCCGCGGGCGCGTCGATCGTCCCGCTCGAGCTGCGCAGCTACTACCACGACCGCGCCGCGGCCCAACTGCGCTACCAGGACGGCTGGGTGACGGACGTGCCGGTGCTGGACGACGTGGTCGGTCTGACGCTGCGCTACTTCGGGGGCGGCGCCCTGCCGGCGGGCGGCGGCGGAGACGGCCTGGCGGCGGCCTGCCTGCGGGGCCGGCCGCCGGCCCCGCCGCCGGGACGGGCAGGCGGCGACCCCGAGCGCGAGCTGGCGCCGTCCCTGTTCCTCGACGGGCCGCGCTGCGGCGGGCGGCTGCCGTACGACGTCGATCTGTTCCGGATCCGGCGCGTGCAGGTCGAGATCCGCCTGCAGGTGTCCGGCGCGTGGTTGCGCGGGCGCGACCCCTCCCTGTTCGCGCGGCCCGGTCCGGCGCGCGACGGCCGGCGCCAGGTACCCGATCTGACCGGCGTCTTCGACGTCGCGCTCAGGGGCCCGTGATGGGGAGCACCCGCGGCATCGCACTGGTCGTCACCCTGCTGGCGCTGCTCGTGCTCGTGGGGCTGACCGGCGCCCTGATCCCGTTGACGTCGAGCGAGACGGCCATCTCGGCGCATCACCGCCGGGCGGCCCAGACGCTCTATGCCGCCGAGGCGGCGTTCGAGTGGGCCCTGCAGGAGCTGCAACCGGTCGATTCCTGGGACGCGCTGCTGGCGGGGAGCCGGCGCTCCGCCCTGTGGGCGGGCCCGACGACGCAGCGGCTGGCGGGCGGCGCGACGCTCGACCTCGGCCGGATGACCGTCGAGTTGCGGCGCCGTGGCGCGGGCGCGAGCGGGGCCGGCCGGGGTCTCCGCTGGCGGCTCCATGCGCACGGACCGCTGAGCGCCATCCTGCCGCGCGATCCGTCGCTCGGGCTCCTGCACGTCGCGGTCTGGCTCGCCGACGATCCAGCCGAGACCGACGGCGATCCGGCGCGGGACACCAACGGCGTGGTGCTGCTGCACGCGGCCGCCGTGGGTCCGTCGCTCGCGCAACGGGCCGTGCAGGCGACGCTGCGGCGGAGCGACGCGGCCGATCGCGTCACCCTTGCGTCGTGGACACTCGTCCGCTGAGGGCGCGGCGCGAGGTGCAGGGTCCCCGCCTAGGAGGCGGCGTCGCGGATTCCGAGCGAGCGCAGCGCGGCCCGGATCTCGTCGCCGGTGACGTCGTCGACGATCACCGTCTCGCCCAGCCGCGTCGGCAGCACCATGTGCAGCCGTCCCGCGAGCACCTTCTTGTCCCGGCGGATGGCCGCGGCGATCTCCGACGCGCTCAGGTCGCCCACCGGCGGCAGGGGGCCGAGCTTGGCGATGAGACCGGCGAGGGCCGAGAAGTCGGCCTTGGGCAGCACCCCGCGCGCCACGGCGATGTCGGCCGCGGCGAGCATGCCGTAGCCGACCGCCTCGCCGTGCCGGTAGCGCCGGTAGCCGCTCACCGCCTCGATCGCGTGGCCGACGGTGTGGCCGAAGTTGAGGATGCGTCGCAGCCCGCCCTCGCGTTCGTCCGCCGCCACGACCTCGGCCTTGATGCGGCAAGACTCGCCGATCACGGGCACCAGCGCCTCCAGCCGGCGCTGGAAGATCGCGGTGAGGTCGCGGTCCACGCGGTCGAACAGGTCGCGGCTCGCGATGACGCCGTACTTGACGACCTCGTAGAGCCCGGCACGGAACTCGCGGCGGGGCAGCGTCTCGAGCACGACCGGGTCGGCGACCACCACGATCGGCTGATGGAACGCGCCGATCAGGTTCTTGCCGAGCGCGTGGTTGACGCCGACCTTGCCGCCGATGGCGCTGTCGACCTGCGCCAGCAGCGTCGTGGGCACGTGCGCCAGCCGCACGCCCCGCAGGAAGGTCGCGGCGGCGAAGCCTGCCACGTCGCCCACCACCCCGCCGCCGACCGCGACGATGGTGGCGCTACGGTCGGCGCCCTGCTCGATCAGCGCTTCGAAGAGGCGGTTGACGGTATGCAGCGTCTTGGCCCGCTCGCCGTCGGGCATCAGCAGCGCCCGGGCGTCCGGCAGCGCCTGCTCGACGGCGCCGCCGTGCAGCTTCCAGATCGGCGGACTCGAGATGACGAATCGCTGCCCGCTCGCGCCGGCCGCCGACACCAGCCGCTCGATCTGTTGCACGAGACCGGCCCCGATATGTACCTGGTAGGCGCGCGACGCGGTCTCGACGTCGATCTGCACGGGTGGCGTCATGGCTGGAGCCGGCAGGGCAGGTAGCGTCATGTAGGATAGCAGCAAACGTCGCGCGCCCGGGGGCGGGCCGAGGAGGTACAGGAGGGGAGCGTGCTTGGCGGATCTTGAATGCGACTTCCTGATCATCGGCAGCGGCATCGCGGCGTTGCGCGCGGCCCTCGACCTGGACGGCGCCGGCGAGACGCTGATCCTGACGAAGGGCGGCGCGGCGCAGGGGAGCACGGCGTTCGCGCAGGGGGGCATCGCGGCGGCCGTCGGCGCGGGCGATTCGCCCGGACTGCATGCGGCCGACACGATCGCGGCGGGCGCCGGCCTGTGCCGCCCCGCCGCGGTGCAGGCCTTGACGGAGCAGGGGCCGCGCTACGTCCGCGAGCTGCTCGACTGGGGCGCGCGCTTCGACCGGGAGCCGGGCGGCGAGGCCGCGCTCGCGCGCGAAGGCGCCCACAGCGTGCGGCGGGTGCTGCACGCGCAGGATGCGACGGGCCGCGAGATCTGCCGGGTCCTCTGGAAGCGGATCGCCGGCTGCGCCCGGGTCCGGGTGATCGAGCACGCCCTGGCGGTGGACGTCGCCGTGCACGGCGCGCGCTGCACCGGCGCCCGGTTCCTGGACGACCGCGGGCGGCTGGCCGGCGTGACCGCCGCCGCCACGCTGCTGGCGACCGGCGGGGCGGGGCAGGTCTTCCGCGAGACGACCAATCCGTCGGTCGCGGCCGGCGACGGGATTGCGATGGCCTACCGCGCGGGAGCCCGCGTTGCCGATCTCGAGTTCGTCCAGTTCCATCCCACCGTGCTCGATGTCGTCGGCGCCCCCCGCTTCCTGCTCTCCGAGGCGCTGCGAGGGGAAGGGGCCGTGCTGGTCAACGCGGCCGGCGAACGGTTCATGCAGCGCGCCGATCCCGCCGGCGAGCTCGCGCCGCGCGACCGCGTCGCGCGCGCGATAGCTCGCGAGCGCCGGCGGACGAACGGGCGCGTGTACCTCGCCATGGACCATCTCGAGCCGGCGTTCGTCCGCGCGCGGTTCCCGACGATCGCGGACGCCTGCCGCCGCGCCGGTCTCGATCTCGCGCGCGACCGGATACCGGTCGGTCCCGCGGCCCACTACGTCATGGGCGGGGTCGACGTGGATCTCGACGGGCACACCTCGGTGCCCGGACTGCTGGCCGCGGGCGAGGTCGCCTGCACCGGCGTGCACGGGGCGAACCGCCTGGCCAGCAACTCGCTCCTGGAAGGGCTCGTCTTCGGCGCCGTCGCGGCCGGCGCGATGCGCCGCTGGGCCGCGGAGCACGGCCGGCCCCGGTCCGCCCGCCCCGCGCCCGCCGCCGGCGGCCGTGCGCCTGCGGCCCCGGCGGGCCTGTCCGAGGCTGCGGCCCGCGACCTGATGTGGCGGGACGTGGGCCTGTTCCGCGACGGCCCGGGGCTGACGCGGGCGCTCGAGACCCTCGAGGCGTGGGCCGCGGCGCTCGAGCCCGCGCCCCGCGCGCCGGCGGCCGCGCGGCTCGCCAGCATCGTGACGGTCGGGCGGCTCGTTGCGCGCGCGGCGCTGCGGCGGGAGGAGAGCCGCGGCGCCCACTACCGGTCCGATTTTCCCGAGCGGAACGATATAGACTGGACGCGCCACGCAACGGAGTCGAAAGGCAGGGTGACAGCGGTCGATGCCGGCGAAGCAGGACACGTTCGTAACTGAGATCACGCCACGCTCGGAGGACTTCTCGCGCTGGTACACCGACGTGGTGCGGCGGGCCGAGCTCGCCGACTACTCGCCGGTCAAGGGCAGCATGGTCATCCGTCCCTACGGCTACGCCGTCTGGGAGCTGATGCAGGCCTCGCTGGACGCCCGCTTCAAGGCCACCGGCCACGTCAACGCGTACTTCCCGCTGTTCATCCCCGAGAGCCTGCTGCGGAAGGAAGCCGCGCACGTCGAGGGGTTCGCGCCGCAGGTGGCCTGGGTCACCCACGGCGGGGACGAGAAGCTCGAGGAGCGCCTCGTCGTGCGCCCCACGTCCGAGGCCATCATCGGCACCATGTACGCCAAGTGGATCCAGTCGTGGCGCGATCTGCCGCTGCTCATCAACCAGTGGGCCAACGTCGTGCGCTGGGAGAAGGTGACGCGGCTGTTCCTGCGGACCACCGAGTTCCTGTGGCAGGAGGGGCACACGGCGCACGAGACGCGCGAGGAGGCCGAGGCCGAGGCGCTGCGGATGCTCGGCGTGTACAAGGACTTCGCCGAGAGCGAGCTGGCGATGCCCGTTCGCGACGGCCGCAAGACGGAGAGCGAGAAGTTCGCGGGGGCCGAGGTCACCTACTCGATCGAGGCGCTGATGGGCGACGGCCGGGCGCTGCAGGCCGGCACGTCGCACATGCTCGGCCAGAACTTCTCGAAGGTGTTCGACATCAGGTTCCAGGCGCGGGACAAGTCGCTGCAGTACGCCTGGCAGACGTCCTGGGGCATGACCACGCGCCTGATCGGCGGGGTGATCATGACGCACGGGGACGACAGCGGCCTGATCCTGCCGCCGCGCATCGCGCCCCATCAGGTCGTGATCGTGCCGATACCGCGGGGCAACTGGCAGGAGACCGTGTTGCCCCGGGCGCGCGAGGCGGCCGCCACGCTGACCGCCGCCGGCGTGCGGGTCATGCTCGACGACCGCGAGGAGTACACGCCGGGGTGGAAGTACGCCGAGTGGGAGTTGCGGGGTGTCCCGCTGCGCATCGAGATCGGACCGCGGGACATCGCGAAGTCACAAGTGCTGGTCGTGCGCCGGGATACGCGCGAGAAGCTGCCCGTGCCGCTCGACGAGCTGGCGGCCCGCCTGCCGGCGCTGCTCGCCGCGCTGCAGCAGGACCTGCTCGATCGCGCGCTGAAGTTCCGGGACGATCACACGCGCCGCGTGACCACCCGGGACGCGTTCGAGGAGGCGCTGCGGGGCCGCCCCGGGTTCGTCGTTGCGCCCTGGTGCGGCCGCGAGGCATGCGAGACCGGCATCAAGGCGGACATGCAGACGACCATCCGCAACATCCCGCTCGATCCGCCGCCGGCGTCCGGGGACTGCATTCGGTGCGGGAACCCGGGCCTCACCGACGTCTACTTCGCCAAGTCCTACTAGGGGCTTCCATCAGACGGGGCTGCGCCCCGAACCCCCGGCGTTCGCTTGCGGGGCCCCTTCGC
>CAZMWA010000315.1:0-44405 GCA_964569405.1 uncultured Vicinamibacteraceae bacterium | reverse complement strand
ATCCAGATGTGGTCGCGAGAGTCGACGGCCACGCCCACCACGTTGCCGAGCGTCCAGTTGTCGGGCAGCGGCTTCGGCCACGTCGGGTCGAACGCGAAGCTCGGCGCGCCGTCGTCGCCCGTCTGTGAAGAAGCCGCGCCGGCTGCCGAGCCCGACAGCGCCGAGGCGCCGGCGCCGAGCGCCGCACCGACGGCGCACAACAGCAGTCCGTAGCCGAGTCGTCGATAGATCATGGTTGCCTCACCCCTATTCGCTCACGACGAAGGTGATGTCCTCGGACGTCATGAGGCCGCCGTCGTGCGCGAGGCAGCGCAGCACGTACGTCCCGGGCGCCGCGAAGCTCGCGCTGACGACCCACCTGCCCCCCGGCGGGACCGGCGGGGTCTCCCAGCCGATCGAGTACGGCGAGTCGGTCCAGTCCCGGTAGTTCTCCCAGGCGTCGAACTGCGGCGGATCGAAGGCGACGTCCCCGCCGCCGCGGTAGACGAACCAGGAGAGCCGCAGCCCGGTCGCGGAATCCGGGCAGCAGCGCTGGCCGATGCCTTCCCCGACCAGCACCGCGCGCGGGGCGGGTATCCCGTCGTCCGCTGCGACCGCCGTCAGGACGATCGACTCGCCGACCCGGACGTGCCGGGTCGCCTCGCCCTCCACGCGCAACGTCGGTGCCGTGTTGCCGAACAGGTCGTTGCCGCCCCCGGCCTGGCCGCCGGCGCCGCTGTTGTTCATCACGACGATGTCGTCGATGAAGTAGTCGGACCTGAGCGTGGCGTAGGCCCGCTCGGTCCGGCCGTTGCTGGCGAGCGTCCACACCACTTCGCCGTCGCCGAAGTCCGCGGGCACACGCACCTTGAACAGGAATCGGCTGCGCTGCGGATAGAAGCGGGTCGGCTGGCCCTGGTCCGGATCGCCCGGCTCCAGGTAGTTGGCCGGACCGATCGGGAGATCCAGCTCCTCCTGGTGGTTGCGGTTGAAGTAGCCGAAGACGAGGTTGAACGATCCGTCCGCGTTGCGCTCCCACCCTTCGTAGACGGGCACGACGCTCTGGCCGCGCGGGTAGGCCACCTGGGCGCTCGTCGTCCCGGCCGCGGCGGCCAGCAGGACGAGGACGGCGACGGCGGCGCCCGTCCGCCGCGCGCTACTGCTGGTCATTGTCCTGGCCTCCCACGGCGCCCCGGCCTCCCACGGTCGCGGGGTCGGCGCCGCACAGGGGGCAGCCGACGACCGTCTGTCCCTTGCGCAGGCCGAGCTCTGCCCGCCGCTCGGCCATCTCCTGCCGGAACTGTTCGTCCGTCAGGTAGATGACCTCGCCCAGGTGATTCATCATGTTGTCGATCGAGCGGTGGCCCAGGCCGGACCAGTTCCGGGGATCGGACACGTTGGGGTTCGTGGGCGTGTTGTTGAAGTAGCCGGTCATGCGGAGGATCGTGCCCTTCGGCAGCAGCGGCGCCGCGTGGTCGGCGAAGTTGTACGTCCGCACCCAACTGTGGTCGTATCCGACGCAGCTCAGCGTCTCGATCTGGGTCGTCCGGCCCCAGATGGCGTCCATGCACATGCGCACCCCGGCGGCGTGCATGTGAGGCTCGAACGAGACGATCCGCACGTTGTCTTCCAGCACGGTGAAGGCCTCGAACTTCTGGTTGTCCTCCATCGGCCGGATGTCGAGGTTCATGCTGTTGCCGAACAGGCCCATGCGGCTGTGGGGCCGGGTCGGCTCGTAGCCCCTGGGGTGCAGCCTGAAGCCGATCTCCACGTGGGCCCTGGCGTCCTCGCTGCTCGCGTGCAGGTGGATGGAGTAAATCTCGGCCTTCGAGCCGATGCCCAGCGGCCGGCCCGCGTCGGGATCGAAGATGTCGGCGTTGCGCCCCACCTCGTGGCAGGGATAGCGCGTGCGAGTGTTGCCGTCGGCCGCAAGCGTGCCCCAGCACAGGTGGTGGAAGACGAAGCGGCCGCCGACCGTCCGGCCGCCAAGCCGGCCGCCGAGATCGTTGATCTCCCGCATCTCGACCGCTGCGACGTAGCGGTCCTCGGTCAGGCCCGTGGGAATCTCGCCGAACGGTCCCCACCAGTCGGGTGCCCCGGCCGCGATCTCGACGCTCTCGGTCGTCAGGACCAGATCGGGCTCGCCGAGCTCCCACGCGTCCTCTGCGGAGAAGGTCAGCGGGGGCGGCATGTCGGCCGGATCGCCCCGGGGGGCGCCGCCGTCCACCCAGGCGGCGATCGTCGCGATCTCTTCAGCGGTCAGCGACGGATCGTTCTTGTAGTCCTGGATGCCGATGTCCTTCTCGACATACCAGGGCGGCATGGCGCCGGGCTGCGTGCGCAGCCCCGTCCGGTACTTGATGGAGCGGGCCCACGGCCGCGCGTCCTCGTAGCTCAGCAGCGACATGGGTGCGAGGGAGTTCGGACGATGGCACTGCTGGCAGCTCCGCTGCAGGATGGGCGCCACGTCCTTCGTGAAGGTTACCGGCTCGCCCTGGCCATCCTGTCCGGCTGCCGCCGCCATTGGAACCGCGGCCGCGCCGGCCACTGCCACCGTGACCGCTGCCAGCAGACCCGGCATCCGCGAGGCAGGCGACCCGTTCCGTCGGGGATTCGACATCTTGACTTCCTCCGCGGCCATTCTGGCGGACGCCCCCCGAGAAGACAAGCCGGAATCGTCCCGCGTCAGCCCCGCAGCAGCTCGAGGTACTTGAGCGCCCCGCCGGTGTTGAACAGCACGACGCTGGCGTCGGGATCGACGACGCCGCGGGCGAGCAGGGCGCGCAGGGCGCAGAGCGTGGCGCCGCCCTCGGGCGCGGCGCTGATGCCCTCGAGGCGGCCGATCTCGCGCATGGCGGCGATCATCTCGTCGTCGTCGACCGCCACGGCCGCGCCGCGGCTCTCCCGCAGCGCGCGGAGGATCAGGAAGTCGCCGACCGCGCCCGGCACCCGCAGGCCGTCGGCGACCGTGCGGGCATCCGCCCAGAGGCCGGCGCGCTCCGCCCCGCTCTCGAACGCGCGCACGATCGGCGCGCAACCGGCCGCCTGCACCGACACGAGGCGGGGCCGCTTGCCGGCCGGCATCCACCCGAGCCGCTCGAGCTCCTCGAACGCCTTCCACATGCCGACGATGCCCGTGCCGCCGCCGGTCGGGTAGACGATCCAGTCGGGCCAGCGCCAGTCGAGCTGCTCCGCCAGCTCGTAGGCCATCGTCTTCTTGCCCTCGACGCGGTACGGCTCCTTCAGCGTCGAGACGTTGTACCATCCGGCCTCGGCGCCGCGCTCGGCGGCGACGCGTCCGGCGTCGTCGATCAGCCCGTCGACCAGGGTGATCTCGGCGCCGTAGAGCTCGCACTCGCGCACGAACGGCTGCTTGACGTCGCGCGGCATGAAGACCTGCGCCGCCAGCCCCGCCGCGGCGGCATACGCGGCGAGCGCGTTGGCGGCGTTGCCGGCCGACGGCGCCGCCAGCGTGCGGGCGCCGAGGTCGCGCGCGCGCGTCACGGCCACCGTCATCCCGCGCGCCTTGAACGAGTTGGTGGGGTTCAGCGACTCGTCCTTCACGTAGAGCGACCGCATCCCGAGCGCGCGTCCGAGCCGGGCCGCGCGGACGAGCGGCGTGAAGCCCTCGCCCAGGCTGACCGGCTCGCGGCCTGGCGCGATGGGCAGCACCTCGCGGTAGCGCCACAGCGTCGGCGCGCGGCCCTGCAGCGTGTCCCGCGACCAGGTGCGCGCCAGCGACTCCAGGTCGTAGCGGGCGAGGAGCGGCGCGCCGCAGGCGCACAGGAACTGGGGCGTGCCGGCGTCGCGGGGCGCCGCACCGCAGGCGGCGGAGCACTCGAGGCGGGTTGGCGTGGACATGCTGGCCGTCGGTTGGCCGGCGTCGCGGGGCGCGGCGGCTAGCGCTCGAGCAGCTCCGCGTCCTTGGTCTTCTGCAGCTCGTCGATCTGCTGGACGTGCGTGTCCGTGATCTTCTGGACCTCGTCGAGCGCCCGCCGCTCGTCGTCCTCGCCGAGCTCGTGATTCTTCAGCAGCTTCTTGAGCCCGTCGTTGACGTCCCGCCGCACCTGGCGCACGTTGTTGCGGCCCTCCTCGGCCAGCTTGTGCACGAGCCTGGAGAGCTCCTTGCGGCGTTCCGAGGTGAGCGCGGGGATGGGGATGCGGACGATGCGTCCGTCGTTGTTCGGGTTCAGACCCAGGTTGGCGCTGCGGATCGCCCGCTCGATGGCGGCCATCTGGTACGGGTCGAACGGCGTGGCGACGATGAGCGCCGGCTCGGGAACCGCCAGGCTCGCCACCTGGTTCAACGGCACGCGCGTCCCGTACGCCTCGACCAGGACCGAGTCCAGGATGCCGATCGAGGCGCGTCCCGTGCGCACCCCGGCCAGCTCGTGACGTACGTGCTCGACGGCGCCGGCCATGCGCCGGCGGGCCTCGGCCGCGGCCGATTGAGGGTCTGTGATGTCCATGGTCTCACCTTGACTGGCGCACGCTCACGCGGACACGACCGAGCCGACCTGCTCGCCGAGGACGGCCCGCCGAATGTTCCCGTGCACGCGCAGGTTGAACACGACGATTGGCAGATCGTTGTCCATGCACAGCGAGATGGCGGTGGCGTCCATCACCCTCAGCTGCTGCTCGAGCACCTGCAGATAGGACACCGAGTCGAGTCGTGTCGCCTGTGGATCGAGGTGCGGATCGGCCGTGAAGATGCCGTCGACCTTCGTGGCCTTCAGAATCACCTCCGCCCGTATTTCCATGGCGCGCAGGGCGGCGGCCGTGTCCGTCGTGAAGTACGGGTTCCCGGTGCCGGCGGCCAGGACGACCACGCGGCCCTTCTCGAGATGCCGGATCGCGCGGCGCCGGATGAACGGCTCGGCTACCTCGCGCATCTCGATGGCCGTGACCAGACGCGTCTCGACTCCCTGGCGCTCGATGGCATCCGACAGGGCCATCCCGTTGATGACCGTCGCCAGCATGCCCATGTAGTCGGCGGTCGCCCGGTCGAGCCCGCGGCCGCTGGCGGCGAGGCCGCGAAAGAAGTTGCCGCCCCCGATCACGACGGCCGTTTGAACGCCGAGCGCCTGCACCTCGCCGATTTCGCGGGCAATCTGATCCGCCACGGGCGGATCGATCCCGAAGGCCTGCTCGCCCATGAGGGCTTCGCCCGACAGCTTGAGCAGGATGCGCCGGTAGGGGGCGGCCATGGTCAGCGCCGGTCGGACGGCGACCCCGCCGGGGACGCGGTACCGGTCGGATGCAGCGAGGCTCCTGCCACGGGCAGCTCGGACGCTACGTGGCCGACTCGCCCACCTTGAACCGTGCGAAGCGGGCGATGGTGATGTTCTCGCCCAGCTTGGCGATGGCCGCGTTGACCATCTCGCCGATCGTCGTCTTCGGGTCCCGAATCGACGGCTGGTCCAGCAGGACCACCTGCTCGTAGTAGCTGTTGAGCTTGCCCTCGACGATCTTCTCGATGACCTGCGGCGGCTTGTTGGAGTCGGCGAACTGCGCGCGGACGATGTCGCGTTCCCGCTCCAGGTCGTCCGCCGCCACCTCGTCGCGGCGCACGCAGGTCGGGTTTGCCGCGGCGACGTGCATGGCCACTTCCTTGACGAGCGTCTGAAAGTCGTCCGTGCGGGCCACGAAATCGGACTCGCAGTTCACTTCCACGAGCACGCCGACCTGGCCGCCAAGATGCACGTAGTGACCGACCAGCCCCTGGGCCGTGGTGCGCCCGGCGCGCCTGGCCGCCTTGGCCTGGCCGCGCGTGCGCAGGACCGTTACCGCCTTGTCGAGGTTGCCGTCGGCTTCCGCGAGCGCCGACTTGCACTCCATGAAGCCGGCCCCGGTCATGTCTCGGAGTTGCTTTACCTGTGTCGCACTGATCGGCATGGTGAGGGTTCGGACGCGTCAGACCGAGGCGGGAGAGTGCGCCTGCGTCGGCGCGGACTTGGGCGCCGGCGCGGACCCGGCGCGGTCGCGCGCACCGTTGTCTCCGCCGGCGGCAGGCTGCGCGGCCTCGCGCAGGCCGCGGCCCATGATGACTGCATCGGCGATGCGGGTCACGAAAAGACGAATCGACCGCAGCGCGTCGTCGTTGCCCGGAATGATGTAGTCGACATCGTCCGGATTGCAGTTGGTGTCGACGATGCCGATTACCGGAATCTTGAGCGTGCGGGCTTCGTCGACGGCGATCTTCTCCTTGCGGGTGTCCACCACGAACACCGCGTCGGGCAGCCGGGTCATCTGCCGGATGCCGTCGAGGTTCTTGTGGAGCTTCCGCTTCTCCTTCTCGATGCGCGCGATCTCCTTCTTCGAAAGCGATTCGTAGCGGCCGTCCTCGGCCATCGACTCGAGCTCGCGGAGCCGGCCGATGCTGCGCTGAATCGTCATGAAGTTCGTCAGCAGGCCGCCGAGCCAGCGCTGGTTGACGAAGTACATCCCGCAGCGCTGCGCCTCCTCCTGGATCAGATCCTGGGCCTGGCGCTTGGTGCCGACGAAGAGGATCGAGCGGCCGTCGGTCGCGAGCCGTGAGACGAACTCTTCCGCTTTCGTGAAGAGCCTGGCGGTCTTGCTGAGGTCGATGACGTAGATCCCGTTCCGCTCGCCGAAGATGTACTTCTTCATCTTCGGATTCCAGCGTCGTGTCTGGTGGCCGAAGTGGACCCCAGACTCCAGCAGTTCCTTCAGCGTGATCGGCGCCAAGCTGCCTCCATCCGATGAATTACCGCTTGCTGAACTGGAAGCGCTTGCGGGCGCCTGCCAGTCCGTACTTCTTGCGCTCCTTCACCCGTGCGTCGCGCGTGAGCATGCCGGCCTTCTTCAGGCGCGGCCGCAACTCGGGGTCGGCGAGCGCCAACGCCCGCGCGATGCCGAGCTTGAGCGCGCCGGCCTGGCCGGCGACGCCGCCGCCGGCCGCCGTGGCGCGCACATCGAACTTGTCGGCGACCTCGCACAGCTCGAGCGGCTCGGTGATGCGGGTCCGGATCGAGGCGGTGGGGAAGTGGACCTCCAGGGTCCTGCGATTGATGCTGATCGATCCCGTGCCGGGCTTGAGAAACACGCGGGCCGTCGACGTCTTGCGCCGGCCGGTGCCGTAGAAGTCGACTGCCACCCTCAACGCACCTCGTACTGTGTCGGTTGTTGCGCCCCGTGCGGATGCTCGGGGCCGGCGTAGACCTTCAGCTTCCGATAGATTGCCGCACCCAGCTTCGTCTTCGGCAGCATCCCGCGCACCGCCTGCTCGACCAGTCGGGTCGGATGCTGGCCGCGCACGGTGGCGGCCCGCTGCTCCCGCAGGCCGCCCTGGTAGCCGCTGTGCCGGCGGTAGAGCTTCTGGCTCTCCTTGCGCCCGGTCAGCCGCACTTGCCTGGCGTTGACGATGATGACGTGATCGCCGAGATCCAGAAACGGCGTGTACGACGGCTTGTGCTTGCCTTGCAGCAGGCGGGCGGCGGCGGTCGCGATGCGCCCCAGGGCATGCGAATTGGCGTCTATCACATGCCAGGCGTCGTGCCGGTTGCCACGGGTTGGTACGAACGTTGCCATCTGTAGTCCGGGTGGCGCACCGTGAACCTGTCCGGCGCGCAGCCAAGCGGCAATCTTACAGAGCATCGCGGCGGCGAGTCAAGAATCGGACGCCCGCGACAGGGCGGCAGCGGCAGCAACCGGAGGACATGGCACGGTGAGCAATGATTGCACTCCCGCACGGCCGGACCCGCGTTCCGGCAGCCGCCGGCGGCGCCGGCGGCGGGGCACGTCGCTGGTCGGTCTCGACATCGGCTCGACCGCCGTGAAGGCGGTCCGCCTCCGCCCGCACGGCAGGTCGCACCTCATCGTGGCGCTGGGCGCCGAGCCGCTGCCGCGGGGCGCAATCGTCGACGGCGCCATCGTGGACGGCGACGTCGTGACGGGCGCCATCCGCAAGGTCTTCGCGGACCATGCGATCCGCAATCCGCGCGTGGCCGTCTCGCTCGCGGGCAACGCCGTCATCGTCAAGCGGGTCACGCTGCCCGCGATGCGCCCCGACGAGTTGCGCACCTCGATCTACTGGGAGGCGAAGCGCTGTCTGCCGTTCGACGTCGAGGAGGTCAACATGGACTACCAGGTGCTCGCGCCGTCCGCGGAGGACGCCGGCGAGCGTGCGCTCGACGTGCTGCTCGTGGCGGCGAAGAAGGACCGCATCGCGCAATACACCGACGTCGTCGCGCGGGCCGGCCGCGTGCCCGTGGTGGTCGACGTCGACGCCTTCGCGGTCCAGAACGCGTACGAACGGAGCCACGGCGGCGAGCCCGGCGGAGCCGTCGCGCTGCTCGACGCCGGCGCCGCCGCGACCGGCGTGAGCGTGGTGCAGGATGGCCGGCCGCTCTACACGCGCGACGTGGCAATCGGCGGCAACGCCTACACGGAGGCCCTGCAGCAGGCGCTCGGCCTCGGCTTCGACGACGCGGAGCTGCTGAAGGCGGGCACGCCGGTGGCCGGGGGCACGTACCACGATGCGGAGCCCGTCCTGCGGGCCGTCACGGACAACCTGGTGATGGAGATCGCCAGGACGCTCGACCTGTTTCGGACGGCCAGTCCGGCCAGCGAGATCCGCACGCTCGTGCTGAGCGGCGGCACGTCGCGCGTCGCAGGGCTGGCGGCCGCGCTCGAGGGCGCGCTCGCTACGCCGGTCGCGCCGCTCGATCCGTTCCGGGAGATGGCCGTTGCGGAAGGCCGGGTCAGCGAGGAGCAGCGGGCGGAGCTCGGACCGCTCGCCGTGGTGGCCGCCGGGCTCGCGTTGCGCCGCGCCGAGGACCGATGATCCGCATCAACCTGCTGGCCGGCGAACGCGTCCCGCGGCAGCAGCGCGGAGGCCCGGGCGCCCGCTGGCCGATCGCGCTCGGCTGCGGCGCGATCCTGGCGGCAGCCGCCGTGGTCATGGCCTGGAGCGCCTGGTTGCTGCAGGCGCGATCGGCAGGCGTCGCCCAGGAGCTGGCTGCGGCGCACGGGACGCTCCGGCGGCTGGCGCCGGCCGCGGACGATCTGGAGGCCCTCGAGGCTCGCCGCGCGGCGCTGGACCGGCGCGAGGCCCTGATCGAGGAGCTGCGCCAGGCGCGAGGGGCGCCGGTCCGGCTGCTCGACGCGATCGGCCGCAGCGTGCCGGACGGGTTGTGGCTGTCCGCCCTCAGCCAGTCCGCGGAGGGCGTGGTCGTCGAGGGGCACGCCGCGAGCCTGCACGCGCTGTCGGACTTCGTGGCCAACCTGGAGCGCTCGCGCCAGGTGACGCCCCCCATCGAGATCATCGACAGCCGGACCGCGGACACGCCTGCCGGCGAAACGGTGCAATTTGCGCTGCGCGCCCGATTCGGCGCGCCGGCGCCGTGAGGAGGAACGCGAGTGATGAAGCTGGGATTGCAGGGGCTGCCGTGGTACGGCCAGGCGGGCGCCATCCTGCTGGCCGCTGTCCTCGGCGTGCTGGCCTTCCACGCCGCGTGGATCCTGCCCGGGCGCCGCGACATCGTGCGCGGCGAGCAGGAGCTGGCGCGGACGCGGGGCGAGATCGCCGCGGCCCGGGAGGCCGAGCGGCGGCGGTCGGAGCTCGCGGCCGAGATTACCGCGCGCGAGAGACGCAGCGGCCGGCAGGCCGCCGTTGCCGGGGACCCGTGGGACACGGGCGCGTTGCTGCGGCGGCTGCAGACCCTGGCGAACGCTTCGAATCTGGCGATTCGGGCCTTCGCGCCCCAGGCCGCGGAGCTGCGGGAGCTGCATGAGGAGCGGGCCAGCCGCCTCGAGTTGAGCGGGACGTTTCACGATCTGGTGCGCTTCTTCGAGCACGTCGGCCGCCTGCCGCGGATGGTCCGGATCGACGAGCTCGACCTGCGTGCGATCGAGCCGTCCGGGCGCGGCGCCACGATCGCCGCGGCATGCATCGTCACGACGATCCATCCGGAGCCGGCCGCGCCCCCGGCGGCGGCGCCGCGGGCTGCGGCGTACGACCCGCGGGGACGCCGCGACCCGTTCGCCGACCCGCGGCCCGGCGGCGACGGAGGCGGCGGTGCCGTCGACCGCCCGCGCGGGCTGGCCGGGGTACGTATCGCCGAGGTCGCGCTGCGGGGACTGGTGCGTGCCGGGGGGCGCCACCTGGGCGTGCTGGAGGCTCCCGGCGCACGGACGTACATCGTGCGCGGCGCGGAGCGTCTGCTCGACGGCGTCGTGCAGGCGGTGACGCACGAGGCCGTGGTCTTCGAGGAGGTCGCGCGCGATGCATCGGCGGGCAGCGCCCCGCGCGAGGTGCGCAAGGTCCTCGCGAGCGCGCAGGAGGAACGGTAGGCATGCGAGGTTTCGCAGCGCTGGTCCTGGCATCGCTGCTCGGCGCGCACGTCGCCGCGTACGGCGCGCCGGCGCACGCCGCGGCGGCGCCGCTCGCGGGCCAGCCGCCGCCGTTCACCGGCGAGCCGGTATCCCTGGACTTCCAGAACGCCGATCTGCGCGCGGTCCTCCGCACGTTCGCCGAGATAAGCGGCCTGAACGTGGTGATCGATCCGCAGGTCGACGGCGTCGTCGACGTCTTCCTGACCGACATACCGTGGGACCAGGCCCTCGACGTCATCCTGCGCACGAATCGACTCGGCTACGCGGTGGACGGTACGGTGGTGCGGATCGCGCCGCTCGCCGTCCTGGCCGACGAGGAGGCGCAGCGCCGCAAGCTGGCCGAGGCGCGTGCGCTGGCCGGGGAGCTGGTCGTGCGCACGCGGACGCTCAGCTACGCGCGGGCGCCGTCCATGGCCAACCTCGTGACCCCGTTGCTGTCGACGCGGGGGCAGGTTCAGACCGACGAACGGACCAACACGCTCATCGTCAGGGACCTCCGCGAGCGTGTCGCGGCCGCGGAGCGGCTGCTGGACGAGCTCGACAAGCCGGAGCCCCAGGTGGAGATAGAGGCGCGCATCGTCCAGGCCGGGAAAGATTTTGCACGCGCCATCGGCGTGCAGTGGGGCGTGACCGGCCGCCTCGCGCGGCTCTCCGGCGGCGCCGCGCCGCTGGCGTTGCCGAGCCGGGGCGCGAGCGGCCGGCTCGGGACCCAGGATGCCGAGGCCGCGGGAGGCGATGCGCCCACACCAGCGACCGAGAACGCCGGCACGGCGGTCAATCTGCCGGCCGCGAACGCCGCCGCGGCGCTCGGGCTCTCGCTCGGAGCGGTCGATGGCGCGCTGAACCTGGACGTCGTGCTGTCGGCAGGGGAGTCCGACGGCCAGGTCAAGCTGCTCTCGCATCCGCGGGTCACGACGCAGAACAACGTCCAGGCCGAGATCGTGCAGGGCGACCAGATCCCGATCCAGGTCGTCGCGAACAACACGGTGACGGTGCAGTTCCAGGATGCTGCGCTCGTGATGCGCGTGACGCCGCAGATCACCGCCGCCGAAACCGTGATCATGCAGATCGAGATCGAGAACGGGTTCGCGGACTTCGGACGCGAGGTCAATGGCTTCCCGCCGATCGTCACGCAGCGCGCCAGCACCACGGTGCAGGTGGCCTCGGGGGGCACCACCGTCATCGGCGGGATATTCGAGAGCGAGCAGAGCTCGCTGAGCAACCGGGTCCCCGCCCTGCACCGCATCCCGCTGCTGGGCTGGCTGTTCAGGAGCAAGGCGGACCGGCGGCGGACGGACGAGCTGCTGATCTTTCTCACGCCGCGGATCGTGCCCTGAGAGCGGGACATGGCGCGGCCGGGTACGTGACGCGCAGCCGTGTTTGCTGTCATGCTCATGGTGCCGATGACGACGACGAACCGCACCGCGAGCGACGCTCGAATCAGCCGGGTGCGCGACCGCGCCGCAGCGCTGGGCCTCGAGGGACTGCTCGTCACCCAGCTCGCCAACGTCCATTACCTGACCGGGCTGCGCGCGAGCGCGGCCGCGGCGCTCGTCGACGCCGAGCGGGTCACGCTCGTGACGGATGCGCGCTACGTGACCGCGGCCCGCGCACTGGCGGACTCGGCCGCGGCGCCGGCGGATCTGGCTGTCACCCTGGTCCGCGGGTCGTACGACGAGGCAATCCGGGATCTCGTGCGCGAGCGCGGCCTCGCGCGCGTCGGCGTCGAGGCCGGGCATCTGACCGTGACGCGCTGGCAGTGGCTGTGCGACAGCCTGGCCGGCGCCGCGACCCTGGTGCCGACCGAAGGGGTCGTGGAAGCCGAGCGGCTCGTCAAGGACGCGGCGGAGTGCGAGCGCCTGCGCACCGCCGGCCGCCTGCTGGCCGACCTCGTGCCGCCCGCGCTGGAGAGGGTGCGCGCCGGCCGGACCGAACGCGAGGTGGCGGCCGACGTGGAGCACGCGCTGGCGCTGGCCGGCTTCGACGATCGGGCGTTCGAGACCATCGTGGCGTCGGGGCCCCGGAGCGCCCTGCCGCACGCCCGGCCGACCCGGCGCCGACTGGGCGCTGGCGACCTCGTCGTCCTGGACTTCGGCGGCGTCTACGACGGATACTGCGTGGACCTGACGCGCACGGCCTGCGTCGGTCGGTCCACCGACGAGGCCAGGCGACTCCACGCGGCGGTGCTCGCGGCGCAGACGGCCGCGATCGCCGCCGTCCGACCCGGGATTGCGGCCAGTCGCATCGACGCGGCGGCCCGCTCCGTTCTCGAGCAGCAGGGCCTGGCGGAGGCCTTCGGCCACGGCACCGGCCACGGGCTCGGCATCGAGGTGCACGAGGCGCCCCGGATAGCGCCTGCCCGCCAGTTGCAGCGCGGCGCGGACGTCGTGCTCGAGGCCGGCATGGTGTTCACGATCGAGCCCGGCGTGTACCTGCCCGGCACGGGTGGCGTCCGCATCGAGGACGACGTGCTGGTGACCGCGTCAGGCTGCGAGGTCCTCACGGAAGTCTCCCGCGACCTGACCGTCTGCTGAGCCGGCCGGCGACGGGCCAGGAGTCTGCACCGCAGAACCGTGCAGACTCCGCAAGCCGCGCACGGCGCGGCTCGGCGGGAACGGCGCGGGGCTATGGGGTCCCCGCAAGTGGACGCCGGGGGCTTGGGGCGCAGCCCCATCTTGAAAATGACGGAGCTCGACGAAATCGAACGACTGCTCGATCTGATGGACGAGCGCGACCTCGAGGAGCTCGAGGTCGAACGCGAAGGCTTGCACATCAGATTGCGCAAGCGGCCGCGCGGAGGAGCCCCGGCCCGGCCCGCGGACGCGCCGGCGGCACCGCCGTCGGCGGCGGCGGCGGGCGACGAGGCCGCCGACGAGGGGCTGCGCCTGGTGAAGTCTCCCATCGTCGGCACGTTCTACCGGGCGCCGGAGCCCGGCGCCCGGCCGTTCGTGGAGGTCGGCTCCGCCGTGCGCAAGGGCCAGGTCCTGTGCGTCATCGAAGCGATGAAGCTGATGAACGAGATTGACGCGGAGCACGACGGCGAGGTCGTGGAGGTGTTCGCGGAAGATCGCCAGCCGGTGCAGTACGGCGAGAAGCTGTTCGCCATCAGGCCCCGCCAGGAGTCTGCCCGCTAGAACGTTGCAAGGCGCGCACAGCGCGCCTCGGCGGTAGCGGCGCGGGGCGAAGGGGTCCCCGCAAGCGGACGCCGGGGGCTTGGGGCGCAGCCCCATCTAGATGTTCAGGAAGATCCTCATCGCGAACCGCGGGGAGATCGCCCTGCGGGTGATCCATGCCTGCCGGGAGCTGGGCATCGCGACGGTGGCCGTGTATTCCGAGGCCGACGCGCACGCCCTGCACGTGCGGTTCGCCGATGAGGATGTCTGCATCGGCCCGCCGCGGCCGATCGAGAGCTATCTGAACGTGCGCGCCATCGTCAGCGCCGCGGAGATCACCGGGGCCGACGCCATCCACCCCGGCTACGGGTTCCTGTCGGAGAGCGGCGGCCTGGCCGAGGCGGTCGAGGCCCGCGGGATCACGTTCATCGGCCCGCCCGCCAACGTGCTGCGCCTGATGGGCGACAAGACGCAGGCGCGCCGCGCCATGCAGCGGGCGGGGCTGCCGGTGCTGCCGGGGACCGACGAGCCGCCCGCGACCGCCGCCGACGCGCTGCGGGCGGCGCGCCGGCTGCAGTACCCCGTCATTCTGAAGGCCACCGCCGGCGGGGGTGGTCGCGGCATGCGCGTCGTGCAGGGGCCCTGCGAGCTGGAGTCGGCCTGGACGACGGCGCGGCAGGAAGCCGCGGCGGCCTTCGGCAACGGCAGCATCTACCTGGAGCGGTACGTCGAGGCGCCACGGCACATCGAGTTCCAGGTGCTCGCCGATCACCATGGCCGCGTCGTCCATCTCGGCGAGCGGGAATGCTCCATCCAGCGCCGCCACCAGAAGCTGGTCGAGGAGTGTCCGTCGGCCGTGCTCACGCAGCGCCAGCGCCGCAGGCTCGGCCGGCTCGTCACCGCTGCCGCGCGGGCCGTCGGCTACCGGAACGCCGGCACGTTCGAGTTCCTGATGGACGGCAAGGGGCGCTTCCACTTCCTGGAGGCGAACGCGCGCCTGCAGGTCGAGCATCCGGTCACCGAGATGGTGACCGGCACCGATATCGTCAAGGAGCAGATCCGCATCGCGGCCGGCGCCCCCCTGTCGTTCCGGCAGCGGGGCATCACCTGGAGCGGGCACGCGATCGAGTGCCGCATCAACGCCGAGTCCCCCGCGACGTTCCGCCCGAGCCCGGGCGTGGTGAAGACGTTCAGCGTGCCCGGCGGACCGGGCATCCGGATCGACACGGCCGCCCACGCCGATTGCACGATCCCGCCCTACTACGACTCGCTGGTCGCGAAGGTCATCGCGCACGGGGTCGACCGCGCGGAGGCGCTGGCGCGGATGCGCCGGGCGCTGGACATGACCGTCATCGAAGGCATCGAGACGACGGTGCCGCTGCACCGCCGCATCCTCGACGACCCGGACTTTCAGCGCGGACGCCTGAGCACGGCGTTCATGGATCGCTTCGCTCCCGAATGACGCTGCCCCGCCTGTGCGCGATCGTCGACCAGCGGACCGCCGAGCGGCACGGCTGGCAGCCGCCCGCGCTGGCGCGAGCCTGTCTGGAGGGCGGGGCACGCTGGCTCCAACTGCGCGTCGCGGACGCCGCCAGCGGCGAGGCACTGGCCTGGTGCGACGAGATCGTCGCGTCCGCCCGCCGCTGCGGCGCGCGGGTCGTGGTGAACGACCGGGCCGACATCGCGCTGCTCGCCGGCGCCGACGGCGTCCACGTCGGCCAGACCGATCTGCGGCCGGACGCGGTCCGCCGCGTGCTGCCGCAGCCCGCCATCGTCGGCGTGTCGACGCACACGCCCGGCGAGGTGAACGGGTCGCGGGGTGACGACGCGACCTACGTGGCGGTCGGGCCGATCTTCCGCACCGGGACGAAGGAGACGGGCTACGCCCCCGTCGGCCTAGGTCTCGTGCGTTACGCGGCGGGTGCGCAGGGGCGTCCGATCGTCGCCATCGGCGGCATCACCCCCGAACGCGCACGCGCGGTGCTGGCCGCCGGGGCGTCGGCCGTCGCCGTCATCTCCGATCTCCTGCGCGGCGGCGACCCCGCGCGGCGCGTCGCCGCCTACGTCGCCTTGCTGGAGGAAGCCCCGCCGAAGTAGTCCTGCGTCAGCCGGCGGACGGTGCCCACCAGCAGCAGCAGGCCGATGAGGTTCGGAAAGGCCATGAAGCCGTTCAGCAGCGTGCCGATGGCCCAGGCGAGCGGGACCGAGGCGACGGAGCCGACGAGGATGAGCGCGGTGAACACGGCGCGGTACGGCATGATCACGCGCGACCCGAACATGAACTCCATGCACTTCTCGCCGTAGTAGCACCAGCCGAGGAGCGTCGAGAAGCCGAAGAGGAACGAGCAGGCGGCCACGAGCAGCGAGGCCAGCGGCACGGAGGTCGACAGCGCCGCCGCCGTGAGGTCCCCGCTGGCGTCCTGATAGGCGGGATCCGTCCACAGCCCCGACGTGAGAATGACGAACGCGGTCAGGGAGCAGAGGACGATCGTATCCACGAAGACCTCGAAGATTCCGACGACGCCCTGCTCGGCCGGATGCCGCACCCTGGCGATGCCGTGCGCGATCGGGGCGCTGCCCAGGCCGGCCTCGTTCGAGAGCACGCCGCGGCTCACGCCGGCCGACACCGCCTGCGATACCGAGGCGCCCACGAAGCCGCCCAGCGCGGCCGTCGGCGCGAACGCGCTGCTGACGATCAGCCCGAATATCTCCGGGACGCGGCCGATGTGGATGATCAGGAACGTGAGCGTGGTGGCGACGTAGACGAGGATCATCGCCGGCACGAGGCGCTCGGCCACGGCCGCGATCCGCCGTATGCCGCCGAGCAGCACCAGCCCGACGGTGACCATGATCAGCAGGCCCGGCACGAACTGGGGGATCTCGACGCCTGCCATCGTCCGGGCCGCCTCGACGAACGTCCGCGCCACGGTGTTCGACTGCGCCATGTTGCCCGTGCCGAGGAGGGCGGCGCAGGCGCCGAAGAACGCGAAGGCGTAGGCGAGGCCCCTGGCCAGGGCCGGCGAGGCGATCCCGCCCGTGATGTAGTACATCGGGCCGCTGGCCAGCTCGCCGGTGTCGCGGCGCACGCGATAGTGCACGCCCAGGACGGCCTCGGCGTACTTCGTGGCCATGCCGACGGTCGCCGTGACCCACATCCAGGCCACGGCGCCGGGGCCGCCGATCAGTATCGCGGTCGCCACGCCGCCGATGTTGCCGTTGCCGACGGTCGAGGCCAGCGCCGTCGAGAGCGCCTGGAACGGGGTGATGGTGCCCTCGCCCCCTTCCGTGCGCTTGCGGAGCGCCCCCGCCAGGACGAAGCGGACGGCCAGCGGGAAGCGGCGGACCTGCACCAGCCCGGTGGCGATCGTCACGAGGCCGCCCACGAGGACCAGCACGAGCGGCATCGCGAAGGGCTGCCAGACGAAGCCGTCGACCGCCTGTATGCGATCCGTGAGCGTGTTCATTGCGGAGTCGGCCTCGCGCGGCGCATCAGAACATGGCGTAGAACGTCCAGCCGATGATCAGGCCGATGGCGGCGGGGCAGGCCCAGCGGATGAGCAGGGCCCAGACGCCCGGAGCCGGAAACCAGGCGCCTTCGAGGCGCAGCTCGTCGAGGGCCCGGTCGACCCGCCACACGTGCCCGATGAAGACGGCCGTGAGGAAGCCGCCGATCGGCAGCGCGAAGTCGTTCCACGCCGTGATCATCAGCGACAGGAAGTCGATGCCCAGTCCCGGCAGGCTGGTCAGCAGCGGCACGGCGCCGTTGCCGAGCGCGCACGGGATCGCCAGGACGAAGACGCCCAGCGTCACCGTGACGACGGCCCGCCGCCGCGACCAGCCGCGCGAGTCGACGAAGTGCGCCACCGGCACCTCGAGCAGCGAGATAGCGGAGGTCAGCGCGGCCATCGTCAGCAGCACGAAGAAGGCGGCGCCGAACAGGCCGCCGCCCGGCAGGGTGGCGAACAGGCGGGGGAGCACGACGAAGATGAGCTCGGGTCCGCTGCTGTTCGGATCGAACCCCGCCAGCGAGAAGCCGGCCGGAAAGATGATGAACCCGGCCAGGAGGGCGATCCCGGTATCCAGGGCCACGATCCACAGCGCGGCGCCCGCGATGCCCGTCTGCCGGCTCAGGTAGCTGCCGTAGGTCAGGATGCAGCCCATGCCGAGGCTGAGCGAGAAGAACGCCTGGCCCAGGGCCGAGTTGTAGACCGAGACGTCGAGCAGGCTGGACAGGGTCGGCCGGAGGTAGTACGCGAGGCCCTCCGCCGCGCCCGGCAGCGTGACCGCCCGCGCGGCCAGCAGCACCAGCAGCCCGATCAGCGCCGGCATGAGGGCCTTGGTGACGCGCTCGATGCCCGCCCGGATGCCGCCCAGCAGGATGGCCGCCGTCACCGCGAGCACGCCCAGCGCCAGCAGCAGGCTGACGGGCGCGTTGGCGGTGAAGTCGGTGAAGAACGCGCCCGCGGCCTGCGAATCGCCCGCCAGGCCGCCGCTCAGGCTGTACCACACGTAGGCGACGGTCCAGCCGGCGATGACGCAGTAGAAGGAAAGAATGCCCGCCCCGGCCGCCACCCCCAGGGCGCCGGCGAGCCACCAGCTCGTGCCCGGCCGCAGCAGCGCGAACGAGCGCACGGGAGACTGCTGCGTGCGGCGGCCGATCGCGATCTCGCCGATCATGATCGGCAGGCAGATCAGCGCGATGCAGGCCAGGTAGACCAGCACGAACGCCGCGCCGCCGCCCTGTCCCACGCGGGTCGGGAAGCCCCAGATGTTGCCCAGGCCGACCGCCGAGCCGGCGGCCGCCAGGATGAATCCCGCTCGTGTGCCCCAACTGCCGCGGTCGGACATGACCGCCGCATTCTACCGAAAGTCAGGCGCAAGCAGAAGGGCGCCGCCCGTCGCGACCGACTCGCCGGCCGGACCCGGCGTCGCTGCGGACTGCTAGAATCCATGGTTCAACATGAGGGGGATCGTGACCGTACAACAGGCAACTGCCCGCATGCTCGACGGCTCCGCCGCCGCGTCCGACATCCGCGAGGGGCTGCGACCGCGAATCGAGTCGTTCACGCGGCGCGCGGGACGCCCGCCGAGGCTGGGCATTCTGCTGGCCGGCAACGATCCCGGCTCGGAGATCTACGTCCGGAACAAGATCAGGCACAGCGAGCAGCTGGGCATGGACAGCGACCTGCGGCGGCTGCCGGACGCCGCGCCGCTGGCGGACGCGCTGGCCATCGTCGCGGAATTCAACGCGAGCGCCGCGCACGACGGCATCCTCGTGCAGTCGCCGCTGCCCGCGGGCATGGGCGCCGACGCCGAGCAGCGCGTCTTCGATGCCATCGCGGCCGCCAAGGACGTCGACGGCTTCACGCCCGCCAACGTCGGCCGTCTGGTGCAGAAGCGGCCGGCGCTGGCGCCCTGCACGCCGTCCGGCATCATCGAGCTGCTCGACCGCGAGCGGGTCGCGATTGCCGGCGCCCGGGCGGTGGTCATCGGGCGCAGCGATATCGTGGGCAAGCCGATGGCGATGCTCCTGCTGCACCGTCATGCCACCGTGACGATCTGTCACTCGCGCACCGCCGACCTCCCGGCCGTGGCCGCCGCGGCCGACATCCTGGTGGCCGCGATCGGCCGCGCCGCGTTCGTGACACGCGACTTCGTGAAGCCGGGCGCCACGGTAATCGACGTCGGGATGAACCGGCTCGACGACGGCGCGCAGGTGGAAGCGCTGTTCGGCGCGGGCTCGAAGAAGCTGGCGGCGTTCCGCAAGCGGGGCTCCGTCGTGACCGGCGACGTGCACCCCGAGGTCGCGACGGTGGCCGGGGCCCTGACGCCGGTGCCGGGGGGCGTCGGCCCGCTGACCATCGCGATGCTCCTGTCCAACACGGTCCGGGCGGCCGAGGATCGCCTCGCCGCCAGCGGGGCGTGACGGTCCGCCAACGGCCCGCCGGGAGACCGCCCGCCGTCAGCCGGCCGGGCCGCTCAGCGCCCGGTAGATCGACTCGACCTGCCGGTCGGTGTCGTCGAACGAGCCGTCGGTCCGCACGACGAAGTCGGCGCGGGCTGCCTTGACCGCGGTCGGCAACTGCGCCGCCAGGCGCTTGCGGCCCGCGTCCGGCGAGAGCCGGTCGCGTTGCGTCAGGCGGGCGAGCTGGGTAGCTGCGTCGCACGCCGTGACGATGACCCGGTCGAATTCCGCCGCGCGGTCCGTCTCGAACAGCAGCGGGATGTCGGCGATGCCGAACGGCGCGGCGGAGGACGTTGCCAGGCGCTCGAACCAGTCGTCGATCGCCGCGCGCACGTGCGGGTGGACGATTGCTTCGAGAGCGGCGCGGGCGGCCGCGTCGTCGAACACGAGGGCGGCCAGTCGCCGGCGGTCGAGCGCGCCGTCGGGCGTGAACAGCGCCGGGTCGAAGCGGGTCCTCAGCGCCGTCCAGGCCGGGCGCCCGGGCTCGACCACCTCGCGGGCGAGGCGGTCGGCGTCCACCGTCGGCACGCCCCGCGCGGCGAAGCGGGCCCGCACGTGCGACTTGCCGGTCGCGATGCCTCCGGTCAGTGCCACGCGCAGCATCGGCTGGTCCGCGGTCCGGGCCGGCCGTCAGGCCTGCGCGGGCGTCTCCTCGCCGTCTTCCGCGGGCGCGATCCGCTCCTCCACGAAGGTGTTCCATTCGTGGCACTGGGGACACTGCCAGAGCAGCTCGGTGCTGCGATAACGGCAGCGCATGCACACGTGCGGATCGAGGTAGAAGACGGCTTCCCGGGTCAGCGCGACGTAGCGCCTGACCAGCGTCTCGTTGAGGCTCAGCGCCGTGAGCGCCCGCCATATCGCCTGATGAATGGCGAGGGCGCGGGGGCTGTGGACCAGCGACTCGAAGAGCAGGGCGCGGGCCCGCGCGGGCTCCCCGTGCGCGGCGACGTGCTGCCCGAGCGCCAGCCGCGCCCGCCAGTCCTGCGGGTTGGCCTCGACGAGCCGCCGGCAGAGATCGAGGAAACGGGACGGCATGCCCAGCTCCGCGTACGCGCTCTCCAGACGCGAGAAGGCGAGGTACGCGCGCTCCGGCGCCACGTGGATGATCTTCTCCCACGTCTCGACGGCCGCTCGCGGCCGGCCCTGGGCCAGACGGACGTCGCCCATGTTGAGGTAGGCGGGGACCGTCTGCTCGTCGAGCCCGGTGGCCGCCTCGAAGTGCCTGACGGCCTGCTCGGGCTGCCCCTTCCGCATGGCCTGCAGGCCGAGCTCGTTCTCCAGGAAGGCGAGAATGGCCTGGTCCCGGGGCTTCTCGGCGTCGGCCGCCGCCTCCGCCATGCGCTGCCGGAGCACTTGCGCCTCGCGCCACTGGTGCTGCTCCTCGTGCAGCTTCTCGAGGTTGAGCAGGGCATGCTTGTTGTCCGGGTCGAGACGCACCACCTCCGAGAAGGTCTCGAACGCCCGGTCCACGAAGCCGCCGCGCCGGAAGTCCAGTCCGAGGCACAGCAGGACGTGCGCGTGCTCGGGCGTGGTGAGGCGCGGGCTGCGCAGCAGACGCTGGTGGACCTGGATAGCCTTGCTGACCTGGCCCTTCTCACGGTACAGGTTGCCCAGTATCAGGTGAATCTCCAGGGCGTCCTCGTCGAGCCAGGCCGCCTGCGTGAGCTCCTCGATCGCGAGGTCGATCTGATTGGAGACGAGGAAGTTCAGCCCCAGGATGTAGTGCGCCGACTCGCGCGCCTTGCGCCGGTCGATCCAGCGGCCGTCGCGGAGCTTGTAGCGCTCCCAGGCCTTGCCCGCCGCCAGCCCGACCAGGAGCGCCACCAGCGCGGCGAGCAGGATCAGGGTCTCGGTCATCTTCAATCAGAAGAGCTCCGTCCGCCACAGATCGTGCAGGTGCACGACCCCCGCCACGCGGGCGGCGTCGTCCACCACGACGAGCGACGTGACGCGCCGGGCCTCCAGCATGTTGAGGGCCTCGGCAGCCAGCGCCGACGGCGGGATCCTGATCGGGTCCCGCGTCATCACGTCGGCCGCGCAGCGCGCCATGAGGTCGCGGTGCGCGGACAGGTGCCTGCGCAGGTCGCCGTCCGTGATGACGCCGAGCAGCGCGCCGTCCGCCGCGGTCACGCAGGTCATGCCCAGGCCCTTGGCCGACATCGTCGCGACGACCTCCGGCAGCCGGGCGCCGGGCGCCACGCGCGGGACCCGCTCGCCGCCATGCATCAACCGCTCGACACGCAGCAGGCGCTTGCCGAGCTGCCCGCCGGGGTGCAGGCTGGCGAAGTCGCTCTCGCCGAATCCCTTCCGCACCATCAGCGTCATCGCCAGGGCGTCGCCGAGCGCCAGCGCGGCGGTGGTGCTGGCGGTGGGAGCGAGGTTCAGCGGGCACGCTTCCTCGCCGACCCCGCAGTCCAGGGTCACGTCGGCGGCGCGGCCCAGCGCGCTCGCGGGCGCCCCGGTGACGGCGATGAGCTGCGTCCCGATCCGCCTGAGCGTCTCGAGGAGGCGCAGAATCTCCGGCGTCTCTCCGCTCCGCGAGAGCAGCATCACCAGGTCGTCATCCCGGATGACGCCCAGGTCGCCGTGCACCGCCTCCACCGGATGCAGGAAGTACGCTGGCGTGCCGGTGCTGGAGAGCGTGGCGGCAATCTTGCGGGAGATGATGCCGGACTTGCCCATGCCGGTCACGATGACCCGCCCGGCGCACTCGGCGAGGAGCCGCACGGCTGCGACGAAGCGGCCGTCGAGGCGCTCGCCCAGCGCCCGCACGGCGTCGGCTTCGGTGCGCAGCACCGTGCGGGCGAGCTCGAGATCGATCTCCGCCGGTGCGCGGCCTGTCATCTCGCCCGCATCGGGAGTGCCGCCGGGGCCCCGCGCGCGACGCGGTCGATCGCGAGCAGTCGCCGCAGGAGCGGCTCGAGGCGGTCGAGCGCCAAGGCGTTCGGCCCGTCGCTCCGCGCGGCCGCGGGGTCGTCGTGCACCTCCATGAACACGGCGTCCACGCCCGCGGCGACGCCGGCTGCGGCGAGCGGCTCGATGAACTCGGGCTGCCCGGCGCTGGCCCCGTCGCCCCCGCCGGGGAGCTGCAGGCTGTGCGTGGCGTCGAGCACGACCGGGTATCCGAGCCCCCGCAGGAGCGGGAGCGCGCGGATGTCCACCACCAGGTTGTTGTATCCGAAGCACGAGCCCCGCTCGGTGAGCATGAGCCGGTCGTGACCGGTCGACGTGATCTTCTCGACGACGTGCCGCATGTCGCCGGGTGCGAGGAACTGGCCCTTCTTGACGTTGACCACGCGCCCGGTGCTGGCGGCGGCGAGGAGCAGATCGGTCTGGCGCGACAGATACGCCGGAACCTGCAGGATGTCGGCCACCCGGGCCACCGGTGCGGCCTGCCACGGCTCGTGGATGTCCGTCAGGATCGGCAGGCTGCACTCCGCCTTGATCCGGCCCAGGATGCGGAGCCCCGGCTCGATGCCCGGTCCGCGAAAGGAATGTATCGACGTGCGGTTGGCCTTGTCGAAGGAAGCCTTGAAGATCAGTCCGCAGCCGCAGCGCGCGGCGCGCTCGCGGATTGCCCGGGCCATGGCCAGAGCGTGGTTCTCGCTCTCGATCACGCAGGGGCCGGCGATGAGCGCGAGCGGCTGGCCGCCACCGATCGGGACGCCGCCAGCGACAACCTGTGCCACCACCCAATTATAGGCAGCGGGTCACAGGCAGCGGGTGGGCGCCGTCTCTCACGCGAGCGACCCGGCCGTCGTGTGCGCCGGCACGGCGTGCTCGTACGCGGCCTGCACGAAGCCCGCGAAGAGCGGGTGCGGACGGAGCGGCTTCGACTGGAACTCGGGGTGAAACTGGACCGCGAGGAACCAGGGATGGTCGGGCAGCTCGATGACCTCGACGAACCTGCCGTCCGGCGACCGGCCCGAGATGCGCAGGCCGCTGTCGGCGAGCCGCTGCTCGTAGTCGCGGTTGAACTCGTAGCGGTGCCGGTGCCGCTCGCTGACCGCCGCGGCCGCGTAGAGCCGCTCGGCGAGCGAGCCCGGCTCGAGACGACACGGATAGCTTCCGAGACGCATGGTGCCGCCCAGGTCGTCGACGCCCAGCAGATCCCGCAGCTTGTAGATGATCTTGTGCGGCGCGTGCTCGTGACACTCCGTCGAATCGGCGTCGGTCAGGCCGCACACGTGGCGGGCGAACTCGACCGCGGCCCACTGGAATCCGTAGCAGATGCCGAGATACGGAATGCGTTGCTCGCGGGCGATGCGCGCCGCCTCCATCATGCCCCGGCTGCCGCGGTCGCCGAACCCGCCGGGCACGAGGATGCCGTGCGCGTCGGCCAGCAGGCGCGCGCCCCCGTCCGTCTCGAGCGCCTCGGCCTCCACCCACCTCACGTTGATCTTGACGCCGTGCTCGAAACCGCCGTGGGAAAGCGCCTCGGTGAGGCTCTTGTACGAGTCTTCGTAACCCACGTACTTGCCCACGACGTGCACGGTCACCGCGTCGTCCGGGTTCTTGATACGCTCGACCAGCGCCCGCCACTGGTCCAGTCTGCACTCCGTGTCGTCCGGCAGGTGCAGACCGCCCAGCACGATCCGGTCGAGCCCCTCGGCGCCGAGCACGAGCGGCACTTCGTAGATGCTGTCGACGTCCTTGGCCGTGATCACGGCCTGCTCGTCCACGTCGCAGAACAGCGCGATCTTGCGCCGGATGTCCCGGGGCAGGAACCGGTCGGTCCGGCACAGCAGGATGTCGGGCTGGATGCCGATGGAGCGCAGGTCCCGCACGCTGTGCTGGGTCGGCTTGGTCTTGAGCTCGCCGGCCGCCCCGATGAACGGCACGAGGGTGAGGTGAATGTAGAGCGTGTGGTCGCGGCCGACGTCCCGGCGGAACTGGCGAATCGCCTCGAGGTAGGGCTGGCTCTCGATGTCGCCGACGGTGCCGCCGATCTCGACCAGGACGATGTCGACATCCTCGCTGACCGCCCGCAGGCTGGCCTTGATCTCGTTCGTGATGTGGGGAATCACCTGGACCGTCCGGCCCAGGTAGTCGCCGCGGCGTTCCTTCTGGATGACGGACAGGTAGATCTTGCCCGTCGTCCAGTTGTGGTCGCAGGTCGTCACGGTGCTCGTGAAGCGCTCGTAGTGGCCCAGGTCGAGGTCCGTCTCCGCGCCGTCCGCCGTGACGTACACCTCCCCGTGCTGATACGGGCTCATCGTGCCGGGGTCGACGTTCACGTACGGATCGAACTTCTGCAGGGTCACGCGGTAGCCGTGCCCCTCCAGCAGGCAGCCGATCGAGGCGGCGGCGAGGCCCTTGCCGAGCGAGGACACGACACCGCCCGTGACGAAGATGTACTTCACGGGGCGACCGGCCGCGTTGCGGACCGGCTCCGGCATCACGCTGCTCCACCCGCCACGATGCGGCGGACGCGGTCGAGGTCGCCGGGCGTGTCCACGCCAACCGGCGCGCCGGCCACCTCGACCGTCCGGATGCGGTGGCCGTGCTCGAGCGCGCGCAGTTGCTCCAGGCGTTCCGCCCGCTCAAGCGGAGTCGGCGCGAGGGCCGCGACGTGCAGCAGGAACTCGCGGCGGTAGGCGTACACGCCGACGTGCCGCCAGGTCCCGGCCACCGGCCCGCCGCCGGCTGCACCCTGGTGCGGGATCGCGGCCCGCGAGAAGTAGAGGGCGAACTCGGCGGCATCGACCACGACCTTGACGACGTTCGGGTCGCCGAGCTCGCCGCCGCCCGCGAGCGGGCAGCGCACGGTCGACATGGGCACGCCGGGGTTCTCGTCCAGCGCCCGCACCATGCGGTCGATGGCGCGCGGGTCGACGAGGGGCTCGTCCGCCTGCAGGTTGACGACGACGTCGCAGCTGAGGTCGCGGGCGGCCTCGGCCAGACGCTCGGTGCCGCTGCGGTGCTCGGCGGCCGTCATGCGCGCCTCGCCGCCGAACGCCGCGACCGCGTCGCGGATGCGCGCGTCGTCCGTGGCGACCAGCACCGCCTGCACGGAGGCCGCCGCCTGGGCGCGCCGGTAGACGTGCTCGACCATGGGCCGCCCGCCGATATCGGCCAGCGGCTTGCCGGGCAGGCGCGACGACTGATAGCGGGCTGGAATGACGGCGATGGTGGAGGTGCGGGCGGCCGACGGGATAGTGCCCTGGGAGGCGGCAGGGTGCACGAGCGATACTAGCACGGGCTTCAATCAGACGGGGCTGGGCTTCCATCGGACGGGGCTACGCCCCGAACCCCCGGCGTCCGCTTGCGGGGACCCCTTCGCCCCGCGCCACTCCCGCCGAGGCGCGCCGTGCGCGCCTTCGGCCGCTAGAGATGGGCGAGGCTTACGTGGCGGACGGCGGGGACCTGTCGGATTTCGTCGAGCAGTGCGTCGTCGACCGGCGGCGCCGGTCGGCTCGCGTCGGTGCCGGGCGCCTCGATGTTGACGACGCCGACGGCGCCGTCGGCGCCGCGGCCGAGGGCGAACGCGGCGATGTTGAGGCGGTGCCGGCCGAGGATCGTGCCCACCTCGCCGATGACGCCCGGCTGGTCGCTGTTGCGGATGACGACGAGCGTGCCGGCCAGCGGCGCCTCCACCTCCACGCCGTCGAGCAGCACCAGCCGGGGCTCGCGCGGCTCGAAGACGGCTCCCTCGGCCCAGTGCTCGCCGCCGCTCGTGTGCAGCTTGATCGAAATGAGGCTCGTGAAGTTGCGGGGGCGGGAGCTGTGCGACTCCACGATTTCCACCCCGCGCTGCTGTGCCAGCGGGCGGGCGTTGACGAGCGTCACGGTCGAGGACAGCACGGTCCGGAAGAGGCCGACGAGCACGGCGCCCACGAGCATGTCGTGGCTCGCGCCCGCGAGCTCGCCGTAGTAGCGGATGCCGACGCCCTCTATCCGCTCGTCCGTGAGCTGGGCCAGAAAGCTGCCCAGCCGCTCGGCCAGACCGACGTACGGCTGCAGGCGCTTGAACTCCTCCGGCGACACGGAAGGAAAGTTAACGGCGTTGCGAACGATCCCGGAGCGCAGGAAATCCCGGACGGAGCTGGCCGCCTCGAGCCCCACCAGCTCCTGCGCCTCCTTGGTCGAGGCCGCGATGTGCGGGGTCGCCACCACCTGCGGCAGGCTGGTCAGGAGGGGCGACGCGGGCGGCTCGGTCTCGAACACGTCCAGGCCCGCGCCGGCGACGTGGCCGGCGGTCAGCGCCGCGGCCAGCGCCGGCTCGTCGATGAGGCTGCCGCGGGCCGTGTTGACGATCCGGACGCCGGGCTTGCAGCGCGCCAGCCGCTCGCGGTTCAGGAGCTGACGGGTGCCGCTGGTCGACGGCACGTGGAGGCTGATGAAGTCCGCCAGCTCGCAGAGCCGATCGAGCGACACGAGCTCGACGTCGAGGTCGCTGGCGATCTGCGACGTGATGTACGGATCGTGCGCGACGATGTGCATCTCGAAGGCCCGCGCGCGACGCACGACCTCGCGGCCGATACGGCCGAGCCCGACGAGGCCCAGGGTCTTGCCGCGCAGCTCCGCGCCCTGGAGCGACTTCTTCTCCCAGCGGCCGTCCTTCATCAGGGCATCGGCGCGGCTGACGGAGCGGGCGAGCGCGAGCATGAGGGCGCAGGCGTGCTCCGCCACGCTGATGCTGTTGGCGCCCGGCGCGTTGAGCACCAGCACGCCGCGCCGGCTGGCTGCTTCGAGGTCGACGTTGTCGACGCCGGTGCCGGCCCGGGCTATGACGCGCAGGCGCGGGGCGGCCGCCAGCAGCGCGGCATCCACGCGCGTCGCGCTGCGGACGATGATGCCCTCGGCGTCCGCGAGGGCGGCCTCGAGCTCGCCGCCGGAACGATCGGTCGGACTGTCCACCGTCCACCCCTCGCGGCGCAGCAGATCGGCGACAGATGCGGGCAGGGGGTCTGCGATGACGATTTTCATGAGAACGCGGGGCCGGACGCCGTACAGGCCGTACAGTATAATCTCACCCCGTCTGCGGGAGACCGGTCACGGTATTGCCTGCCGCACCACGATGGTGCAAATCGCTAAACCCGTCCGTTTGATGCGGCTTGCCGGCGTCTGACGGGCCATTTTTTCACAAGGTTTTCCACACTTTCTGTTGAAGATCTTGTCCGGGGTCACAGGGAAGTGACCTAAACGTGCGGTCCGGCCCGTGGTGCGGCCGGGCGCCGCGCGCGTCGGGAACATGCAGGGGGTCGACCCCGAGAAGGAGCTGAGAGGCATGAACAGGAAGGTGAGCGTCATCGGATCGGGAAACGTCGGCGCGACCGCCGCCCGCAGCATGGCGGACAAGGAACTGGCCGACGTGGTGGTGCTCGACATCCTGGAGGGGATCCCTCAGGGCAAGGGGCTCGACATGCTCGAGGCGTGCCCGGTCGAGGGCTCGGATGCGCGCGTGCTCGGCACGAACGACTACGCGGACACGGCCGGCTCGGACATCGTCGTCATCACCGCCGGCCTGGCGCGCAAACCCGGCATGAGCCGCGACGACCTGCTGACGAAGAACTACGCGATCATCAAGAGCGTGACCGAGCAGGTGGTCAAGTACTCGCCGGACTGCATCATCGTGCCGGTCACGAACCCGCTCGACGCCATGTGCCAGGTGGTCTACCGGGTCAGCGGCTTCCCGCGCGAGCGCGTCATCGGCATGGCCGGCGTGCTCGACTCGGCTCGCATGCGGACCTTCATCGCGCAGGAGCTCGACGTGTCGGTCGAGAACACCCACGCCTTCGTCCTCGGCGGCCACGGCGACACGATGGTGCCGCTGCCGCGCTACTCGACCGTGGCGGGCGTGCCGATCACGGAGCTGATGGACGCGGCCACGATCGACGCGATCGTGAGGCGGACCGCGGGCGGCGGCGCCGAGATCGTCAAGCTGCTCGGGACCGGGAGCGCCTTCTACGCGCCGGGGTCCGCGGTCGTCGAGATGGTCGAGGCGATTCTGAAGGACAAGAAGAAGATCCTGCCGTGCGCGGCCTTCCTGCAGGGCGAGTACGGCATCCGCGACCTCTTCGTCGGCGTGCCGGTCAAGCTCGGTGCGGCCGGGCTCGAGCAGATCGTGGAGATCGAGCTGACGGAGGACGAGCAGGCGGCGCTGGACAGGTCGGCCGCTGCCGTTCGCGAGCTGGTGCAGGTCATCCACGTGTGATCCCGTGAAGATTCACGAGTACCAGGCGAAGATCCTGTTCGCGAAGCATGGCCTGGCCGTGCCTCGCGGCGAGGTCGCGTTCACGCCGGCCGAGGCGCGCGGGGTGGCGGAGCGTCTCGGGGGCCGCGTCGTCGTCAAGGCGCAGATCCATGCCGGCGGGCGGGGCAAGGGCGGCGGCGTGCGGGTGGTCGCTAACGCGGGCGAGGCCGAGGAGGCGGCGAAGGCCCTGATCGGGATGACGCTCGTCACGCCGCAGACCGGTCCCGAGGGTCGCCGCGTGTCGCGCGTGCTGGTCGAGGAGGCGCTCGACATCGAGCGCGAGCTGTACCTCGGGTTGCTGATCGACCGCTCCGCGGCGCGGCCGATCATCATGGCGAGCGCGGCCGGCGGCATGGAGATAGAGCAGGTTGCGGCCGACACGCCGGAGCTCATCCTGCGCGAGGAGATCGACCTCGGCGTCGGTCTGTCCGCGTTTCAGGGACGGCGCCTGGCGTACGGCCTGGGCCTGACGGGGCCGACGGTGACCAGGGCCGTGCGGGTGATGCAGTCCGCTTGCGCCGTCTACCGGGAGAACGACGCCTCCCTGGTGGAGATCAACCCCCTCGTGGTCACGGCGGCCGGCGACGTGCTGGCGCTCGACGGCAAGGTGTCGCTCGACGACAACGCGCTGTTCCGGCATCCGGAGCTGCGGCACCTCCGCGATCTCGCCGAGGAGGAGGAGCTCGAGATCGAGGCCTCGAAGCACGCGCTGAACTACATCCGGCTCGACGGCACGATCGGCTGCATGGTCAACGGGGCCGGGTTGGCGATGGCGACCATGGACATCATCAAGCTCGCGGGCGGCTCCCCGGCGAACTTTCTCGACGTGGGCGGCGGCGCCAACGCCGAGCAGATCCGCAACGCCTTTCGCATCCTGATGTCCGATGCCAACGTCAAGGCCGTGCTCATCAACATCTTCGGCGGGATCCTGCGCTGCGACGTGCTGGCCGCAGGCGTGATTGCCGCCGTGCAGGAGCTGGCGGTGGCGGTACCCGTCGTCATCCGCATGGAGGGCACCAACGTGGAGCAGGGCAAGCAGATGCTGCGGGAGAGCGGTCTGAACTTCACGACCGCCGACGCGATGGACGAGGCGGCCGAGCGGGTCGTTGCGCTCGCCGGCGCAGGCGGTGCGGCGCACTGAGCGCGCCGGGGTGGACGCAGCCGATGTCGGTGCTCATCGATCGCAGCACGCGCCTTCTCGTCCAGGGGCTGACCGGGCGGGAGGGTGCGTTCCACGCCAGGCAGGCGGCCGAGTTCGGAACCACCGTGGTCGGCGGCGTCACGCCGGGCAAGGGGGGGACGACTCACGAAGGTTGGCCGGTGTTCGACACCGTGGAGCAGGCGGTGCGCGAGACCGGCGCGAACGCGTCGGTCATCTTCGTCCCGCCTTCGGTGGCCGCGGACGCCATCCTGGAGGCGGCCGACGCCGCCATCCCGCTCGTCGTCTGCATTACCGAGGGAATTCCCACCCTCGACATGCTGCACGTCGTCCGCTTTCTCGAGGACCGGCCGACCCGGCTGATCGGCCCCAACTGTCCCGGCATCATCTCGGCCGGGGCGGCCAAGGCGGGCATCATTCCGGGGCACATCTGCCGCGAGGGCCGCGTGGGCATCGTCTCGAAGAGCGGGACGCTGACCTACGAGGCGATTCACCAGCTCACGCGGCTCGGATTGGGGCAGACCACCTGCATCGGCATCGGCGGCGACCCGTTGATCGGGACCAGCTTCGTGGATGCGCTGCGCCTGTTCGCTGCGGACGAGGCCACCGAGGCCGTCGTGCTGATCGGCGAGATCGGCGGCGCGGCGGAGGAGGAAGCCGCAGCCTGCGTGCGCGACGAGTTCGCCAAGCCGGTGGTGGGCTTCATCGCCGGTCAGACGGCGCCGCCGGGCCGGCGCATGGGGCATGCCGGCGCCATCATCTCGGGCGGCCAGGGAACCGCGGCCGAGAAGATGGCGGCGCTCGAGGCGGCAGGCGTCACCGTGGTCAGGAGCCCCGCCGAGATCGGCGCCGCCGTGGCAGGGCGCCTCGGGCGGTAGGTCCGTGCCGCCGTGCTACAATAGGGAGTTTTCTATTTCCATGTCTTGTTTCCATGGATGGCGAGGCCGTGAATGGCGCCTTCTGACGTAGCCGTACTCGACGCTCCCGCAGCGCATCTCACCGAGCGGATCGTCAACGATTTCAGCATTCAGGTCGCCACCGTCAACGGGTCGGGCAGCCAGACGGCGAATCTGGTGCTCCTGCGTTCCATCTTTCGGATGGGCGTTCCCGTATCGGGCAAGAACCTGTTCCCGTCGAACATCGCCGGCCTGCCCACCTGGTTCACGATTCGGGCGAACAAGGACGGCTACATCGCCCGCAAGGCCGGCATCGACCTGCTCGTGGCGATGAACGCGGAGACGGCGCGCGAGGACGTGCTCGCGCTCGACCCGGGCGCCGCGGTCGTCTACGACGAGCCGCTGAGGCTCGACGAGCTGCGCGACGACCTCGTCTTCTATCCGGTTCCGTTCGACAAGCTGGTGGCGGGCGTGTGCACCGACGCCAAGCTGCGGCGCCTGGTTCGCAACATGATCTACGACGGGGTGCTCGCCAACCTGCTGCAGATCGACATGCGGCACATGGAGGCCGCCCTCGAGAAGCAGTTGGGCCGCAAGCCCAAGGCGGTGGCGCTGAACCGGGGCGCGCTCGAGGTCGGGTTCCGGTTCGCGGCGGAGAATCTCGAGAAGCGCGACCGGCTGGTCGTCGAGCCGATGGACGAGACGAGCGGCCTCATTCTCATCGAGGGGAACGCCGCCGCCGCGCTGGGCGCGCTGATGGCCGGCGTGACCGTGGTCACCTGGTATCCGATCACGCCGTCGTCGTCGCTGTGCGAGACGCTCATCGAGTACCTGCGCAAGTACCGCATCGACGAGGAAACCGGCCAGGCGACGTTCGCCGTCGTGCAGGCCGAGGACGAGATCGCGGCGCTCGGCATGGCGATTGGCGCCGGCTGGGCGGGCGCGCGCTCGATGACGTCGACGTCCGGGCCCGGCGTCTCGCTGATGGCGGAGTTCTCCGGGCTGGCCTACTATGCGGAGGTGCCGGCGGTCATCTTCGACATCCAGCGGGTGGGGCCGTCGACGGGGCTGCCGACCCGCACCGCCCAGGGCGACGTGCTGACCACCGCCTTTCTCTCGCACGGCGATACGCGGCACCTGATGCTGTTTCCGGCGTCGGTGGAGGAATGCTACTCGATGGCGATCGAGGCGTTCGACCTCGCCGAACGCTTCCAGACGCCGGTGTTCGTGATGAGCGATCTCGACCTGGGCATGAACACCTGGATGTCGAAGCCCTTCGAGTACCCTTCGAAGCCGCTCGATCGCGGCAAGGTCCTCGACGAGGAGGCGCTGGAGCGGATCGGCAAGTTCGGCCGCTACCGGGACGTCGACGGGGACGGCATTCCCTACCGGAGCCTGCCCGGCGACGGCATGCCCGCGTTCTTCTGCCGCGGCTCCGGGCACAACGAGTGGGCGCAGTACAGCGAGCGGCCGGACGACTACCAGCAGAACGTCGACCGTCTGGTGCGGAAGTTCGAGACGGCGCGGCACTGGCTGCCCGAGCCGGTCGTCACCATCAACCGCAAGGCCTCGATCGGCATCGTCGCCTACGGCACGACGCACTGGGCCGTCGTCGAGAGCCGCGACCAGTTGCTCGCCGAGGCGGACCTGCACACCTCCTACTACCGGGTGTGCGCGTATCCCTTCCGCGCGGCGCTGGCGTCGTTCATCGAGCGCTACGACCGCGTCTACGTGGTGGAGCAGAACCGTGACGCGCAGATGCTCAGCCTGATGAAGCTCGACGTGCCGAGCGACCTCGCCAGCCGGCTGCGCAGCGTGCTGCACTACACCGGGAACCCCGTCGACGCGCGGACGATCACCGACAGCATCCTGATTCAAGAGGGCTACCGCGCCGAGAAGGCCGGGGCTCAGCCGGCCCGGCTGCCGCGCAGCGCCGGCGTGGGCGGAGAGTAGGACACGCGGAGAGGGACGATACCGTGGCGAGCGTCGCACCACCGGAACAGCGGAAGAACGTCAACAGGATCGGGCTCGTATCGAAGGAGTACCGGGGCACGAAGACGACGTTGTGCGCGGGCTGCGGCCACAACGCGATATCGGAACGGATCATCGGCGCCTGCTACGAGATGGGGGTCGATCCGGGCCAGGTCGTGAAGCTGTCCGGCATCGGGTGCTCCAGCAAGAGCCCGGCTTATTTCCTCGGCTCCGCGCACGGGTTCAACGCCGTGCACGGCCGGATGCCCTCGGTCGGCACCGGCGCCCTGCTGGCCAACCGCAAGCTGATCGCGCTCGGCGTGAGCGGCGACGGCGACACGGGGGCCATCGGCATCGGCCAGTTCGTGCACCTCATGCGGCGCAATCTGCCGATCATCTACATCATCGAGGACAACGGCTGCTACGGCCTCACGAAGGGGCAGTTCTCGCCGACGGCCGATCTGGGCTCGACGCTCAAGACCGGCGTCGTCAACGACCTGCCGCCCATCGACACGTGCGCGCTGGCCGTCGAGCTCGGGGCGACGTTCGTCGCGCGCTCGTTCTCGGGGGACAAGAAGCAGCTCATGGCGATTCTCAAGGCCGCGCTGAGCCACCGCGGCACGGCCATGATCGATGTCCTCTCGCCGTGCGTCACGTTCAACGATCACGAAGGATCCACGAAGAGCTACGCCTACGCCAAGGCGCACGAGGACCCGCTCGAGGACATCAGCTTCGTGCCGTTCTTCGAGGACATCTCGGTCGACTACGAGCCGGGCACGACGCAGGCGGTGCCGCTGCACGACGGATCCACGCTGTATCTCACGAAGCTAGACGAGGCGTACGATCCGCTCGACCGGCTGCAGGCCCTGCGCGTGCTCAACGAGACGCGGCGGCGCGGCGAGTTCGCCACCGGGGTCATCTACGTCGAGCCGGACCGCGACGATTTCCTGACGATGCTCAATCTGGTGGACGAGCCGCTGGCGCAGCTTCCGCAGGCGCGCACCAGGCCGCCGAAGGCCGCGCTCGCCGAGATCATGGAATCGCTGCGCTAGGAGTCTGGCGAGGGTTGGTTGGGCGGCAACCGGAGCCCGGAGGCGACGATCGCCGGGCTGGGAGCTTCAGAGCGCGATGCAACGGACGTTGGCAATCATCAAGCCCGACGCGGTCGAGCGGCAGCTCGTCGGCGCGATCATTCAGCGGGTCGAGGGTGCGGAGTTGCGCATCAGGGCGATGCGGCTCGCGCACCTGACGAGGTCGGAGGCGGAGGGGTTCTACGCCGTGCACCGGGGCAAGCCGTTCTTCGACAGCCTGACCAGCTTCATGTCGTCCGGCCCGCTCGTCCTGCTGGCGCTCGAGGCGCCCGACTGCATCGCCCGCTGGCGGCGCCTCATGGGCGCCACGGATCCGGCCAGGGCCGAGCGCGGAACGCTGCGGCGGGAGTTCGGACGGACGATCGAGCAGAACGCGACGCACGGGTCGGATGCGCCCGAGACGGCGGCGTTCGAGCTGGACTACTTCTTTTCCGCCCTGGCGTCCGACGACCGCTAGTCGGCGCACGGGGATGGGAAGGACGCTGCTGGTGGTCGGGTTGCTGCTGGCCGGAGCCGGGGTGCTGGTGATGGCCGGGTTGCCGCTCGGCCGCCTGCCGGGCGACATCGTGTACCGCAGAGCCGGGACGACGGTTTACGTGCCGATCACGACGAGCATCCTGGTCAGCGTCGTCCTCTCGCTCGTCACGCTGCTGATGCGGCGGTAGGAGTCTGCGGAGAGAAGCGGGACATGACCACACGGGGCAGCGGCTGCCTTGACCCGAGTTTGGCCGGCATAGTACCCTCTGGGTCTGGAGGGCAGGTACCCGGCCTCCTTATCCCCAGACGCTCGGATAGCTGACACCCGATGAAAAAGCTCGACGAGCGCGAAGCTGCGCCCGCCCGCAGTCCGCTTGCCAACGCCCCTGCGCTCGCCGTTCAGTTCTTCCTGATCCCGCTCGCCGTGGTTGGGGCGGTCGTGCTCATCTACGGCGGATTCCGCATGCTGGTGACCAACGAGCGGACGCCCGAGGAGTTTCTCAACGACGTGCGCGTCGGCGGGCGCGACCGCCGTTGGCCGGCCGCGTACGAGCTGTCGCGGTTGCTGGACACGCCCGGCATCGAGAGCCGGCACCCGGATCTGGGGGCGGCCATCGTGCAGGCCTTCGCCGACTCGGCCGGCGACGACCCCCGCGTGCGCCGTTATCTGGCGCTGGCGGTCGGGCGGCTTCGCACGCAGCCGCCCGGCGCGCTCGAGACGCTGGTCGAGGCGCTGGGCGATCCCGATTCCGAGACCCGCATCAGCGTCATCTGGGCCCTGGCATCGATTGGCGATCCGTCGGTCGTCGACGATATCGAGGCGATGTATCTGTCCGAGGACCCGGGTGTTCGCAAGATGACGGTGTACGCGCTCGGCGTGCTGCCGGCCGACGAGCGTGCCGCCACGCTGCGCAACGCGCTCGACGACGCCGCGCCCGACGTGCAGTGGAACGCCGCGGTGGCGCTCGCGCGCCACGGCCGGAGCGACGGGCTGCGGATACTCGGCCGGATGCTCGATCGCGAGTACGTGCAACGCAACGTCGACCGGGCGTCCAGCCTGGACAACGGCGTGGACCCGATCGCCGAGGTGATGGTCAGCGGTCTGCAGGCCGTCGGGGCGCTCAAGGCGTCGCAGCTCCGCGACCGGGTGGTCGAGCTGAGCCGCAGCGACGCGAGCCTGCGCGTGCGGGAAGTGGCCCTGCGCACGCTCGAGCTGCTCGAGCCGGCGGTGGCGGACGGCAACGCAGTGGGGAACCACGGTTGAGATACCGTGTGCTGGAGGACGACAACTGAATGGCTGACGAGCAGAAACCTCAAGTAGCACCTGCGGCCCAGGCGGCGCCGAAGCCCGCGCTGGCACGCAGGACGACCAGCGCCGCGGCGGGCAAGGCGCCGGCGAAGCCGTCGCGGGCGGCGGACGACACCTCGCCGCTGATGTCGCGCCGAGGCTGGCTCGGACTGTCGTGGGGGGCGTTCACCGCGGCGACCGCCGGGTGCCTGGCGGCCACGGGCCGCTTCATGTTCCCCAACGTGCTCAACGAGCCGCCGCAGCAGTTCACCATCGGTTTTCCGGACGAGTACGTCGACGGCGTCGACGAGCGCTGGAAGGATCGCTTCGGCGTCTGGATCATCCGCACGCCGTTCGACATCGTGCACGAAGCCTCGGGCTTCTACGCGCTCTTCTCGATCTGCACCCATCTCGGGTGCACGCCGAACTGGCTGGCGGCGGAGGACAAGTTCAAGTGCCCCTGCCACGGCAGCGGGTTCCGGCCGACCGGCGTCAACTTCGAGGGGCCGGCCCCGCGGCCTCTGGAGCGCACCCGCATCGTCCTGGCGGAGGACGGTCAGATACTGGTCGACAAGAGCCGGAAGTTTCAGAGTGAGCTCGGGCAGTGGACGGATCCCGAGTCGTTTCTCGAGGTGTAGACGACGCCATGGCCCAAACCGAGACCATCAAGCCGAAGGAGGGTGCGCTCGTCCGCGCCTGGAACTGGCTGACCGCGACGCAGATCTGGACATCTATCTTCCGGCACAACGCCCCCATCAACGACCGCAACCGCGTGCTGGTGATGCTGTCGAACGTCTTCCTGCACCTGCATCCGGTGCGCCTCAAGAAGCACGGCGTCCGGCTGCGCTACACCTGGTGCATGGGCGGGCTGAGCTTCTTCCTGTTCCTGGTGCTGACGTTCACGGGACTGCTGCTGATGTTCTACTACCGGCCGACGCTGGAGTACGCGTACTCGGACATCGTCGGCCTGCGCGAGCACGTGCCGCTGGGCATCATGCGGGAGATGCACCGCTGGGGCGCGCACGCGATGGTCATCACCGTCTGGCTGCACATGTTCCGCGTGTTCATGACCGGCTCGTACAAGCCGCCGCGCGAGTTCAACTGGAACATCGGCGTCATCATGCTGGTCCTGACGCTGCTGCTGTCGTTCACCGGCTACCTGCTGCCGTGGGATCAGCTGGCGATCTGGGCCATCACCGTGGGCTCGAACATGGCGCGCGCAACGCCGTTCCTCGGCCACGAGGGCCCGGGCGCCGCCCTGCTCGCGCTCGGGGACGTCCAGTTGATTCACGCGGCCGACGACGCCCGCTTCGCGCTGCTCGGCGGCACGTTCGTCGGCGAGGGCGCGCTGCTGCGCTTCTACGTGCTGCACTGTGTCGGGCTGCCGCTCGTCATCGGGTTTCTCATGGCCGTCCACTTCTGGCGGGTCAGGAAGGACGGCGGCATTTCCGGTCCGCTCTAGGGGCCGCTGGCGGCAAGGGACGTCATGGACGCGATCAAAGGTTTCGTCAATCTGTTTGCGGATCCCCGGCTGTTCTTCATCCTGTCGGTGATAGCGCTCGTGCTCATCGTCTGGAAGCGGGAGGCCTTCTCGAAGAATGCCGTGGGCTACGGCATGATGGGCTTTCTGGCGGTGTTCTTCGCGTTCGGCCTGTTCGACGAGAACTTCCGCCTGATCGTCGTCAAGCCGGACAACGTGCCGATCGTGGCGCTCATCTTCCTGGTGGTCTTCTTCACGTGGTACGCGATTCGCGAGGGCGTGCGCAACGACCGGCGGATCGCCGCCGGGGACGACCCCATCGAGAAGGAGGAGTCCGACCGCGTCTGGGTCTGGCCCGACCTCGTGTACACGGAGCTGATCGCCCTGATTCTCTGCACGGCGATTCTGGTGGTGTGGTCGGTCGGCCTGGAGGCTCCGATCGAGCAGCCGGCCAACCCGGCCAACACCCCCAACCCGTCGAAGGCGCCGTGGTACTTCCTCGGGTTGCAGGAGATGCTGGTCTACTTCGATCCCTGGCTGGCCGGGGTCGTGCTGCCGAGCCTGATCATCGTGGGCCTGATGGCGATCCCCTACATCGACACGAATCCGAAGGGGAACGGGTACTACACGTTCCGCGAGCGGAAGGCCGAGATCACGATCTTCCTGTTCGGCTTCCTCGTGCTGTGGTCGTCGCTGATCGTCCTCGGCACGTTCCTGAGGGGTCCCAACTGGAACTTCTTCGGGCCGTTCGAGTACTGGGACGTCCACAAGCTCGAGCCGCTCACCAACGTGCAGCTCTCCGATTTCATCTGGGTCCGCCTGCTGGGGCAGCCGCTGCCGGACAACTGGTTCGTGCGCGAGTTCTTCGGCATCGTCCTGACGCTGATCTACGTCGCCGCCCTGCCGCCGCTCATGGCCAGGGTGTTCAGGCGCTACTATGATCTGCTCGGCGGCACACGCTTCTACGTGGCGGCGGTGCTGCTGCTGATGATGCTGTCGCTGCCGGTCAAGATGCTCACGCGGTGGGTGTTCAACCTGAAGTACGTCGTCTCGATACCGGAGTATTTCTTCAACATATAGCGAGCACAGAGCAGATGGCTGACAAGAAGTCTGTCGGGCACGCATACAACGTCGACTTTCTCAACGTGGTCTTCGCCGCGTCGAGCATCTTCCTGTTCGTCACGACGATCCTGATGATCTGGGACGACTACGCCCGCGAGTGGAAGGACTACCAGCGCCGCTTCGTCCAGCTCGAGATGGAGGTCACCCAGGCGAGCCTGGCCGCGGCGCAGGCGCAGGTGGACCCGGCGCGGGTGGCGGAGCTGAGGGACCAGCTCGCGCAGGCCGAGCAGGAGGCGGCAGCGAGTCAGGACCAGATCGACGAGCTGCAGGATCAGCTCGAGGACATCGAGGCCGATCTGTTCCTGGCGAACCAGGAGTTCCAGTCGACCAAGGCCGTGTACGACGCGGAACGCTACGAGTTCGAGGAGCTGCAGGAGAACGACCCCGAGCGCGCGGCGGGCGAGCGCGCCCCGATCGACGAGATGTACCAGCGCTGGCTCGACCTGGGTCTGGAGGTCGAACGCCTCACGGCGCAGCGCGACGAGTTGCGAGCGGAGATCGGCGTCTTCACGGGCCGGGCGCTGGAGGTCGACGGGCAACTGCGCGAGCTGACCTCCGAGACGGAGCGGCTCACGACGCGGGTGGCCGACCTGCAGCCCAGCCTGGTGAACGATCTGATTCTCAACGCGCCGTTGCTGGACTTCATGGCGCCGACCATCACGGTCCGGCAGGTCATCACGCCGCAGATCGTCGAGGACGTGAACTTCGTGCGCGTCGCGAAGATGGATCGCTGCACGACGTGCCACCTGGCGATCGACCGCGAGGGATACGAGGACTACCCGCAGCCGTTCCGGACGCATTCCAACCTGGACGCCTACGTCGGCAGTGCGTCGCCGCATCCGGTGGGCGGCTTCGGCTGCACCGTCTGCCACGAGGGGATGGGGCAGTCGCTGACGTTCCGGCACGCCTCGCACACCCCCGTGGGCGAGGAGCAGACGCTCGCCTGGGAGCATGACTTCGGCTGGGAGGAGCCCCATCTGTGGGACTATCCCATGCTGCCGACGGACATGACCGAGGCGTCGTGCGCCAAGTGCCACCGCGAGACGGTCTTCATTCCCGAGGGCCCGAAGGTGAGCGAGGCCTACGGCCTGTACGAGCGGGCCGGATGCTACGCCTGCCACAAGACGCGCGGGTTCGAGGAGCTGCGCAGGCCGGGGCCGAACCTGACGAAGATTGCGTCGAAGCTGGAGCCGGACTGGGTTGCGCGCTGGATTCGCGAGCCGCGCGCCATGAAGGCCAGCACCTGGATGCCCCGCATCTGGTACAACAGCAACACGAGCGAGCCGGAGGACGCGGTCCGCAACGAGGCCGAGATCGACGCGGTGGTGGCGTACCTGTTCGCGAATTCCGACGAACACGGGTTCGCCGTCCGGTTCCCGCGGCGCGGCGACGCCGCGCGGGGGCAGGAGCTGGTCGAGTCGGTCGGGTGTCTCGCGTGCCACATCACGGGTGACGAGGGCCGCCTCGAAGCGGGTTCGCGGCGGACGTTCGGCCAGCCGCTGCAGAACATCGGCAACAAGACGTCGTTCGAATGGCTCTACGACTGGGTCCGCGATCCGCGGCACTTCAGCCCCGAGACTTACATGCCGGACCTCCGGCTCACCGACAGCGAGGTGAGCGACGTCGCCGCGTACCTGGCCACGCTCGGCGGCCCGGACGGGGAAGGGGCGCGGGCTGCCCATACCGCCGACGACGTCGCGGAGATCCTGACCGACTACCTGCGGTCCATCGTGCCCACGGACGAAGCCCGGGCGACCGTGGCCGCCATGTCGCCCGAGGAGCAGCAGCTCGAGCTGGGCCGTCGCGCCATCGGCCGCTATGGCTGCTACAGTTGCCACGAAATCAAGGGTTTCGAGGAGACGCAGCCCATCGGCATCGAGTTGTCGGAGGAGGGCACCAAGCTGCTGCCGCGCCTCGACTTCGCGTTCGTCCACGAGATTCCGCACACGAAGGTCGACTGGTTCAAGCAGAAGCTGCGCGACCCGCGCAGCTTCGACCGCAGCCGCGTCCTGCAGCCGCTCGAGAAGCTCCGGATGCCCAACTACGGCTTCAGCGAGGACGAGGTGACGCTGCTCGCGACGGCGATCATGAGCTTCCAGAGCGACGTGCAGCCGCTCGTGTCACAGTCGCCGCGCTCCGCGCGCAACGATGCGCTGCGGGAGGGCCGCAATCTCGTGCGTCGCCGCAATTGCATCTCGTGCCACGAGATCGAGGCCGACGGGGGCGACTATCGCGAGCTCGTGGACGATCCGGCGCTGGCGCCCCCGCTGCTGACGCCGGAAGGTGCGAAGGTCAAGCCCGAGTGGCTGTACGCGTTCTTCCGGGGCCCCATCACCATCCGGCCCTGGCTGGATGTGCGCATGCCCACGTTCGGGCTCGATGACGCGCACTGGAACCAGGCGCTCGACTACTTCGCGGCCGTCTCCGAGGCGATCGGGCCGTTCCGGACCCACGAGTCCGTTCCGGCGCCGGGGGTGACGAGCACGGGCGAGGAGCTGTTCGAGCTGCTGCGCTGCCAGCAGTGCCACGTGCTGGACACGATTCCGGAGGATCAGCCGACGGACAACCTGGCGCCCGACCTGCGGATGGCGCAGGAACGTCTGCAGCCCGACTGGATTCTGGACTGGCTGATCGCGCCGCTCGAGATTCAGCCCGGGACGCGCATGCCCATGTTCTGGACCGAGTACCCGGGTTCGTTCTACCCGCAATTCGACGCGGACGCGGTACGGCAGATCGAGGCGGTCCGCGATTACCTGCTGACCTTCAGCGGCGGACCGAGCCCCCTGCGCGGAAACTAGCCCGGCAATCGTTCGCCAGCCGGCTGCACCGTTCTACGGCGCAGCCGGCTGGCCTTCATCGGACGGGCCCTTGCCCCGCACCCCCGGCGTTCGCCTGCGGGGGGCTGCGCCCCGCTCCGCTCTCGCCGCAAGGCCGGTTCGGTGCCCTTTCTGCGATCCCCCCGGCGGCCCCCCGCGAGCTCCCCGTTGCCCAGAAACCGTGGATGAGCATCGTGCGTCGGGTTCGTGCTGTAGCATGAGGACGACATGATGACCTCCATCCCGGCACCTCTCGACGACGCGGTGGAGCGGCTGGCGGTCGAGTGGGAAGCCGATGACCGCATCGCGCGGCTGTGGGCTGGCGACGCGTCGCTCTGGACCGACGCCGGCGAGAGCGGCTGGCTGGGCTGGCTGCAGGTCGTGGGCGGCCAGCGCGCGCGGGTCGCGGAGTTGGGGGCGCTGCAGCGGGAAGTGGTCGAGCGAGGCTTCGAGCACGCCGTGCTGCTGGGGATGGGCGGCTCGAGCCTCTGTGCCGAGGTGCTGCGGCGGACCTTCGGTCGGGTGGACGGGGCGCCCGATCTCCGGGTGCTCGACTCGACCGATCCGGCCCAGGTCAGGTCGATCGAGCGGCACATCGACTACGCGCGCACTCTCTTCATCGTGTCGAGCAAGTCGGGCACGACGCTGGAACCGAGCATCCTTCTGAGCTATTTCGCCGAGCGTGCGCGCGTGCGGCCCGGGCACGTCGGCGGCCGGTTCGTAGCGGTCACCGACCCAGGCTCCGAGCTCGAGCGGCTGGCCGTCGGCGAGGGGTTTCGACATGTGTTTCATGGCGTCCCGAGCATCGGGGGGCGCTATTCCGCCCTGTCCGACTTCGGCCTGGTGCCCGCGGCCGTCATGGCGCTCGACGTCGGCCGGCTGCTGGACCGCGCCGAGGCGATGCGGTCCGCCTGCCTGCCGTCGAGGTCGCTACGGGCGAACCCCGGCGCCATGCTGGGTCTGACGCTCGGCGCGGCCGTGCGGGCGGGGTGCGACAAGGTCACGTTCGTGATCGCACCGGCGTACCAGTCGCTGGGGGCCTGGCTCGAGCAGCTCCTGGCCGAGTCGACTGGCAAGGACGGCACGGGGCTCGTTCCGGTGGACGGCGAGACGGTGGGGGAGTCCGCCCTGTACGGCGATGACCGGATCTTCGTGTACCTGCGCGACGAGGCGGCGCCGGATGGCGGTGTGAACCGGGCCGTCGCGGAGCTCGAGCAGGCCGGGCACCCGGTCATCCGTCTCGGCTTGCGGGACCCGCACGACTTGGGCGCCGAGTTCTTCCGCTGGGAGCTGGCGACCGCGGTGGCCGGCTCGGTGCTGGGCATCAACCCGTTCGACCAGCCTGACGTCGAGGCGAGCAAGGTCGAGACGCGCCGGCTGACGGCCGCGTACGAGGCCGGCGAGGCCCTGCCCGACGAGCAACCAGCCGCGCGCGACGGCCAACTGCTTCTGTACCCTGCGCCCGCCAGCGGCGCGCCGGCGGGGAGCGAGGAAGCGCGCGGCTCGCTCGCAGCGCTGCTCGCGGCGCACTGCGGGCAGGCGGCCGCCGGCGACTACCTGGCGCTGCTGGCCTACGTCGAGATGTCGGCCGCGAACGAGCGGGCGCTGCAGCGCGTGCGGCACGCGTTGCGCAGCGCGTTTCGCGTGGCCACCTGCGTCGGCTTCGGGCCGCGGTTCCTGCACTCGACCGGCCAGGTCCACAAGGGCGGGCCGAACAGCGGCGTCTTCATCCAGATCACGTGCGACGATGCCGCCGACGCGCCCGTGCCGGGCCGGCGCTACAGCTTCGGCATCGTCAAGGCGGCGCAGGCGCGCGGTGACCTGCAGGTGCTCGCGGCGCGCGGCCGGCGCGTCCTGCGGCTGCACGTGACCGGGAACCTGCTCGACGGCCTGAACGGTCTGGCCGACCTGGCGGCCCACTTGCGGTAGGGCGCAGCAGGGAGGGGCGCAGGACACATGCTGGGCGATGCGGAACTGCTCGGCCGGATCGAGAGCGGCGAGAGCGACCGCGTGAAGTTCACTGCTTCCAGCACCGATCTCGACAAGTTCCGGCAGGCAATCTGCGCGTTCGCCAACGACCTCCCCGGAAACGGAGAACCTGGGCTTCTCTTCATCGGACTGGAGGACGACGGACGTTGCGCGGGCTTGACCATCGACGATGCATTGTTGAGAACGCTCGGCGGGTTGCGGACCGACGGGAAGATCCTGCCGTTCCCGTTCATGGAGGTCGCGAGAAAACGTCTGGCCGACTGCAGCGTCGCCGTGGTCCAGGTAGAACCTTCGGACAACCCGCCAATAAAGGTAGATGGCCGGTGCTGGATTCGCACCGGCCCCCGACGGAGCCAAGCCACGGCCGAGGAGGAGCGTCGTCTCACCGAGAAACGCCGTTGGGGGAACGCGCCCTACGATATGCAGGGCGTCCCTGGAGCGACGGTGGAGGCCGACCTGGACATGCGGGCACTCGACACGCGGGGAGAGCGGCATGTCGAGGAGCGAAGCTACCCCTACGAGGCCCTCCGCGAGCTTCTTCGCAACGCGGCAATTCACAGAAACTACGAGCATTCGTACACGCCTGTGCGAATCTCCTGGCTCGCCGACCGCGTAGAGATCCTGAGCCCCGGCTCGGCGTTCGGAGAAGTCGGACGCTACAATTTCGGGCGCGGCGCGACCTCTTATCGCAACCCCACCATCGCAGAGGCGATGAAGAACCTGGGCTTCATGCAGCGTTTCGGAATCGGTATCGAGACGGCGCGCAGGACGCTGGCAGCGAACGACAATCCGCCGCCCGAGTTCGACGTTCAGGACGCGTTCGTGCTCGTTACCGTCCGGGCAAGGCCATGACCACCGTAGCCTTCTTCAACAACAAGGGAGGCGTGGGCAAGACGTCCCTCGTCTATCACCTGGCGTGGATGTTCGGAGAGATCGGCCGGCACGTCCTTGCCGCGGATCTGGATCCCCAAGCCAACCTGACCGGGATGTTTCTCGACGAGGCCAGGCTGGAACGTCTGTGGAGAGATGGGAACGCGGGCACCATCAACGACGGCGTCGCCCCCCTGTTCGAGGGCACCGGGGATGTCGTCGAGCGTCCGCAGATTGAGAGGGTCGACGAGAAGATCGGCTTGCTGTTGGGAGATCTTGGGCTCTCCAGACGGGAAGACGAGCTCTCCACGCAATGGCCGAAGTGTCTGGACCGGGACAAGCGGGCGTTTCGCGTCACGACGGCGTTCGCGCGGCTGACAGGAGGCAAACCGCCCCATGTTCCTGCTGAAGCCTGCGCACGGCGCCATCGGTGCGCATCAACACGCGGTTCGTGACTGCTACAAGGATTTCCGAAACCTTGCCCGGGATTTGCTCGGGCGTCTCCCGGACGGCTGTTGACGGCAGCTGGAGGCGGATTGCGTATTTCGGACCAAGTGGATCGCCGATTTCGGCGGAAGTGGATCACCTGTTTCGGCGGAAGTGGATCACCGATTTCGGTCGAAGTGGATCGCTTTCG
>CAZMWA010000314.1:0-6823 GCA_964569405.1 uncultured Vicinamibacteraceae bacterium | reverse complement strand
CGGACCCACGCAAACAGCCCCAGCACGAGTGCCGGGGTGATCCAGAGCGGCAGTTGTTCCATACCCCTTCAGCGTAGCACGTGGTCGGTGTGCCGCGGCGGCCGCGGTCTACACCCCCGTCAGACGCTCCACGCTGAGCCTTCCGTCGCTCTTCCCCAGCCGCTCGACGGGGACGCCGAGCTTGTCCATCAGCGTCACGAGCAGGTTCGGCATCAGCGGGTCGCCCTCGTAGCGGATGTGGCGTCCGCCCTCGAGCTGCCCCGCGCATCCCCCGAGCAGCAGGACCGGCAGATCGAGCGGGCTGTGCGCGTTGCTGTCGGACATCCCGCAGCCGTAGAGGAGCAGCATGTTGTCGAGCAGCGAGCCGTCGCCGTCCGGCGTTGAGCGGAGCTTCGCCAGGTAGTCGGCGAACATCGACGCGTGATACGCGTTAATCTTCGACATCGACGCGATCTTCTCGGGGTTGTACTCGTGGTGCGAGAGCGGGTGGTGCGCGTCGGCGATGCCGATCTCGGTGTAGGTCCGCGAGCTCACCTCGCGCCCCAACATGAACGCGGTCACGCGGGTCAGGTCCGTCTGGTGGGCCAGCACCTGCAGGTCGAACATCAGCTCGACGTGCGCGGCGAACGTGGCGGGAATGCCCTCGGGCTGGGCCAGCTCGGGCAGGTCGAAGTCCTGTCGTTGCTCGGCCCGCTGAATGCGCCGCTCGATGTCGCGCACGCCCTCGAGGTACTCGTCGACCTTGAGGCTGTCGGCCGGCCCGATCTCGCGCTTGAGGTCGTCGACCTTCCCGGTCACGGAGTCGAGAATCGAGCGGTCGCGCGCCATGCGCGCGCGGCGGACGGCCGGGTCGGTGCTCCCGCTGTCGCCGAACATCTGCTCGAACACCACGCGGGGGTTGTTCTCCATCGGCAGCGGCGTCGTCCGGCTGCGCCAGCAGATGGTGTTGGTATAGACGCAACTGTGGTTGCCGCTGCACTGGCCGGCGTTGGCCCGGCTGTCGATGGCGAGTTGGAGCGACCCCAGCTCGGTGTGCCGGCTGTACTCCCGCGCCAGGAGCTGGTCCATGGAGATGTCGGCCACCGGCGCCGTCTCGCCCGCGACGCCCGCCGCCCCGGTCAGGAACGTCGTCGACGCGCCGGCGTGGGCCGGGGTCCAGTACCCCCGCAGGCCCGAGACCACCGTGAGCTGGTCCTTGAAGGCCTGCAGCGGATGGAGAATCGGGGTGAGCTCGAACCCCTTCCCCTCCTCGGCCGGCGTCCAGTACTCCATGGCGATGCCGTTGGGCACGTAGACCACGCCGAAGCGCCGGGTGGGCGCGGCCGCGGTGCGCGACAGCGCCGACGCGGCGGGGACCATGGCGTCCAGCAGCGGCAGGGCCACCGCGGCGCCCAGCCCGCGCAGCACGGTTCGGCGGGGCAGCGACGTTTTCGTGATCATCATGATTGGAACCTGCTCATCGTAGTGTAACGCCCGGATACTCGTCGGCTGCGGCTCCGATTGCCGCCGGACCAACCCCGCCCGGAGGCCGCCGCGTCCTACGGCGAGGCCTCGCGGCTCCCGGCGACCGTCAGGGGCCAATCCCCACGGCTGCCGGCGCCGGCTCGTCGGCCCGCGAACGGCGCCACTGGAACGGTGCGCTCTTCACGATGCCGAGCACGATCGAGGACCAACGGTAGTCGTCCGCCGCGGCATCGCGCAGAATCCGGCGCACCGCCGGACGGTCGGTGTACTCCAGCCCGCGGCCGAGCGCATAGGCCAGCAGCTTCTCGGTGACGGTGCGGGCGAAATCCTCGCCGCGGCTCAGGAGCACGCGCCGCAGGCCCGCCGGTCCTTCGAACGCTTCGCCGCTGGGCATCGTCGCCGACGCGTCGATCGGCTGGCCGGCCTCGCTGGTGTCCCGCCAGAGGCCGATCGCGTCGAAGTTCTCGAGGGCGAAGCCGAGCGGATCCATCGGCGCGTGGCAGCCCGCGCAGGCCGGGTTGGCCCGGTGCCGCTCGAGGCGCTCGCGCACCGATGCCGGCTCGCCCGCCTCGCCGCGGTCCGGCAGTCCCGGCACGTTCGGCGGCGGCTCGGGCGGCGGCGCCCCCAGCAGGGTCTCGAGCAGCCACTTCCCGCGCACCACCGGCGACGTGCGGTTGGGATAGGAGGTCACCATCAGGAGGCCGCCGTGGCCGAGGAGGCCGCCGCGCGGGTGATCGGGGTCGAGCGTCACCCGCCGGAAGCGGTCGCCGTAGACCCCGCGGATGCCGTAGTGCCGCGCCAGCCGCTCGTTGACGAACGTGTAGTTCGCGCTGAGCAGCTCCAGGAGGCTGCGGTCCTCGCGGATCGTGCTCCCGACGAACAGCTCGGTCTCGCGCCGGAACGCCTCGCGCAGGTTCTCGTCGAACTCGGGATAGTCGGCCGACTCGCGCTCCTGCGATTCCAGGTTGCGCAGTCGCAGCCACTGGCTCGCGAAGTTGTCGACCAGCGCCTGCGAGCGGGCGTCGGCGAGCAACCGCCGCGTCTGCCGCTCGAGCTCCGCCGGGTCGCCGAGCCGTCCGTCGGCCGCGGCTTCCAGCAGCTCGTCGTCCGGGATGCTGCTCCACAGGAAGAACGACAGCCGGGACGCCAGCTCCAGGTCGCCGAGCCGATAGGGTGTCCCCGGCGCGCCGTCCTCCGGATCGCGCTCGATGCGGAACAGGAACTCGGGATCGACGAGCATCCGTTCCAGTGCGAACTGAATGCCGTCGTCGAAGCCGCCGTCGCGCCGTCCGGCGCGGAAGAAGTCGAGCAGCGCCGCGACGTCCTTGTCGTCGACGGGCCGGCGATATGCCCGTCGGGCCATCTTGCCGAGAATCCGGCCGGCGCAGGCCTGCTCCTCGTCGGCCCCGGCGCCCGCCGCGGGCCGGCAGGCGAAGATCGCGCGGCGGCTCGGCGTGTCGCCGGGACCCTCGACCGCATAGGGGCCGCCAATCGCGACCTGCTCCACCGCCGCGTTCTCGTCGTAGCGCTCGTCGACGAAGCGCCCGTAGCCCCGGTTGCGCGGCTGCAGCACCCCCTCCGGTTCCGCGAACCGCCGCACGAACGAGACGCCCACCGTCCGCTGGCCCGCCCGCGCCTGGAAGCGGACCTCCAGGTGGGAGTCGCCCGTGTTCATGTAGTACTCCCAGTCGGGGTCCCCGGCGATGTTTCCGGCGAAGCTCAGCGGGGCCATCCGGCCGACCGCGTCGGCGTCGCCGACCGGGAAGCGCGCGACGCGCTCGCCGTCCACGCGCACGTCCAGCTCCTGGGGCGCCGCGAAGCCGAGGATGTAGTCGGAGAAGTTGCGGTGGAGGCGGATCCGGATCGTGTACTCGCCGTCGACGGGGAAGGTGTGCCGAATCGCGATGCCGCCGCGCGAGCCGAACGACAGCCGGTCGTCCTGCCGGTCGTCCTGCAGCAGGGCGGGATGCACCCGGTAGGTCGCCACGGACGGACCGATGGGCGCTGTTCCGACGGCGAGGCGGCTGATCCGGCGCGCGGCCGAGAGGTACCGCCCCACCAGGTCCGGTGAGATCGAGAGCACGTCGCCGTTGTTGTCGAAGCCGTGCTCGTAGGTGTCGTCGGCCGGCAGCAGCGCGGCGACGTCGACGTCGACCGCGAGCAGGTCGCGGACCGCGGCGTGATACTCGGCCCGGTTGAGGCGGTGGAACGTCTCGCCGCGGCCCGGGTCCGGGCTGGCGAGGGCCAGGGTGTCGATCTCCGTCTCGAGCCAGGAGGCGACGGCGCGGTACGTGGCCTCGGCCGGCCGCGGGTTGCCGGCCGGCGGCATCGTCCGCGCGCGCAACTTGACGATTACCTTCTCCCAGGTTTCGGCGTCGGCGCCGACGTCCGTCAACTCGTGCCTGTCGAGGGCCAGGTCGGCCGTGCGCAGCCGGTCGTTGTGGCAGCGCACGCAGAACCGGTCGAGCGTCGCTCGCACCGACGCCGCGGATGCGGGCGCCGCGGACTCCGGCGCCTGGGCACCGGCGCTCTGCGTGCCGCCGGAGGCGACCAGCACGCCGATCAGGATCACCAGGACTCGGACCACCGAACCGGCTCTAGTCGCCATCGACGCTTCCATGCGGCGATCATAACGCCGAACGTCTGTGCTCGTGCCGTCTCCCCGGCGCTTTCGAGGGGGGAGGCAATCGTCGGGTCTTGCCGGTCGGGTGGGGGTGCGACTCTAACTTGCCGGCAGGCGGAGGCTGATCTGGAAAAGTGCTCCCGCTACTATCGTAAAGCCGGCGAGCAACAGGGCGATGACCACGCCGACCATCCACTTCAGGATTCGGACGTCGCCGGCGATCTCTCCCATCTCCTCGGCTGCCGCCAGGGCAGCCTCCGGGTCGGCGCCGGCCGAGACGTGTGCCATGTAGGTCCTTGACGCCGCTGTCTTCATCCGCCTTTCCCATTCTACTGTGCGCGTGGCGTACGGGTTGCTTGGCCCGCAAACAGGCCTGCGGTACACTGCCGCGGTCAATGATGCACACACATTTCCGGGCGCTGCTGGACGTCACGATCCGGGTCGGCTTGCTTCTGAGTCTGGGCGCCGTCCTGGTGCTGGCCGCGGGCGCTGCACCGGCGAGCGGGCAGGAGTTCCCGCCGGAGGACCTCGAGCACTTCGAGTCGAAGATCCGCCCGGTGCTCGCCGAGCGCTGCTACCAGTGTCACGGTGCCGATCCGGAGCGCATCTTCGGCGGACTCGTGCTGGTGGATGCCGCCGGGGTCCGCACGGGCGGCGACAGCGGCGCCGTCGTCGTGCCCGGCGCGCCGGACGACAGCCTGCTGATCGACGTCATTCGCTACGACGGACCGATCAGGATGCCGCCCGACGGCCGGCTGCCGGCCGCGGTGGTCGCCGACTTCGAGCGCTGGGTGTCCCGCGGCGCGGTCGACCCGCGCGTCTCCGATGTTCCGGTCGTCGCCGCCCGGTCCGACAGCGGCGCCGCCTACGACTTCGGTCCCGGCCGCGAGCACTGGGCGTACCGGCCGATGGCCCGTCCCGAGCCGCCCGCAGTCGGCGACCCGGCCTGGGCGCGCAACGCGATCGACCGGTTCGTCCTCGCCCGGCTCGAGGCGGAGGGGCTGACCCCGGTCGCCCCCGCCGGCAAGCGGCAACTGCTGCGGCGGGTCACGTTCGACCTGACCGGCCTGCCGCCGACCCCGGCCGAGGTCGACGCCTTCCTCGCGGACGAGCGCCCCGACGCCTGGGAGCGCGTGGTCGAGCGGCTGCTGGCGTCGCCGCGCTACGGCGAGCGCTGGGGCCGGCACTGGCTGGACGTCGCCCGCTACGCCGACTCGAACGGGCTCGACGAGAACATCGCGCACCCGAACGCGTTCCGCTACCGCGACTGGGTCATCGACGCGTTCAACGCGGACAAGCCCTACGACCGGTTCGTGCAGGAGCAGATTGCCGGCGACCTGCTGCCGGCGGCCGGCGACGAGGAGCGGTTCGCCAGTCTCGCCGCGACCGGGTTCCTGACCCTCGGCGCGAAGGTGCTGGCCGAGCAGGACGTCGACAAGATGGTCATCGACATCGTCGACGAGCAGGTGAACGTCATCGGCCGGTCGTTCCTCGCCGAGCCCGTCGGCTGCGCCCGTTGCCACGACCACAAGTTCGACCCGATTCCCACCGCCGACTACTACGCGCTGGCCGGCATCCTGCGCTCGACCCGGACGATGGTCGGCGAAAACCGCGTCGGCCGGTGGGTCGAGCGGCCGCTGGCCGACGAGGAGACCGTCGCCCGCTACGAGGCGGCGCAGGAGCGGGTCGAGGCGGCGCAGGAGGCGGTCGACGATCTCGTCGATCAGCAGAACGAGCTGCTGCGGCGGCCGCGGCGGCAGGCGCTGGCCGGCTATCTTCTCGCGGCGGAGGAAGCCTACCCGGCCTGGGGCGACGACGAGGAGAGCCAGCGCCGGGGGAGCGAGGAGATCGCCCGGATCGCAGGCCGCGACGGCCTCGAGGCGGCGGTGATCGAGCGTTGGGTGCGGGCCCTCTTCCGCTACCGCGAGGGTCCCCCGGTGCAGGGCGACGGACCCAACCCGAGCGTGGTCTTCCAGATCTGGAACGCCTACGCGGCGGCGCCGGCGGAACGCTACGAGGAAGTCACCGACGAGCTGCGGGCGCTGATCGCCTCCGAGAAGGTGCTGATCGCGCCGCTGACCCGGAGCCTGGTCCGGGGGCCCGCGCCCCGGAGCCTCGAAGAGGTCGCCTGGCGCTACGCGAGCCTGTTCGCGGTGATCGAGATCGCCTGGGACCAGCATCTCCAGCGGCTGGGCCTCGAGGACGAGGAAGAGCTCACCCCCGCCGACTTCCGGCTGCCGCGGGAGCAGGAGGAGTTGCGCCGGCTCGTCTACGACGGGCGGCTGTGCATCCTCTGTCTCGACCAGGACGCCGAGGAGGCCCTCTACCGGGCCGACGCGGTCGCCGAGCTGGCCCGGCTGCGGGCCGTCTTCGAGGAGCGCGAGGCGGCCTCGCCGCCCGAGCCCCCCTACGCGATGTCGGTCGAGGAAGGCGAGATCGTCGATCTCCCCGTCCACATCCGCGGCAGCCACCTGAACCTGGCCGACACCCCGCAACCGCGCGGATTCCTGCGCGTCACCGATCACATCGTGCCGCCGCCGCCGATTCCCGCCGGCGCCAGCGGACGGCTCGAGCTGGCCCGCTGGATCACGCACCCCGAGCACCCGCTCACGGCGCGGGTCATGGCCAACCGCATCTGGCACTGGCACTTCGGGCGCGGGCTCGTCGACACGCCGAGCAACTTCGGCACCACCGGCTCGGCCCCCACGCATCCCGAGCTGCTCGACTGGCTGGCCC
>CAZMWA010000313.1:0-31380 GCA_964569405.1 uncultured Vicinamibacteraceae bacterium | reverse complement strand
ATCCCCCACGCCCCGGACGTCGTACGGCCCGCCTATCGTGACCGCGCTGATGGCCGGCAGGCCGCTGGAGTCGTCGTTGTGGCTGAAGCTGCGCGTCGGCAGCGGCAGCCGCAGACCCTCGGGGGCGCCGCTTCGCTTCGGGAACGTCACCGCCACCGTGTGCGGTCCGGCCTGCACCGGCACCTGGACGAGCAGCTCCGTGCCGAGCTGCTGCAGCGCCTGCAGGCCGCCGCTGCTCTCGACCCCGCCGACGATGTCCGCGGGCCCCACGTCGAAGCGCCTGACGAGCCGCCCGTCCAGGCGCACGTCGATCGGGTGCCGCTCGGCGGGGTCGGCGCGCCGGTCGCCGATGCCCTTGAGCCGGCCCGACATGATCGCCCGCTGCAGCTCGATGCGGATGCCGTACTCGGCGTCGACCGGAAAGGTGTGGCGCAGGGCGATGCCGCCGCGCGTGCCGAACGGCAGCGCCTCGCCCATCCGGTCGTCCTGGCGGAAGCTGCGCGACGCGGCGTAGATCGCCTCGCCCGCGCCGGTGTCAGGATCGCCGACCGCCAGGCGGCTGATCCGCTGGGCGGCGGAGAGGTAGCGCTCGAGCAGCGGCTGCGACATCGTGAGGACGTCGCCGATGTTGTCGAACCCGTAGCTCGCGTCGTCGGCCGGCAGCAGCGCGCGGCCGTCGATCTCGACGGCCAGCAGGTCGCGGACCGCGTTGGCGTACTCGGCCCGGTTCAGGCGGTGGACCGGCGCGGAGCGGCCCGGGTTCGGCCACGCGGACGCCGCCGCGTCGAGGCCTGCCGCCAGCCAGCCGGCGAAGGCGTCGTAGGTAGCGTCGTCGGGACGCGGCCGGCCGGCGGGCGGCATCTCGCGGGCCTCGAGCTTCTGCAGGACCTTCTCCCACAGCTCCGCGGCCTCGCCCACCTGCTCGAGATCGGCGCCATCGAGCACCAGGTCCGCCGTCCGCAGCCGCTCGTTGTGGCACGCGACGCAGTAGCGCTCCAGAACCGCGCCGTAGCGCCCGGCCGGGCCGCTGGCCTCGCGGGCCGGCTGGCCAACCGCCGTGCCCCCGAGCGCAACGAACCCAACGAGGACAGCGCCGACGCCGAGGCTCAACCGGACAGCGCGCCGCGGCGGCGTGCCGCGCGCCCTTGCGCCGGACAGGCGATCGCGTATCGGGTCCGCCATCAGTACCTGAGCCGCTTCTGCTCGTGGGACGGTATCGTGGGCCGCGCCCCGTGCGCCGTGAGCAGCGCCATCATGCTCTCGTGCACCGTCTTCGTCATCGTGGTCGTGTCGAAGAAACCCGACGCGATCGCCAGCGGCGTCCAGCCCACGATGTTCTCGGCGTCGACGTGGGCGCCGTTGGCGAGCAGCAGCTCGGCGACGCGATCCCAGCCGGTGTACGCCGCCGCGTGGAGCGCCGTCTCCCCCACCGTGTTGGCGCCGTTGACGTCCACGCCGGCCTCGATGATCAGCCGGGCGGCCTCCAAGGCCTGGCGCTCGGCGTGGATGTCGGCGCCGATCGCGTAGGCATAGCCCGCGGCGGCGACCAGCGCCGTCGTCTCGTCGTCGGTGGTCAGCAGCGGGTCGGCGCCGGCGGCCACCAGCGTGCGCATGACCTCCACGTCGGCCGCCCGCGCCGCCACGATGAACGGCGTGGCGCCCGCCATCGCCATGCGCCGGAAGCCGAGGAAGCCGTGCGTGGGCGGGTTCCGCCGCAGCCGGATGTTGGGGTCCGCGCCGTGCGCCAGCAGCGCCTCGACGAGGGCCAGCTTGCCCGGTCCGCGGCTCGCGTAGCGCGCCCAGCCGGCGGTGCCGCCGGCCTCCGTCGTGGTGAGGGCGGTCTCCCAGACGCCCGCGGCCCAGTGCAGCGGCGCGAAGCCGGCGCCGTCGGCGTCCGGGTCGGCCCCGTACTCGAGCAGCCGGTGCGCGAGCGGCCAGTGGCCCATGAAGACGGCCACGACGAGCGGGGTCGTCCCGTCGGCGGCGACCGCGTCGACGTCGGCGCCGCGCTCCAGCAGCAGCCGGACCGCCGCCGTGCGGTTCTCGCGCACGGCGAACAGCAGCGGCGTGTAGCCGCCGGCCGAGCGGGCCTGCACGTCGGCGCCGGCGTCCAGGAGCCGCCGCAGCACGTCCGCGTGGCCGGCCGAGGCCGCCCACATCGACGCCGTCTGGCCGTGGGCGGCGTCGCGCGCGTCGACGTCGGCGCCGGCGGCGAGCAGGGCGCCGACCACCTCCGCCCGCCCCGTGCGCGCGGCGAACATGAGCGGCGTCGCGCCGTTCTCGTCGGCAGCGTCGGGATGGGCGCCGGCGCCGAGCAGCCGCTCGACCATCGCCAGGCTGCCGTTCGTCGCCGCCAGGGCGAGCGGCGCCACGCCGTAGTCGTTCGCGGCGTCGACATGCGCGCCGGCGGCCAGCAGCGCGTCCGCGGTCTCCAGATCGTCCCAGTGCGCCGCCCAGTGCAGCGGCGTGGCGCCGTCGGCCGCCGGCGCGTTGACGTCCACGCGCGCGCTGACGAGCGCGCGTGCCGCCGCGCCGTCGCGGCTCCTGACCGCTTCGACGAGACGCTCGTCGCCGCCGGCCGCGGCCAGCCCCGCGGCCGCCGCGCCGACCACGGCGAGCATCAGACCGACGCGGCCGTCCAGAACCCTGACCGCCATCACGCGCCTCCCGTGGACGGGACCCGCTGCGCAGGCTCCGCAGGAACAGGAATGACGCTACGTTTGTAGCCGAATCCGCCCGGCTTGTCCATGCCCACCTCGCCCGCGAATCGTTGCCTGCCGGCTCCGCTTCGCGCTACTCCTGCGCCACGAACGGCACGGCCGGCTCGCGCACGCCGGGATGCCCGGCCTCCTTGCGCTGGCGAGAGACCAGCGCGGCCGCCTCGAGCGCCTGCTGCTCGTCGGTGCGGCCGGCGCTGAGCAGGTTCGGCATCCCGAGATTGCCCTCGTGGCAGGCGTACTCGAACAGGTGGTTGAGCGGCTCGTTCGTGTCGCGCCGGGTCATCGGAATCGACAGCGTGTACGGCCGCGAGTACGTCCGTGCGTCCTCGACGGTGAGCTGGTAGTCGATCGAGTTCGCGTCGACCATCCGGAAGCGCTCCACCAGGCGCAGCGTGCCGCCCGGCCCGCGGTGTCCGGTCTGGATGACGTGCGACGGCTGGTAGTCGCCGCCGTCGAGCCGGTTGTTGAAGCGCTCGGTCTCGACCACCAGCGTGTCGCCCTCCCAGCGGCCGCGGCTGTCGCCCAGCCACTGGCGCACGCCGTCGGCCACGTGCGGGCGCCCGTCGAGCGGGATGATGCGCGACTCGTGGATCATCTCGATCAGGATGGCCACGTGGTCCGGCGTCTGCAGGATCTGGTAGTTCGCGTTGTAGCCGTTCGGAATCATGGCCACCGGCATGGTCCGCGAGATGCAGCGCTCCCAACTGTTGCGGTCGAGCCAGGAGTCGGCCTCGCCGCGGCCGGCGCGCGCGTTCTCGCGGTCGATCAGGCGCTGCCTCGCGGCGGGGAGCAGCTCGGGAATCCTCCCGTCGGGCGGATCGACCACGAGCGACTCCCGCAGGATCGTCCCGGAGCGTTCGATCCAGGCCGCGCCCGTGCCCTGCGTGGCGGCGACCACCGCCTCCCGCGCGAGGCGGCTGCGCTCCTGCTCGGCGGCCGTGAGCCGCTCGAGCGGCGTGTCGGTCGAGTTGTTCCAGACCCCGCGCAGGTCGGGAGCGCCCCAGGGCGTCCGCGGCAGCGCGCCCTCCGCGGGCGGCAGCAGCCCGTCGAGGCCGGTCTCCGCGCCGGAATACAACCGGCGCTCCTGGCCGGCCGCCGTCGTCAGCGCCAGGGCCAGAACCGCGCCGCACACCGCAACGGTCGAGAAGCTCCGACTGGTCATCTCATCGTCCTCCTGCCTGCCGTCCCTGCGCAACACAGCATCCGCGGGGCGCGTTGTCAATTGTACCGCCGGCAGCCGACCCTTGCCGGCTTGACACACCGCTCACCGCGGCCATAATCGCCAACTCATGCTTTCATCTTCCATCGCCGTCCGAGATCGCGGGAGACAGGGCTGCGCCTGGCGACTCGCCGTGCTCCTCGCGGCCTGCCTGGCCCTGCCGCCCGTTCACGCGCAGGCCCCGTCGGGTCGGGACCTTCCCGTGGTGTGGGTCCTCGCCACCGGGGGCACGATCTCCGGCGGGGGATCGTCCGCGACCAGCCTGACCAGCTACGAGGTGGGCGCGCTCTCGGGCGACGATCTCGTCGCCGCGCTGCCCGCCCTGGCCGAGCACGCCGACGTGCGGGTCGAGCAGGTCGCGAACATCGGCAGCCCGAACATCACGTTCGACATCTGGCTGCGGCTCGCACGCCGCATCGACGCCATCTTCGCCGGCGATCCGGACGTGGCCGGCGTCGTCGTCACGCACGGCACCAACACGCTCGAGGAGACGGCCTACTTCCTCAATCTCACCGTGCCCCACGACCGCCCGGTGGTGCTCGTCGGCGCGCAGCGCCCGGCGACGGCCATCAGCGCGGACGGTCCGATCAATCTCCTGAACGCCGTGCGCACCGCCGCCTCGCCCGCCGCGCGGGGTAAGGGCGTGCTGGTCGTCATGAACGACGAGATCAACGCGGCGCGGGACGTCACCAAGACGAGCACCTACCGCGTCGAGACGTTCAATTCCCGGAGGCTCGGGTTCCTGGGCTACGTCGACGCCGACGCGGTGGCCTTCTACCGCGAGCCGACGAAGCGCCACACGGTGGACGCGGAGTTCGACCTGGCCGGGCTCGCGCAGCTCCCGGCGGTGGACATCGTCTACTCCTACGTCCAGCCGAGCCCGGTGCTGATCGACGCCCTCATCGAGGCCGGGGTCGACGGCATCGTCCTCGCCGGCACCGGCGCGGGCATCGTGTCGACGGTCGAGCTGGAAGCGCTCGAGCAGGTGCTGTCGCTGCCGCGCGAGTCCCGGCCGGTGCTCGTCCGCTCGAATCGCACGGGCAGCGGCCGCGTGGTCCCCCTCGGCCGCTACGACCGGCTGGACATGATTGCCGCCGACACCCTCAACCCGCAGAAGGCGCGCATCCTGCTGATGCTCGCGCTCACCAGGACCCGCGATGCGGACGAGATCCGGCGGATGTTCCGCGAGTACTGACCCGCGTCACAACGCCGGCCTGCGCCAGCGCTCGCGGCGCAGCAGCTCGCCGCTGCCGGGGGTTCCCGACACCTCCCCGTCGCGGTAGAGGATCTCGCCGCGCCGTATCGTCAGCGTCGGCCAGCCGGTGACCTCGGTGCCGGCGTAGGTCGAGTAGCCGCTGCGCGAGAGCATGTCCTCGTCGCGAATGGGGCGCGTGGCCTCCGGATCCCACAGCGTCAGGTCGGCGTCCGCGCCCACGGCGATCGTGCCCTTGCGCGGATACAGCCCGAACAGCTTCGCGGCGTTCGTCGCCGAGACCGCCACGAACTGCTCCAGCGTCAGGCGCCCCGCCGCCACGCCCTCCGAGAAGAGCATCGGCAGCATCACCTGCAGGTTGCTCATGCCCGGCCGGTGGTTGGCCACCGTCTGCGCGGGGTCGAGCTTCTGCTCGCGCCGGTAGGCCACGTGATCCGTGGCCACGACGTGCACCGCCCCGCGGCCGAGCCCCGCCCACAGGGCGTTCTGGTCCTGCTGCGTCCGGAGGGCCGGCTGGCCGATGTAGAGCCCGGGGGTGGGCCCCGCGAACAGCTCGCGGGTCAGGTGGAGATAGATGGGGCGCGTCTCGACGTACACGGGCAGGTCGCGCCGGGCGGCGTCCTCGGCCACCACCAGCGCACGCTCCGACGACAGGTGCACGAGGTACACCGGCGCCCGGGTCACCTCGGCCAGCGCCGTCGCGCGCAGGGTGGCCGCAGCCTCGGCCGCAACGGGACGCGCGTCGGCGAAGTTCGCCAGCGAACCCCGCCCCTCGGCCATCATCCGCTCGGCGGTCGTCCGGATGATCGCCCCGTCCTCGGCGTGCATCATCACGAGCAGGCCGGCGTCGCGCGCCGCCTCCATGGTCGCGATGTAGCCGTCCACGTCCCGGTCGAACGGCTCCCGGTTCATGAATATCTTGATGCTCGTCTGGCCCGCCGCGGCCTGAGCCGCCAGCGTGTCGGCGTTCGCGGCCAGCGGGTCGGTGATGATCGGGTGGATGATGACGTCGGCAATCGACTGCGCACGGACGAAAGCCGCCTCCCGCTCGATGGCCGCCAGCGGCGCCTCGCCCGCCTCGGCGGCGCTGAAACCCGAGATCGTCGTGATGCCGCCGGCCAGCGCCGCGATGGAGCCCGACGTGTAGTCGTCGACGCGCCCCCCGCCGACATGCACGTGGGGATCGATGCCGCCGGGCAGCACCAGCAGGCCCCCGGCGTCGATGACCTCGGTGCTCGCGTCGCGGGCGGTGAGGTCCGCCCCGATCTCGGCGATCGTCTCGCCCACCACGCGGACGTCCGCCCGGCGCCGGCCGTCGACCGTGACGACCTCGCCGCCGCGGACGAGAATCTCGCTCGCCTCCTGCGCGAGCCCGCCGGCGGCGGGCAGCCACAACGCGGCGAGCGCGGCGGCGAACAACATTGTGCGGCACCTGCGAGGCGCACCGGACCTGTGTGTTCTCATTGGCAGCCTCCTCGGAAGCTGCCTCCATTATCAATCAGGTGTCGATCACAGGGGTCGCCTAAAAGTGGATCTTGAGCCCGAGCTGCGCGACCCGCGGGTCGCGAGCCGACGTGATCGACCCGAAGCCCGGCGTCCCGAGCACCGCGTTGGGGAGGCCCAGGTTCGTGGCGTTGAGCGCGTTGAACATCTCGAGACGCCATTCGAGCGTCGTCGCGCCGACCGGGAGACGCCGCACGAGCGCCAGGTCGAGGGTGCGGAAGCCCGGGCCGCGCACCGGGTTGCGCGAGCTGCTGCCCAGGGTGAACTGCGGGGCGATCTCGAAGGCGTCGGTGTCGAACCAGCGCGCCGCGCTGCGCTCGCCGGCCGGCAGCTCGGGATCGCCCACGAGGTTGGGCCGCTGCGTCCCGAAGCCCGCGAACCCGTTGAAGTTGACGGCCTGGATCACGGGCAGCGGCAGTCCGCTCTGCAGGGTCAGGACGCCCGACAGCTCCCAGTCGTTGAACAGCGCCCGCCAGCCGCGACCGTGGCGCGCGTGACCGGCGCCGTAGGGAATCTGCCACATCCCGCTGACGTTCAGGATGTTCGTGATGTCGCCGGTGGAGAGGTCCCACTCGAGCGCCCGGTCGAAGCTGTCCGCGACCGGGAAGCTGGCCTCCGGGCCCGTGACGACCGTGGCGCTGAAGACCGACGAGGCATCGTCGAGCAGCCGCGAGCGCGTGTAGCTGACGAAGAAGGCCGCGCCGTTGGTGAAGCGCCGGTCGAGCCGGAGCTGGATGCCGTCGTACTGGCTGCGCCCGTCGTTGTCCCGGTAGGCGCTCACGGTCGTGAAGCGGGGATACGGCTTGAGGAGCTGGGCGCGCGATAGCGTGGCGCCGCCCAGCGACGACGAGGCCGGGACCTCCCCCGCGAACGGATTCGGGACCTGCTCGAGGAGGGCGGCTCCGAGCGCGAGCTGCTCCACCCGCAACTGGTTGAGATTGCGGTTCGGCACGCCCAGCCGCGTGATCCGCGAGCCCGTGTAGGCAACCTCCAGCGTCAGGTTGGCGGGCAGCTCCCGCTGCCAGGCCACGTTCCACTGCTCGGCATAGCCGGACCCCCGGTCGCGGTTGACGGTGAACACGCCCTGGCCCAGGCCGGCGTCCGGCGTGGCCGCGAGCGGTGCGACGGCCGGCCCGTCGGCCAGGGCGAAGGCCGGCGTGATGCCGTCCAGCGACTGCTGGCTGACCGTCTGGATGAATGGAAACTGCGGGTTGATGAACGGCGTCGTGATTCCCGCCATCTCGATCCAGACGAGGCCGTAGCCCCCGCGCACGACCGAGCGCTCGTCCAGCCGCCAGGCGGCCCCGAGCCGGGGGCCGAGGTTGTTCTTGTGGAGCCGGCGCGCCGAGCGCGGGAACCCGCTCCGGTTCAGGTACGCGAGCTGCCGCGCCTCGAGGTCGAAGACGGCGCCCTGGTCGTCGACCTCGGTCGACGGGAAGTTGAGCGTGTAGCGCAGCCCCAGGTTCAGCGTCAGCCGGTCGGAGACCTGCCAGTCGTCCTGGACGAAGTACTCCTGGCTCATGGCCCGCGGCCGCAGCGCGCGCGGCTGGACGTCGATGGAGAACGTCTCCACCTGGCCCAGCAGAAAGCTCGCGAGCGACGAGCCGGTCCCCGGGCGCCCCGGCAGGTCCGTGAACAGCGGACTGAAGCGAAAGAGCCCCGTCGGCGACGGGGGCTGCACGATGTCGAGCCGCTGCCAGCGCCAGTCGAGCCCGACCTTGAGGAAGTGCTGCCCGCGCTGCCACGAGAACACGTTGACGACCTGCGTCACGTCGGTCCGCGAGTCGCTGTTGGCGCTGACCGGCGGGCCGAGCTGCTGCAGGCCGGCGATGGCGAACGTCGGCAGCGCGCTCTGGAACGCCGCGCTGGAGGGCAGGCCCGGAATCCCGAGCGGCTGGTCGAGCAGCCCCGCGGTGCGGGCGACCGCGCGCCGCGTGTAGCCCAGCCGCAGCTCGTTGAGGCCCCGCCCGACGGCGATCTGCAACGTCCCGACGACGTGCGTCGCGCGCGTCCGCGTGTCCCCTATCGCGCCCCGGGTGATGCTGCCGCTGCCGTCGGGCAGCGGCGCCACCGGCAGCACGCGGTCGGTCGCCGTCACGCCCCGCAGCAAGCCGCGCGTCCCGGGCGTGAACCGATGGTCGAGCCGCAGGCTGAGCTGCTCCTGCGACTGGTGCTCGAGGCCGATGCGCTGGTAGTTGTTCGCGGTCCCGTCCAGATTCGGCAGGGGGTAGCGTTGCAGCAGGCCGAGTGCGATCGGGTCGATGCGGGCAGCCGGGATCGTGTTGTCCCCGAAGGGCTGGCGGGAGAAGCCGCCCCCGGCCAGGCCGACGGTCGTCGCGGGATCGTAGATGGCCGGCACGCCGCCCGCGACCGGCTCGCTGAACACGCCCCGTCGTTGAAGCGCCGTCGGCACCGTCGAGATGCGCACGCGGGCGACCTCCTGGCGCAGCCCCTGGTATGCCAGGAAGAAGAACGTGCTGTTGCGCCGCAGCGGGCCGCCGAGGACGGCGCCGTACTGCTGCCGCCGGAAGCGCGGGTTCGGCGCGCCGGCTCCCTGCGGCGCGAAGGCGTTGCGCGCGTTCAGCGCCTCGTGGCGGAAGAAGCCGAAGCTGGTGCCGCCGAGCTGGTTGCCGCCCGCCCGCGTCGTGAGATGCACGACGCCGCCGTTGAAGCGGCCGAACTCGGCCGGCGGGCTGTTGCTCTCGACCCGGAACTCGGCGATCTCCTCGACGATGGGCAGGAACGGGACCTGCCCGGGCTCGGGCTGCAGCACGGAGATGCCGTCGAAGATGTACTCGTTGGTGCGGGGGCGCCCGCCGTTGATGCGCGGAAACGCCGACGCGGGCGGCCGCGCCACGCCCGGCGCCAGCACCGTGAGGTCGACGAAGTTGCGGCCGTTCAGCGGCAGCGCCTCGACCCGCGCCCGGGAGACCACCTGCCCCAGCGTCGCGGACTCCGTCTGCAGCCGCGGCGCGCGCCGCGTGACGACGACCGATTCGCTCAGGCCGCCGAGCTCCAGCTCGACGTCGATGCGCAGCCGCTCGCCGCTGTGCAGCTCGAGCCCCTCGCGAACCATGCGCCGGAAGCCCGCGAGCTCGACGACGAGCCGATACGCGCCCGGCTGCAGCCCCACGAAGCTGTAGGTGCCCGTGGCGTCGGTCACGGCCATCTGGCCGAGCCCGGTCGCCACCTGCGTCAACGTCGCGACCGCCCCGGGAACCGGCTGGGTCTGGGGATCCGTCACCCGGCCGACCAGCTCGGCCCGCACCTGACCGGCCGCCGCCGACCCGAGCGCCAGCCAGACAGCCGCGGCGAGCGGCAGCCGGCGGCACCACGCTGGCGAACCGCCCGCGCGCCGCTCCCCCGTGATCATCCGTCCGCGTGCAGCCAAACGATCAAGTGTAGAGGATCCGTCCCGGTTTCCCCGGCGGGCTCCATGGTCCCGGCGGACGCACTTCGCCCACCTGCACAGCCCGACGGCAAGGGGATCATGCGGATGGCGGTACCGGGGGCGAGAGATCCACCGCCCAGTCTCTGAGCCTCGTGACGTCGACGCCGGATCGATCCAGCAGCGTGACCAGCTCCTCCTGCCGCGGCTGCCCAAAGACCACTCGATAGGCGGCGAGCTGCCGCTTCAGACGGTCGAACGCCTCGATCTCCGCCGTGTACGGCAGTTGCGGCACATGACGCTGCACCCGGTGGTCACCGGGCGCGATCCAGTGCGGCACTAGGTCGCTCTCGCGGGCGGCCCGCGCCGCCCTGTCGGCCAGCTCGAACATCAACCGCCAGATGTCGTCGCCCGCGCGCCACGACGCGAGGGCATCCTCAGCATGGGCAGCGGCGACATTGCGGCGGACGGCGTGGCCCTTGTACCGGTGGATCCGCCCCTCGCGCTGCTCGAGATCAACCGGATTGCCCGGCAGGTTCCAGTGGATCAGGCGGTGGCACCAGGGATGGAAGTCGAGCCCCTCCTGCCCGATCGACGTGCTGGCGAGCACGAAGGGCCGGAACGGGCTGTTGAACGCGGCGCGGACGGCGTCCTGGCTGACGTACGCGCCGTCGTCCGTCTTGACGTGACCGAAGCGCAGGGCGAACACGGTGCGGAAGCGCAGCTCGTCAACCTCGACGGTTGCGCCGGACGCCCCTCGCTCGGCCCGAAAGAACTGGCCGTGGACACGCGCTCGGGCCGGGTGCACCACCTGGACGAGCTTGCGGGCGCACCTGGTAGCGGTTTCGTCGGCGTCGGCGGCCTCGGACCACGACTCCTGGTCCCAGAGCATGTGCCACTGCTCGTCCAGCACCGCCTGCAGATTGCCCTGCTGGCAATAGCGGAGCACGAGACGCCAGTAGGCCGACTCGTCCCGCGCAGCGGTGGCCGGGGCCAACTGGCGCAACAGCGCAATCACCGCCGGCCGATTGAAGAGGCGCCAGAACGCGTCGGCGATCAATACTCCCAGCCGGCGGCGGGTTCCGTCCCCGACGTTCGCCACGCCGCTCAGACTCCGTGCCGCCAGAATCGCCGGCGCGCCGAGCGCAAGGTCGGTGAGCAGCTCCTCGAGCTCCGGGGGACGCCGGCCGAGGGACCGCGGATCGATCGCGAGCAGGTCGTCGACGTACGCACCGAAGACCTCCGGATTGGGCGGAAGTAGAGGTTTCCCGTCCGGCGACCCGGGAAGCTCCTCGTCACGCCAAGCACGTAGCACTCCCGACAATCCCGGATCCAGCAGGAGCGGCGCCGCCCATTCCCAGCGGTCATCGATGCTTCCGTCCTGCGGGTTCGGGAGCCCCGGATCCGCCAGGAGGTCCTCGACACGCGCCCGCACCCAGGCCCGGCGGTCCTGTCCCGCCGGCGCGTCCAGCGGATGCGCCCGGTCCGCCACCGGCAGGCACGGCAGTAGCAAGAGGAGGAGACGATGCCGGGACCGGACGCCGGAGGTCGACTGCGTCAGTCTCAGCAACGGCCGTTGCTCCCTGTCGAGATTCTCGTAGGACTCTAGCCGGCCGCCGACCATCAACCGTTCGGCTTCGTAGCTCAGGACGGCGCTGACCACGTCGGGCACCATGTTCCACGCGGAGAACAAGAGGCGTTTGGTCGCCTTTTCCTTGCCCTCGAAGGGTCCTTCCAGCGGCCAATACGGCAGCGTGGGCGGCATCCACAAGAGGCGCCACAGCCCTTGGTCGATCAGCTCGCCCGCCAGTTCGCGCAGCTTGGCGTGCCCGGGGGCGAGGCTGCCCCACGACCTCAGCACCTCCGCCTTCAGAAACGCCGCGTCGTGCTGCTGGAGCGCGTCGACCATCTTGTCCGGCGTGTGGATCGCCTCGTCGAGGCGCTCGTTGAACCGATAGCCGTGCATGAAGTGCGCGAGGTAGGGGGCCGACTTCCAGAACGGCATCGGATCCTGGCTGCCGACGGCGCGAAACAGCGCATCGGCGGCCAGGTACTGCCGCACGTCGCCGGCGGTGACTGTCGTCGTGCGCCGATCCTCGGCCACCATGGCATCCCGGTCGTCACTGGCCGCAACGCGCTCTGTGCGCGCCATCACGTCCTGCAGGGAGCCTTCGACCGCGCGCTTCGCCCGCTCGACCCGCCCCATCTGCTCCGCGTCGCCGGCCGCCGCGCGCCGCAGCGCCGCCCCGAAATGCGAAAGCGGCTGCTGGAGCTCCGCAACGCGGACTTCGTTGTCGCCGAGCAGGAACCGGGTGGTGGCCAGGAAGTCGTTGTAGTGCTCCTCGTGCTCGATCTCCGCGTCGGCGGTGTAGAGCTTGTACGGCGTCGCGGAAAGCAGGAGCGTGCGGACGCGCTTGCCGTCATGCGCCCTGGCCTGGAACAGCACTTGCGCCAAGTCCGCTGCCGCGTCTCGCTCCGCGCCCTGCGTGCCGAGCAGCGACTTGAAGCGCTGGAACTCGTCCAGAATGACCAGATCGGGCTCGAGCGCATGGACGCACGCGCCCGCGAGCACGCGGCGCAACTCGCCGATGACTTCATCTCGCCGGTACCGGGCCTCGCGCGGCCAAGCGTGATAGCGACGGAACGTGGTGTCGAGGAGCTCGCGCAGCCTGACCTGCAGGCCGGCCTGCTCCCTGAACGCGGCGTTGAAGCGCTCCCTTATCGTCTCGTCGATGAGCCGGGGACTGTTCTCCAGCCGCCAGCGCCAGTCGTCGCGCTTCGTGATTCCTCCCTGCAGGAGGTTCATCAGCGCTGTCCGCGGTCCCACCAGCGGAACGAGGATCTGAAACAGCACCTCCCGTTCCCGGCCCCGGCCGGTCGAACTCCCCAGGTTGAACGACGTGCCGGGCGTGAAGCTGACGAAGTTCAGCCTGCTGCCGGCAAGGCCGGATTGGCCATTCCGACGCGCCAGCTCCGTGGCCAGCATCGTGAGCCGGGTCGCCAGGGCGAACGACCGTTCCTCCGCACCGCCCACCTGAAGCTTGGGGAGATTGGCGCGCGCGATGCTGCCATTACTGCAGATGTAGACGATGTCGATGCGTTCGACCTCGTTCCAGAGGTGATCGATGGCCTTGGCAATGATGCCGCGCGCGACCAGCGTCTTGCCCAGGCCCACCTCATCGGCCACCAGAAAGCGCCCGGTGCCGTCGTCCGCCGTAAACAGACGGTGGAAGGCATGCTCCACCGTGCGGCGTTGAAATGACTTGAGGGGCCTGAGGCTCGCGTCGACGCATGGTCGCTTCATGAACGCGGCTCCGGGGGGAGCGCCTCCTCAACCGCCGTCCAGACAGCGAACAGCTCGTCCGGCACGATGCGCCGCCCCTCGTCGGTCTTTCGCAGGTCGTCGATCAGGCGGCGGACCGGCTCGAGGCGGGCCGGGTCTCTGGACGCGGTGCGGACGAGGTCGTCGAGCAAGGTTTCGCTGCCGTCGCCGCCGATTCCCCAAGGGGCGCGAACGTCCCCCTCCCCGGCGCCCTCTGCCCAACCGAGCACGGCGTCGAGCCCGCCCAGCAACGCCCTGAGGAACCGCAGGAACTTCTCGGGGCTGTCCAGCAGGGTTCTGAGTATCTGGTGTATCCGATCCGCCGGCATTCCCTCGGCGGGAAGCCGCAGGGTCATGCGAATGTCGTCCGCACCGCGTACCGGGACGCTCAGCCGAAAGGCGATGAACGCGGTCAGGCGCGCGACCGGCAGCCTCCAGCGCAAGGGTTCCGGCAGCCGGCCGGCCTGGTCTTCCGCCAACGAGACCGGCCAGGCTGCGACCTCGACATCGCCGCCGGACGGAACGATGCTGCCGTCGACGGTCAACGTCCAGAGATCGCCCTCGGACACGCAAGTTACGCGCAGCTTGGCGTCCACGAGAGCGTCGCGCATCGCCTCAAGCCGTGCCCGTGCGTCGGTCACGCGCGGGTCCTCGGTCTCTTGCTCGACTCTTTGGTACGGCACACACAACTTCTGGAATCCGCCGTCCCGGAAGCGATCGATGCCGCAACCGCTGGTGCCTTCCCTGCTTCCCCTCTTGCCGGTAACCGACGCCATCATCTCGACGTTGCCGCCGGTTAACGCCGCCGCGGTCAAGTTCGCGGAGCCAACGGACCACGTCACGTGCCAGCCGTGCTCGACGACGATCATCTTGGCGTGAAGCCCCGACGGGCGAGCCTCTGCGCCTGTTCCAGAGTCGTCCTCGTTCGTCCCAACCGTTGTCGGCGGACCATCCTCGTGCGCGTCGGCAGGGCCATCCTCGGCTTCCCCCTGGGCGGTATCCGACAGGACAAATGTCTCCTTCCATGCGGCGAGCGCGTCGTCGGACAGCTTGTCGAGCTCCTCCTGCCGGCTCACCAGTATCCGCTCGTTGCCGCTCAGTCCGCGGACCGCGTCGAGCCCCGTCCGGTTGACGAACGGGGCTACGGCCAGCGTGCGATGTCCACTGGACGGCGGACTCCAGGTTCGACGGCCGCGTGTTAATCCGATCGCGTGGAAGGCGATCGGCGACTCGAAGCCGTAAGGGGCGGGAAACGCCGTTCGCGTCACCTGATCGGCAAGCGCCTCGACACGCTCCACGAGCCCCTGTGGAATGCGGCCCGCGGCAAGTTGCGGCAGCGCCAGGAGGAGATCGTGGAGTGGCCGGCTCGCGGCCACGCGCCGCCGGCTCCGAAGCGGGGCCTCACTCGCCAGCGCGACGTCCCAGGAGCGGTCGAACGTCAGATTTCGCGACAGGACAGCCACCCGCAGAAGGTCCTCTCCCGCTTCGTCTGCCGCCGCGAAACGGGCGACCCACGCCTTGGGATGGAACGCACCGCCGTTCGGGGCACGCACGGGATGCACGCTCGACTCGAGCATCGAGTACAGCGCCCGCGCGCCGCGCGGAATAGCGATGCCCTTCTCGTCGACGAATGCATGCACGCGATCGCCGGCCTCCCGAATCGCCTGGTGCAGCCGCAGCGGATCGGCCAGCAGCTCCTCCAAACCTCCCTCGGGATGGGCGAGCACCGACAGGGGCAACGCCAGCAGCGCTTCCAGATCGAGGGTGTATGTGGTCAGCACGGCGAAGTCGAGGCGGTAGCCTGCAGGTGGACGGATCAGATCGAAGGCGGTGGTGCGCGAGTCCGGTGGGAGCATCAGGCAGCGAACCCCCGGTGCAGGTCGATCATGAACTGCCGCACCCGAAACCACCGAAAGTCCATCCGGCCGATACCGATCCCTCGGGTCCAGTCCACCAGGCGGTTCCGGTTCGCCAGCCGCGCCCGCGCGCCCTTGAGCTGCAGCTCGCGTTGAATGACCAAGGCCCGCAGCCGATCGTCGTCGGCAAGCCGGTAGGGATCCAATTCGGCGATCCGCCTCGACCAGCTTTCGACGAAGACGCGCTGCGGAGTCGGAGTGCGCCGACCACGCCGGACCGCGATCTCCCAGAGTGCATCGGGCTCGAATGGGCGTTGCTCGTCGGCCTCCTCCGCAGCCCACTCGGCGAGTCCGGCCCGGAACTCGTCGATCGACTCCGCCTCGTCCAGATCCAGGAGCTCACGCCGGCGTTCCGCCACAATCAGGTTGTAGAGCAGCGGCACGCCCTCCACGTGCAGGGAGAACCGCCGCGCCAACTCCAAGGTCTCGCGAATGTGCTCCGGCGCGCGCCGCGCATCCGGATCGTCCCAGACCTTCTCCGCTGGCGAATCCGATCCATTCCGGACCAGCCAAGCCAAGAGCGTGCCCGCGCACCGCTCCTCCACGCGACCGCGCAGAAAGTCCGCCTCCTCCGAGGTCAACGCGAACGACGCTTGCCAGGGAAACTCCTTCGGCGGCTCTGGTAGTCGCGGATGCCAGTGCGCTTGCTGGCTCCAGATCACTCCGGGATCGTCCGCGCGTCCCGCAACGCCGCGGCCATCTACGAGCGCGTCGAAGTGCGAGTGGTACCAGCCCTGACTCTGCTGGGGCCGAAAGACGCCCCACCGCGTGAGCGCGCTCCAGTACATGGAGCTCGGCAACCGTACGAGCGTTCCGCGAGCGACCACGCCAATGACCCCCCTGGCGTCCTCGTTCTGCTCGAGTCGCCCGATCAGATCCACTTCCGCGGCGCGCGCGGCCCGCTCTAAATCACTGCTCCGGACCCGGCGCCCCTCCAGCCGCCGATAGAGCCACGGAATGAAGAGGACGTACCGCAGCCGGGTCTGGATGTATGACGTGCCAGGGAATAGCGCATCAGAGAGCGCGTCCCGCAGGCTCCCGAGGCCCATCTCGTCGAGCGTGCCCTGCTCCTTGAACAGGTCGAATACGCGCCGCATCTTGTCGCGGTCGCTCGCCGTCAGGTCGAGCCAAGTCAACGTTGCCTGCATTCGGCTGCCCTTCGCACCCTACGGAGCGATTCATGGCCGTGGCCGACGTGGAACAGCCGGACGGCAGCAGCCATAAAGCTATCTTTACTTCGAACCAGGAGCAAATGCTATTCTTTTCACATCGCACCGTCAAGGCATGGAGGGGAACGTGACGAACGGCGGATGCATCGCCGCGAACGTTGCCCGGCTTCGGCAGGACCGGCAACTCACACAGGGTCAGCTCGCCGCCCGGGCCGGGATCTCGCGGATGGCGCTCGGGAACATCGAGAGGGGGACGGTGGTGCCGCGCGCGGGCACCCTGCGCGGGCTGGCGGTGGCCCTGGAGGTGCCGCTGGGAGAGCTGGTGACGCGGGTTCGGGCGCTGGAGAGCGTGCGGTTTCGCGCCAAGGCTCGAGTGCATGGTCGAGAGCAGATTCTGGCGATCGTCTCGAAGTGGCTGGATGCGTACGCCTGGCTCGAGGCAGAGCTGGACGACCGTCCGGCATTCCGCTTCGCAGAGACATCAACGGCTGGCGGGACGCCTGCCGAAGTAGCACGGGCCGCTCGTCCTGCGGTCGGACTGGCGGCGGGAGAACCGGTCCGGAACATCAGCCGGCTGCTGGAAGCCAATGGCGTCAAGCTCTTGCTGCTGGAAACCACGCGGGACTCGTTCTTCGGGCTGAGCGTCGGCGAGCGCGACGGCGGACCGGCGGTGGTCGTCAACACCTGGGACCGGATTTCGGTGGAGCGCTGGATCTTCACGGCGGCACACGAGCTCGGACATCTGCTGCTCCACCCCGCGGAGTACCGGCGGGACGCGACGGAGATGCGGAGTGAGCCGGAACAGGAAGCCGACGCGTTCGCGAGCGAGTTCCTGATGCCCGAGGCGGCGTTCACGACCGAGTGGGACGCGACCAGCGGGCATTCGCTTCTGATGCGCGTCCTTAAGGTCAAACGAATTTTCCGCGTGAGCTACATGACCGTGCTGCACCGACTGGTGGCGACGGGTCGCGAGACACCACGCGTCTGGGACGCGTTCCAGGACCAGCACCGTGAGCACTACGGCAGAACGCTGCGGCGCATCCAGGAGCCGGAGGCGCTCGCGAAGAGCGAATTCGCCTGGGACTGGCGCCGGTCGGGGGAACCGGCAGGTCTTTGCGAGCACGACTTCGTCGAAGATCGGCTGTCGCGCCTCGTACGACGAGCACTCGAAGAAGAACGCATATCGCTCGGACGGGCCGCGGAGATCCTGGGCGTCACCCGTGACGAGATGAGGAAGCACGCACGCGAGTGGGTGACGTAGACTCCGTTTCGCCCGCTCCGACGGTGCTCCTGGCCGACGCGGACGTCCTCATCGACTACCGGCAATCCGACTTCGCGGTCCTCGCCCTCGTCGTGCAGCACGTGGGGCGTGTGGTCGTCCTCCCGCCGGTGCTCGACGAGGTCCACGGCGTCACGGCGACGGCGTGCGCCGAAATCGGCATCGACATCGTCGCGGTCGAGACGGAACGGCTGCTCCAGGCCGCGGAGATCGAGTCGCAGGTGTCGTTCAACGATCGACTCTGTCTGGTGATGTGTCGCGAGCACGAATGGACGTGCGTCACCAACGATAGCGCTCTCCGACGGCTCTGCGAACGCCATTGCGTCAAGACGCGTTTCGGCCTCGGCCTTCTGGTGGATCTGGTCGCGGCCGGAGCGCTGACGCGCGAGCGGGCCGAGGACATCGCGCGCCGGATTCACGCGTCGAACCCCTTGCACATCAACGAGCGGGTGCTCGGCCGCCTTGCGGACGCGCTCGACGCCCTGACGGCGCTCGCGCTCTAGCGAACTCCGGCCTGCTCCTGTGCGCGCGCGCCACGGAAGGTGTTCGGCAGGCCGTGGTTGCCCTCGTGGCACGCGTATTCGGAGAGGTCGTAGTCTCGACAACGATGGTGGTGCCCTCCCACCTGCCGTTCCTACCTCTTGCGCTCGTCGGTGCGGCTCTGCCGGCTTCGGCTTGCGGCTGTTCCCTGCACCGGGTCTGGCGGCGTTGCTGCGTCCGGCGGCGTCTCGCCGCCGATGGCCCCGGGGCCGGTTCGGCTCGCCAGCGCCTCGCGTGTCTGCTCGATCAGTTGCGGCACGCGCCGACGCGCGTGGTTGAGGACGTCCTCGCCGGTCGTTCTGTTCTGGTTCCACGTGACTTCCGGGTCGTCGTCCGGGGTGTCGTAGCGCCAGTTGCCGGCGTACTTGGTCAGCTTCTCAAGCTCCTTCGGGTCGCGCGCGGCGCCGATCCGCTCGCCTGTCGCTTCGGCCTGTTGCCACAGGTCCTCGAGTTCGTGTGTGTGGTGGATGCGCCGGCCATCGGCCGTGATGAGCGCCTTGAGCGCCTGTTCGATCGTGTCGTGCAAGTACTGGCACCGGTTGGCCGGGCGTCTCGTGAGGTGCGCGTCTTCCCACTTGCCTTCTGCGTTGTCCAGCAACTGGGCGGCGTGGTCCGGCTCGAACTTCGTGGTCTTGACCATTTCGACTCCGTTCCACGTGTAGGTGGAGCCGGTGGCGGTCGGCGTGGCGCCGTCGCGCAGATAGACCGTTCGTCCTTCCTCGAGGGCGACGCCCTGCACGTGCGATGCGCTCAGGCGGTGGCGTTCCGCCGTCGCGCGGTTCATGATGACGACGTCGATCTGGTCTCCGCTCTCCGAACAATGCCATCGTTCGTGGCGCGTCGGCGAGGAGCGGCCACCGTCCTCGTCCGTGATCACCAGCAAGTCGAGGTCGCTCGATGCAGTCATCTCCTTGCGCGCAGCCGAGCCGAACAGGATGATCTGGTCGGGAGCGAGCTTTCCGACGACGAGCCTGACGGCGGCGTCGAGGCGTTCGACGCTTGGGGCGGTGGACGGCGCTGTCATCGTTTGACCGAGGGTATCGCGCCGGATTCACGCGGTGAATCATTGCCCGCGGCGGCGGCGCAGCGGGCGCATCACGGAATCAGCGTCCTGGTGGACCGGCCTGCTCCTGCGCGCGCGCGCCACGGAGCGTGTTCGGCAGGCCGTAGTTTCCCTCGTGGCACGCGTATTCGAAGAGGTCGTAGTCCGGAGAGCGGTTGAGCGGCATCGAGGCCGTCCAGGGACGCGCGAACGCGTGCGGGTCCGCGACCGTCACGTCGTAGCGGATGGTGTCCCGGTCCACCCGGGTGAAGCGCTCCACGACACGGAGCGCCTCGCTCTGCGGGATCCCGCGCAGGCGCAGCGTCGAGAAGTTCGTGGCCACTGTGCCCCGGTCGTTGTAGTTGCCCGTCTCGACGACGAGTGTGGCGCCCTCCCACCTCCCGCGCGAGCTACCCTCCCACTGGCGGATCCGCGCGGGGAGCGGCTGCCGATCGTCCAGGGGGATGATCCGCGCGGCGTGAATCATCTCGGACAGAATCACCACGTGGCCGGGGATCTGCAGGATGAGGTGGCCGGCGTTGTAGGTGGGAAACATGGCGCCCGGCACGCCCCGCGTGATGCAGCGCTCCCACGGGGTGTGAAACAGCCACGAATCGGTCAGGCGCTCGAGGCGCTCGTCCCGCGCCGCGGCTGCCGCGGGGAGAATCGGCAGCCGTCCGTCCTGGGGATCGACGACCATCGAGCGCCGCACGGCGCTCGGCCCGGCGGCAACCTCGCCGCTCCAGGCGGGCGCCGGATTCGGTCCGGTGAGACGCCCGTCCGGGGCGTTGATGCCGGGAAACCAGAGCGCCAGCGCGTCGAGATCGCGCCACGCCTCGGCGCTCGCCGCTTCGAGCGGCGTGCTGTCGAAGTTGGTCCACACCCCCTGGATGTCCGGCTGACCATCCGGTGTGCGGGGCGTTGACGGCGGCGGCGCCGGCCCCTGCGGGCCGGCCGCGCCCAGGGACACGAGCACGGCCGCCGCCAGGACTGACGCCGCGAGGTGACGCTGCATGGCAAAGCCGCGCGGCGCGGCCTCAGTGCCCCTCGGCGGCTTCCTCGGCGCGCGCCCCCTCGAGGATGTTCATCAGGCCGTAGTTGCCTTCGTGGCAGGCGTACTCGAAGACCGCGTTGTCGGTGCGGCGCAACGGGATCGACGCGGAGAACGTGCTGGCGTACACCTCCGCGTCGTCGTAGGTGTACTCGTAGAGCAGCGTGTCCGCGTCGACGCGCGTCAGGCGCTCCGTGAGCAGCATCCGCGCGCTGGGTCCGGGCGAGCGCCCCCCGATGCTGAAGCCGCGGTCGGGCCTGAAGTTCTCCGTCTCGATCACCAGCGTGTCGCCGTCCCAGCGGCCCCGCCCGTCACCGAGCCACTGCGGGACGCTGTGCGTCAGATGGGCGCGCCCGTCCAGCGGGACGATGCGGGCTTCGTGCACCATCTCGGTGAGAATCACGACGTGGTCGGGCGTCTGGAACACCTGCATGTAGTTGTTGTAGGCGCTCGGCATGAGCGGCGGGCCCGAGTTGAAGCCGAGCAGGCAGCGCTCGGCGAGGCCGCGGTCCTCGGGACCGTCGGCGCCGATCCCGCCGAAGTGGACGCGCACCGGATAGCCGCCGGCCGCGAGCTCCGCGGCAGCCTTGCGCTCCTCCTGCGGCGTGAGAGCAGGCAGCCGCCCGTCGGGAGGATCCACGATGAGCGACGACTGCCGCGTCTCGAGGACGCCCGACCCGTTGTCGAACCAGAAGTTGTTGTAGTTGGGCGGCGTCAGGTTCTCGGTGTTGAAGCCCTCGGCGAACTGCGCCGCGTTGATCTGCTCCTGGATGGCCGCCTCCTCGTCCGTGAACACGGCCCGGCCGGCGAGCTCGGCGGGCCGCTGGAGCGGCGTGGCGGTGCCGAAGTCGTACACGCCCTGCAGATCCGGCGCGCCCCAGGCGGTGCGCGGGACCGCGTCCTGCACGGGCTGCGCGCCGGCAGTCAGGGGCAGAAGGACGATGAGACAGACGGGGAGCAGGCTCTTGAAGGACATGGATTTCCCCTCCTGGAAACAGCGCAGGCTTCTAGCATACACCCGCTCAATCGAGACCGAGCAGCCGGGCCGGGTTGCGCCGCGCCATCAGATCCACCTCGCGGTCGGAGACGCCCGCGGCCCGCAGCGCGCGGATGAAGGCGCGCAGCCCCTCGGTGTGGGTCGGGTTGCCGGCCTGGCCGAGATCGGAAGTGATCAGGTAGTGCTCGGCCCCGACCTCCCGAATCGCCTCCGCGTACTCCGCCACCGAGTCGCTGCCCCGGTGCACGGCGAACCAGTCGAGCTCCATGACGGCGCCCTCGGCCGCCATCCGCCGCATGTCGTCGATGGTGGCGTGCTGACCGAACGGGTGCGTGACCAGGATGTGGCGCACACCCTGCGCCTTGGCGGCCGGCAGCAGGAGCAGCACCTCCTCCGGCGTCAGGTGCCCCGTGGCCAGCACGAGGTCGTGGGCCGCGATCAGCGAGAGTATCTCCACCAGCGGCGCGACCGGCGCGCCGTCCTCCAGCACGCGCACGAACGGGTCAGACAGATCGGGCGCGGCGATGCTGCCATCCGGACGGATGCGGTACTCGTTGAACTCGGCGTCCCACGTCGGCAGCCAGACGACCTTTCCGCGGCCGCCCTCGAACGCCACCATCTGGCGCACGGCTTCGGGGTTGAGGCCGCCGACCGAGCGGTTCAGCACCACGCCGCCGAAGATCTCCAGGCCGTCGACCTGGGCCATGGCCAGCGCCGCGCGGTCGGCCGTCATCGTGAAGTGGTTCTTGAGGACCATGCCCCGCAGACCCTCCTCCCGGAACAGCCGCGCCACCTCGATGTCGTCGAGGGAGCGCGGCCGGGAGTCGGGTCCCGCGTGCGCGTGGAAGTCGATGATGCCGGCCAGCGAGACGGGTTCGTCCTGGGCCGCCGCTGGGGCAGCCGCGAGCAGCAGGGCGAGTCCGGCAAGGAGCATTGGTCGTCGCATGCAGCCACTTTTACATCAACCGTCCGTGAATGTCATGCCGCGGGGGGCGTTGTAGAATGGTCGCCACGATTCCCCGAGGGAGCGACGATGTTCAGGACCCTGGCAGCCTGCGCGGCGGGGCTCGTCGTGTCGGTCGCCCCCGCACACGCGCAGCCTGCGCCCCCCGCCGGGTCCGGAGCGGCCCAGGTCCGCGCGGTCCTGGATCGCTACTGCGTGACCTGCCACAACGACCGGCTCAGGACGGCCGGCCTCGCGCTGGACACGCTGGCCGTCGCGCACGTCGGCGAGCAGGCGGAGACGTGGGAGAAGGTCGTGCGCAAGCTGCGCGCCCGGGCGATGCCGCCCGCCGGGCGGCCGCGCCCCGACCGGGCCACGTACGAGACCGTGGCCACCGTGCTCGAGACGGCCCTCGACCGCGCCGCCGCCGACCATCCGAATCCCGGCCGCACCGCCACCCACCGCCTCAACCGCAGCGAGTACGCCAACGCGATTCGCGACCTCCTGCATCTCGACGTCGACGGCCGCGCGCTGCTGCCCCCCGACGATGCGGACCTGGGCTTCGACAACATGGCGGACATCCTGTCGATGTCGCCGGCACGGCTCGATCGCTACCTGTCGGCGGCGCGCAAGATCGCCCGCCTCGCCCTGGGCGATCCGGCCGCCATCCCGACGACCGGGACGTACGTCGTCCCGAAGCTGCGGTTCCAGGACCACCGCATGAGCGAGGACCTGCCGTTCGGCTCGCGCGGGGGCGTCGCGATCCGGCACCACTTCCCACTGGACGCCGAGTACGACATCAGGATCCGGCTGCGGCGGCAGCTCTACGGCTACATTCGCGGACTGCAGACGCCGCAGCAGATCGAGGTCCGCATCGACGGCCGGCGCGTGGCGCAGTTCACCGTGGGCGGCCCGCGGGGGACGCCGCCCCCGCAGACCTACACGGGCACGGTGCTGGGCGACCGCACCTGGGAGGAGCACGCGCTGCACGGCGACGGTCCCCTCGCGCTGCGCGTCCCGGTGGCGGCGGGGCCGCGGCTGCTGGGCGTCGCGTTCGTGCAGGAGCGGACCGAGCGCGACGGCGTGCTGCAGCCGCGGGCCACCGCGAAGACGCTCGCGATCGCCGAGCGCTGGAGCTCGCCGTCGGAGGCGCCCGAGGCAGCAGTCGAGCTGGTCAGCGTCTCCGGGCCCTACCATGCCACCGGACCCGGGGAGACGCCCAGCCGGCGGCGCATCCTCGTCTGCGAGCCCGCGAGCGCCGCCGAGGAAGCGCCCTGCGCCCGGGAGGTACTCTCGACAATCGCCCGGCGGGCCTATCGGCGGCCCCTGACGCGCCCCGACGTCGACGCGCTGCTGGCGCTCTACGCGGCGGGGCGCCGCGAGGGCGGATTCGAGGAAGGCATCCGACGGGGGCTGGAAGGCATCCTCGTCGACCCCGAGTTCCAGTTCCGCATCGAGCGGGATCCGGCCGGCGCGCCGGACGAGGCCCACCCCGTCAGCGATCTCGAGCTCGCGTCCCGGCTGTCGTTCTTTCTCTGGAGCAGCATCCCCGACGACGAGCTGCTGGAGGCGGCCGCTCGCGGGCGACTCCGCGACCCGGGTGTGCTCGAGCGGCAGGTGCGGCGGATGCTGGCCGATGCCCGCGCGCAGGCGCTCGTGGACGGCTTCGCCACGCAGTGGCTGGGCCTGCGCCGCCTGCGCAGCGTCGTGCCGGCGCCGGACCTGTTTCCGGAGTTCGACGACAACCTGCGCGAGGCGTTCGAGCAGGAGACGAAGCTCTTCGTCGGCAGCCAGTTGCGGGCCGACCTGAGCGTGCTGGACCTGCTGCGCGCCGACTACACGTTCGTCAACGAGCGCCTCGCGCGGCACTACGGGATTCCGAACGTGTACGGCAGCCGGTTCCGGCGGGCAAGCTTCGACGCCGGCGCCCGCGGGGGGTTGCTGGGACAGGGCAGCATCCTGACCGCTACGTCCTATCCCACGCGCACCTCGCCCGTGCTGCGGGGCAACTGGCTGCTCGAGCACATTCTCGGCGCGCCGCCTCCCCCCCCGCCGCCGGACGTGCCGGCCCTGCCGGACCGGGGCGCGGGCGGACGCCCGGCGTCGGTGCGCGAGCGGCTCGAGCGGCACCGCGACAACCCGGTCTGCGCGAGCTGCCACGCCCGCATGGATCCGCTGGGATTCGCGCTCGAGCACTTCGACGCCATCGGGCAGTGGCGCGCGACCGGCGCGGCGGGCGCCGCCATCGACGCCGCGGGCGTCTTTCCCGACGGGACGGCGTTCCGCGGCCTGACGGGTCTGAAGGCGGTGCTGCTGCGCGATCACGAGCAGTTCGTCCGGACCTTCGTCGAGAAGCTCACCACGTACGCCCTCGGACGCGGCGTGCGGCACTACGACATGCCGGCCGTCCGGCGGATCGTGCGAGAGTCGGCCGCGCACGACTACCGGTGGTCGTCGCTCGTGCTGGGTATCGTCAGGAGCCTGCCGTTTCAGATGCGCAGGTCGGAATCATGATCATCACCCGCAAGGCCCTCTCCCGCCGGACCGTGCTGCGCGGGCTCGGCACGAGCCTGGCGCTGCCGCTGCTCGACGGCATGGTGCCGGCGCTGACCGCGCTCGGCAGGACCCCCGCCAGCCAGACGAAGCGGCTGGGGATCGTCTACGTGCCGAACGGGATCGTGATGGACCAGTGGACGCCGGCCGCGGCGGGCGCCCACTTCGAGCTGACCCCGATCCTCAGCCCGCTCGAGCGCTTCCGCGAGCGCCTGACCGTCGTGACGGGTCTCAGCAACAAGGGTCCCGACTACGCCCACGAGACCGGCGCCACCAGCTTCCTGACCGGCGTGTCGCCGAAGCGCACGCAGGGGGCCGACCTCGTGGCCGGCGTTTCCATGGACCAGCAGGTGGCCCGGGTGCTCGGCCGGCAGACGCAGCTCGCATCGCTCGAGCTCGCGCTCGAATCCGGCGACGACGTCGGCACCTGCGGCGCGGGCTACACCTGCGCCTACACGAACACCATCTGCTGGCGCAGCGCGACGACGCCGCTGCCGATGGAGACCAACCCGCGCGCGGTCTTCGAGCGGCTGCTGGGCGACGCCGGCGGCACCGACCCCGCCGCCCGGCTGGCCCGCATCGAGCAGAACCGCAGCCTGCTCGACGCCGTCAGCGACAAGCTCGCGCGGCTTCGCCGCGATCTCGGGGTGGGCGACCGCCGCAAGCTCGGCGAGTACCTCGAGGCCGTGCGCGACGTCGAGCGCCGCATCGAGCGCGCCGAGGCGCAGGTCGACCAGCCGCTGCCCGAGATGGCGCCGCCGCCGGGCGTCCCGGCCACCTTCGACGAGCACGCGAAGCTGATGTTCGACCTGCAGGTTCTGGCGTACCGCACCGATCTGACGCGGGTCGTCACGTTCATGGTGAGCCGCGAGTTCAGCAGCCGGACCTATCCGGAGATCGGGGTGCCCGAGGCGCACCACCCGACGTCGCACCACCGCTACGACCCGGCCAAGCTCGCGAAGCTGGCCCGGATCAACGCCTACCACACCACGCTGCTGGCGTACTACCTGGACCGCCTGCAGAGCACCCCGGACGGGGACGGCTCGCTGCTGGACCAGATGACGCTGCTGTACGGCGGCGGGCTGAGCGACGGTCACCGGCACTCCTCGGACAACCTGCCGATACTGCTCGTCGGCCGGGCCGGCGGCCGGCTGCGCGGAGGACGCCACGTGCGGTGCCCCGAGGCGACCCCCATGTCCAACCTGCATCTCACGTTGATGGACACGCTCGGGCTGCCCGCCGAGCGCTTCGGCACGAGCACCGGCGCGCTCGACGCGGTGCTGGCCCTCTGACCGACCGCCAGCAGGCAGCCCGCATGCGTGCCAGCGCCGTGCGCCGCGTCGCGGCAGGCTTCGTCCTGCTGCTGTCCGTCCCGGCCGGGGCGCAGCGCCCCGACCTGCGGCTGGTGGATGCCGTGCGGCACGGCGACCGGCAGGCGGCGAGCACGCTGGTGCGCGCCCGCGTCGACGTGAACGCGCGGCAGCATGACGGGGCCACGGCGCTGCACTGGGCGGCCTACCGGGACGATCTCGACACGGCGGACCTGCTGCTCGGCGCCGGCGCGCGGCCGGACGCCGCGAACGAGCTCGGGGTCACGCCCCTCTATCTGGCGTGCGAGAACGGCAGCGCGGCCCTGGTGCGGCGGCTGCTGGCCGCGGGCGCGGCGCCGAACGCGGCGCTGCGCGGCGGCGAGACGGCCCTGATGACCGCCGCGCGCACGGGGAGCGTCGGCGCGGTGCAGGCGCTCCTGGACCACGGCGCCGACGTGCATGCCCGGGAGACGAACGCGGGGCAGACCGCGTTGATGTGGGCCGTGTCGCAGGGACATCCGGGGGTCGTGCGGGCGCTGATCGACGCCGGGGCGGACGTCCGCGCCCGCTCGCGCGTACGTTCCGTGGCGACGGCGAGCTCGCCCCGTACCGGTGCGGCCGAGGGCGTGACCGTCATCGACGAGGGCGGGTTCACGCCGCTCCTGTTCGCGGCCCGCCAGGGGGACCTCGCGTCGGCGCGCCTGCTGCTGGCGGCGGGAGCGGATCCTAACGATACGGCCCCGTCCGGCACGAGCGCGCTCGTCGTGGCGGCCCACAGCGGACACGGCGAGCTCGCCGCCCGGCTCCTCGACGAGGGCGCCGACCCGAACGCCGCCGGGGCGGGCTACGCGCCGCTGCACGCGGCGATTCTGCGCGGCGACGCCGATCTCGTCGGCGCCCTGCTGGCCCGCGGCGCGGACCCTGACGCGCGCCTGCAGAACGGCAGCCCGCACGCGCGCTACGGCAAGTTCTTCGCGCTGGAGATGCGCCTGACCGGCGCCACGCCGCTCTTCCTGGCCGCCAAGTACGCGCAGGCCGACATCATGCGCCGGCTGGCCGCGGCCGGCGCCGACCCGCGGGCGGGTCTCGCCGGCGGCGTGACCCCGCTCATGGCCGCCGCGGGCATGCTCACGCCGGGGTTCGTGCAGGCCGGGAACGACCGTCGCGGGCGGGCCGTCGACACCGCCGAGATGGAGCTCGCCCTCAGCCAGGACCCGGATCGGCGGCAGCTCATGAACAGCGGCATCGACGCCGTGCAGGCGGCCGTGGAGCTGGGCGCCGACGTGAACGCCGCGAACGACGACGGCGACACCGCCCTGCACCTCGCGGCGCATCACGGCTTCAACAGCGTGGTCCGCTACCTCGCCGGCCGAGGCGCCGACCTGCGCGCGCGGAACGCGCGCGGCCAGACGCCGCTCGACCGGGCGCTGGGCCTCACCGGCCGCGTGCCCGCCAGGAACCCCGTCACCGACACGGACATCAGCACCGCGGAACTGCTGCGGCAATTGGGGGCGCGCGAGTAGCGGCCGTCCCGGGAGGAGGAGCGTCGATGAGGCTGGCATCCCGGCGTTCGGCGAATCGGCAGGTCGGCGCAGCGGCCGGACTCTTCGTGGCGGGGCTGGCGCTGGCCGCCGGCGGGCCCGCGGGCCAAGCGCAGCAGCAGGCCCAGGGTCACGGCTACAGCCGGCCGGCGCGGAGTCCGCACGGCAGCCGGTCCGAGGTGATCGCGCCGCACGGGATGGTGGCGGCCAGCCAGCCGCTCGCCGCCCAGGTCGGTCTGGACATCCTCAAGGCCGGCGGCAACGCGGTCGACGCGGCGGTCGCCGTCAACGCCGTGCTGGGCCTGGTGGAGCCGCACATGAACGGCGTCGGCGGCGACCTGTTCGCCCTGGTGTGGCACGCCGAGACCGAGCAACTCCACGCCCTGAACGCGACCGGCCGCGCGCCGCACGCCATCAGCCGCGAGACGCTGGTCCGTCAGGGCTACGAGCGGATGCCGGGCGACGGCCCGCTCACCTGGACGGTCCCCGGCGCCGTCGACGGCTGGCAGGAGCTCCTCGACCGCTTCGGCACGCTGCCGCTGGCCGACGTGCTGGCCCCGGCCATCGCCTACGCCCGCGGCGGCTTCCCGGTGAGCGAGATCATCGCCGGTCAGTGGAACGCCGCCGCGACGGCGCTGGCCCAGTGGCCCGACTCGGCCGCCACCTACCTGCCCGGCGGGCGGGCGCCCCTCCCCGGCGACGTGTTCCGCAACCCGCGTCTCGCCGCCACCTACGAGGCCGTGGCGGCGGGCGGCCGCGACGCGTTCTACCGCGGCGACATCGCCCGCCGCATCGTGGCGTTCAGCGAGGGCAACGGCGGCTACTTCACGCTGGCCGACTTCGAGGACCACACGTCGGTCTGGGTCGAGCCGGTCACCACGAGCTACCGGGGCTACGACGTCTGGGAGGTGCCGCCCAACAGCTCCGGCATCCTCGCGCTGATGATCCTCAACCTGATGGAGGGCTACGACGTCGCCGCGCTGGGCCACAACAGCGCCGACGCGCTGCACCTGTTCGCCGAGGCGAAGAAGCTGGTCTGGGCCGACCGCGACACCTACGTGGCCGACGCCGACGCCAACCCGCTGCCGACGCGCCAGCTCATCTCCAAGCCGTACGCCGAGGCGCGGCGCAAGCTGATCGACCCCGAGCGGGCGGCCACCACGGTCACGCCCGGCCGGCCGTACGAGCAGAGCGAGACCGTCTACCTGACGGTGGTCGACAAGGACCGCAACGCCGTCTCGCTGATCGAGAGCATCTTCGGCAGCTTCGGCTCCAAGGTCGTCCCGGGCGACGTCGGCTTCGCCCTGCAGAACCGCGGCAGCGGCTTCTCGCTGGAGGAGGGCCACCTCAACGCGCTCGCGCCGCACAAGCGCTCGCTGCACACCAACATGCCCGGCTTCGTCACGCGGGACGGCAAGCCGTTCATGTCGTTCGGCGTCATGGGCGGCCCGATGCAGCCGCAGGGGCACTGGCAGGTGCTGTCGAACATCATCGACTTCGGCATGAACCTGCAGGAGGCCGGCGACGCGGCGCGGCTGCGCCACAGCCCGAGCTACCAGCCGGGCGGCACCCTGGCCGTCGAGCCGGGCATCCCGGACGCCGTCGTCGCCGAGCTGCGGCGCCGCGGCCACCACGTCGTCAGGGCCGGCGGCGGCGGCATGGGCGGCTACCAGGCCATCATGATCAACCCGGAGACCGGCATGCTGCACGGCGGGACCGACCCGCGCAAGGACGGCCAGGTGGTGGGGTACTGACGGTCAGCCGTTTACCCGACGTCGATCCGGATCCGTTCCGCAAGCTGCAGGTCGTCGAGGATCTGGCGCAGGTCCGCCAGGAGCGCGTCAGTTCCCGGGCCGTCCGCCGTGAGATTGAAGGTGACGCCCACCTTCAGATCACGACCCGCGCGGAGCTTCGGGAGCAACCTCGTCCCGACCCGGTTCCAGACCTCCGGCGGGATGTCTTCTCGACCAGCCCCTGATAGGCGCCGAACTCCCCCAATGCACGGGGATGGCCGCCGCGCGCCGAGCGCGCCTGCAGGATCAACGCGACTTGCTCCTCCCTGGCGATGCGGTTGGTCAGCGCGCCGACGAACACTTCATGGGCGCGGTCTTCGACGAAGAGATCCACGACCAGCGGCTCACTCATCGATGAGCCCCCGCAACAGCAGGTTCTCGAACAGCCCGTCCTCGCCCCGACCCGTCAGCGCCGCTGCGATCTCCGAGTCCTTGAACAGCGGTCCGGTCGCATCGAACGGCTCGATGGCGGTGGCCTGTCCCACGCGGCGGACGTTGAGGAGGCCCACGTTGCCCGGCTTGGACGGGGCGAGCTTCAGAACCGCGTCGCAGAACAACGGCGAGTGGGTGGTCACGATGACTTGACGTCCCCCGTCCGTCGCCAGCGATATCAACAGGCGGGCGATCAGGTCGAGTCGTCGCGGATGAACACCGTTCTCCGGCTCCTCGAACGCGAGCAGAGAGCCCGCCCAAGGGTTCACGGCAATGGCGCACAAGGCCAGCACACGAAGCGTGCCCTCGGACACCACGCGGGACGAGTATTCCACGCCGCCCTGACAGATGAGAATGTCGAGCGTGCCCCGGCGCTCGTCCAACTGCACCGTCAGCGTCTCCACGCTGGGTACGATCGAGCGCAGCGTGCGGGCGGCGGCCCGAAAGCGGGCTGGCTCCTCAGCCCCCAGCTTGTACAGGAACGGCCCGATGTCCTCCCCGTACGGACCGATGTCAAAGACGTCCGCCGGCGCGCGTGGGGCCCGCATTGCCAGCCCCGGATCGAGATAGTGGGTACACCATTCGCCCAGCTCGTGGCGGACCGCTTCCAGCCAGCGATATTCGTCACCGGCAAGGCTCCGGTCCGACAGGAGCGCGTGGTTCTTCCCGACCGCCTCCTCGCGCGGGTGTGCCGGCTTGCCCTTGCGTCGTACGCGGAGCTTCGAGTCGACCTGCTCGATGGCCGGCATTCCCTTCGGATTGCCGGTTCGCCCGAGTAGAGCGAGGTACTCGTCAGCGACGCTCAGCCGGCCGGACGTCAGCTCGATGCTCGGCTCTACGCGGTACCGGTAGCGCTCGGCAGCCACTGCCAGGTCGGCTTCCAGCGAGAACCGGGCGTTCCGCTGCTTGACCAGGGCCGGCAAGCCTCCGGCGGGAAACGAGAACGCCTCGAAGGCGTGGCCGCGCACCGGCAGCGGCCGGTCCAACACGTCCGAGAGCGTGCGGGCGTTGCCGATTCCCGACAGCGCGGCGATGGCGTCCAGGAGGTTGCTCTTGCCGGCGGCATTCGGGCCGAACAGCACCGCGAGACGCGGGAACTCCACGGTCACGTCGACGAGCGACTTGAAGTTGCGGACGGTCAGCTTCGTCAGCATCGCCAGCCCAGTCGAGCCGGAAAGTCTATTCCGCGCCCAGCGATTCCAGCGGCATCATCCAGGCGTTGAATCGCGGGCATTCCGCGCGGATCGTATCCAGTCCGATTTCCCGGGCCACGATCGGGCCGTGAAGAACCTTGCCGTACCTCGGAATGCGGTCCGCCTGCGCGACCCAGTTTCGTATCGCCTCGGCCGACGGCTCGAACTCCCGAGCCAGCTCTCCCGGTGTACGCCCGGACCGAACCAGCTCGACCATCTGCTGGCGGAATGCCGCCGGATACGGCGGTCTCGATTT
>CAZMWA010000312.1:0-28730 GCA_964569405.1 uncultured Vicinamibacteraceae bacterium | reverse complement strand
CTTCTCGAGGCGCCAGTCCTGGTTGTAGCGCTCGACGAATTCGGCGACGGCGGCGCGCACGTCGGCGAGATTTCGAAACACCCGGCCGTAGACGGCTTGCTCCTTGAGCGTGCGATTCCAGCGCTCGACGACGCCGTTGGTCTCCGGCTCTTCGCGCAAGCCGAAGCTGGGGCGGATGCCCCAGTAGCGGACCTGGTTAAGGAAGTGGTCCGACAGATACTGGCTGCCGTGGTCCATCCGCAGCGCCAGCCCGCGGGCCGCGTCGGCCTCGACCGAGCCGCAGCGTCGCCGGAGCCCTTGCGCGACCGGCTCGAGGGCCGCGAAACGGCTGCCCACCTTGCACACGTGCCAGCCCACGCACTCGGCGTTCCAGTGGTCGACGGCCGCGAAGGTCCAGACCCAGCCGTCGTCGACGGTCAACACCCGCGCGCCGTCGGTACCCCACATGACATCGGGCGCCGAGGTGACAATCGTGCCGTCGTGCCGCTTCGGCTCACCCTGCCGCCCGCGATGCGGCGAGAGCAGGCCCTGGGCGCGCATCACGCGCAAGACCCGCGTCCGCGAGACCCGGATGTTGTCAACGATCCGCAGCCGCGCGTGGACCTTGCGATGGCCCTCGCCCTGGAACGGGGAGCGGGCAAGGTCGCTGCGAATGGCCGCCAGCAGCTGCGCATCCGACAGCGCGGGCGTCGGTCCGCGGCGGCGCGGGCCAGCAGCCCGCGCCGGGCGCTGCACGCGAGCCCGTCTGGCGTAGAACGCCGAGCGCGACCGCTCCCACGTTCGGCACACCCGCTCGAGACCGTAGCGCCGCCTTGTCGTCGCGGAGGTCGTTTGGCTCATCGTCGCGACCTCCGCGTCGCCAAAGGGAGGCGACGCTCCGCGGCGCGGGCACGCGACCGCAACAGCTCGTTCTCCCATCGACAGCTCCCCGATATGCCGCTTGGCCGCATCCAGCTCGGCGGCCAGCGGCTCACCGGCCTGCTCCTTCAGACCCAGCTCGAGACCGGCCAGCGCCCGGGCCTTCCACTTCTCCAGGCGATAGACCTCCACGCCGACTTCACGCGAGACCGCGTCGAGCGGCTCGCCACGCAGCAGCCGCAACACCACGTCCCGTTTCCGGCTCGCACTCCACCGCTGGCCTGGCGCCAAGGCCCCGGACCCCACCGCCGCTGGGTCGGCGCCGACCTCCGGGCTCCCTCCGTCCGCGCCGACCCAGCTCCTTTCACACGCCTCGACCCAGCCATACCCCCTACCTCCTGCGACATCGGATTCTCCCCTAATCCGTGTCCAAGAAAACTGGAGGCGCCCCAGTCCTCATTGGGACATCGTGGGCCTCCGGGTAAAGGGTTTGCCCGCGCTGTCCGCCTCTTGAACGGCCCGTGTGGTTGCACGGGTCGTTCGTCTGTACGGGCGGCGATTATTCAGTTCCCGACAGCCGGATCGGGCGTGCCAGATCCAGTCGCGTCGAGTCCACGACTGGACGAAAATCAGACTGATCCACCACCGGTGTTTGCGTGATCTGTGCCATCGTGCACGAGTACGTCTGGGCGATGCTCATCTATGCGAAGTCGGCGCAGGCCGAAGTGCCGGTGAGGGATCTACTGATGGCCATCCGCTCGGTTGCCGCGGAGGCCGCTACCGGCACGAGCAGATGGCGACGGACTACCAAGGCTGCCTGGGGAGGCTATCTGGGCTACTGCACCTCCACCTCGATTTCGCACCCGAACCCGCGGAAGCCGCGTTGGCCGACGCACTGTTCGATCGAGCTCACATCAGCGCTGATCGACTGGAGCTCTTGCAGGATTGCGATCAGATAGAAATCGCCTTGTTGGGCGCTCGCCCGCGGTTCCCAGCGACCGAACCCGTACCCTACGACGAACGCGACCACGACCACGGCCCACACGGCGATTCGGCTCATCCTCGCTCCTCCCAAGGTTGTTGTTCCCGCGAGACTCTACCACGCTCAACGCGGCGCGGCCTCGCCTCGTTTGCGTCGTGGACCTGCTCGTCCAGCAGCGGGATGCCCGGCCGGCAATTCGACTTGGTTTGACTTTGGGGCAACCCTCCTGGCTGGTTCGGACCGGCCCGCGGGTGGCTGATCACGGTCGTGATGCCTGACGGCCGATGCCCGACCGGCACCGAACCGTCAGGCGGTGAAGATCGCACCGGAGACCCCGTACGGCTGGCCTGAAAGCTGCGTTCTTCAGGTCGTGCCGGGACGTCCGCCTCTTCTGGGACACGGTGTAGACTGCGTCCTCTAGATCGGGACGCCCGGGGGCCGTTCGGCCGACCCCGGGCTCCCTGGTTGGCAGTGTCATTCGTTTGCGCGAGTCTTGTCTAGTCGAGTCGTGTCATGTCAGGTCGCGTCAATCCCCTCGAAGCACAACCCGACCGACCGACCGAGACAACAATTAAACGGAGACTACCCAAAACGCGAGGGCTTCGAGATCGGGTCGAAGCTTATCCGCCTTGCGCGACCGCGCCTGCTGATTCTCCTGTCGAGCAACAAGGACTGCTGGGACCGGCAGATGGGCCAGATGCCCCATCTGCAATCCGAGCCAGAAATTCCGGTGGGCAGCTCGAACTTCAAGGTCCGCCGCGCCACGGCCGGAAACGAGACGAACGGCGCGCCACGGATCGTGTTCGCGCTCCCGGGCCTGAACAACAAGAACTCACCCTGGACCCGCAAGGTGATCAACATCCAGCGGAGCCAATTCGCGCCCCTGGAACTGGTCGGCGGACGATGGCAACGCCGCTGACCGGTGATCTCAGCGCCTGCAGCGCATCTCAAGAACGCATCCCAAGAATATGACACCGGGCACGGAGGGCGGCGAGCGGACCGGCCGGCGGCGGCAATATCCGATGGGCGACGACCGCCAGCACCCCGGATCCCGGCCGGAACGGTCGGCGCCGACGCGCTGTGCAGGCCGGAGGCGGCTCAGGCGCCGAACACGTCGGCAACCGACACGCGCAAGCCGGCCACGGCGGTCGCGGCGATCGTGTCGTCGCGTTCCAGCACCTGCTCGCTGGCGTAGCCGGCCGCGCCGCGGCCCGTGTACACGGTGACGGTGCGGGCCGCCAGATCGACGAGCCACGTTTCCGGAATGCCGGCCCGGCCGTAGCGCGGCACCTTCTCCGCGCGGTCGTAGGGCAGGGACGAATCGGCGACCTCGATGACCAGGAGCACGTCGGCGGGCTCGGGATGGCGGTCGGCGTAGCTGCCCGGCCGCCGCCGCGCGACCACCACGTCGGGCTGCGGCTCGCTGTACCGGTCCAGGCGAATCGGGTTCTGAACGGCCACGTTCACCCTGCCGGCCAGGCGCGTGACGATCAGCTCGTTCAGGCGATTCACGACGCCAGCGTGCGGCGGGCCGATGGGGGTCATCGCCCGGATCTCCCCGCCGATGAGCTCCACACGGTCGTCCTCGGCGAAGATGCCGGCCTCGCCCATGCGCGCGAACTCCTCAACGGTGAAGCGGTAGCGCAGGGCGTCTGCTACAGCCATGGCGTGCGGCAGCCGGCGGCGCGCCTCACGGCAGGGCGAACGCCAGCACGTTGTTGGTCGACACCAGGGCGATGAACTGCTTCCCGTTGACCTGATACGTCAGCGGGCTGGCGCGAATCGGCCGGTTGTGCTGGTAGCGGAACAACTGATCGCCGGTGCGGGCGTCGAACGCGTAGAACTCGCCCACGTCGGTGCCCTGCAGCACCAGGTTGCCCGCCGTGGCCACGCTGCCGCTGCTGCCGATCGGCGAGTTGGTGGGCGTCACCTGCTGCCAGACCAGCTCGCCGCTGACCGGCTCGTAGGCCGAGACCGTGAACATCGGGACCATGTCGTCGCGGAACGGTCCGTCCGCGATCGAGTCCGTGTGGCCGTCGCTCTGGCCGACCACCAGCGAGTCGCCGACCGGGTTCACCGTGATCGTGATCCCGCCGTCCTTGCCGGTGACATACAGCAGACCGGTCCGCGGGCTGAAGGACGGGGGCCCCCAGCTCGAGCCGCCGTGCGTCACGATGTAGCGCTCGGTGAGCGAGTACGGCGTGTAGAGCTGCCGCGCCCGCCGCTGCGCCTCGGGGTCGCTCAAGATCGGGAAGGTGGCGCAGAACGGCGTCATCGGGACGCCCCGCGCGTTGTACGGGATGGGCTGCGTCGGCCACACCTCCTCGCCGGGCACGTCCGTCTCCGTCGGCACCGCCGTCTCCACCATCGGGTTGAGCGGCTCGCCCGTCTCCCGGTCCCAGATGTACAGCAGGCAGTTCTTGCCGGCTGCCGCGATCCCCTTCACCGTCCGCCCGTCGTGCTCGGCGTCGAACAGCAGCGGCCCGGTGACGTGATCCCAGTCCCACAGGTCGTGGTGAATGGCCTGGTAGTACCACGCCAGCCGGCCGGTCTCGAGCTCCAGCGCGATGGTCGCGTTGGTGAACAGGTTCATTCCCGGCCGCGCCGACCCGTCGTAGTCCGGCGACGGGTTGCCCGAGTTGACGTACACGAGCCCCAGCTCCGTGTCGATCACCGGCGGCGTCCACACGCCGCCGCCGACCTTCTGGCCGTCGCCCCAGGAGTCCTTTGCAATCTCCCAGCCGTCGTCGCGCGGCCCCTGCGGCACCGTGTTGAACACCCACTTGATCGCGCCGGTCGCCGCATCGGCGGCAATCACCAGCCCGCCGGGAATGTGATTCTCCGACAGGGCCACCCCGGCGTACAGCGTGCCCTCGTGGTAGACCGGCGGCGTCGTCAGGCGGTAGCCGAGGCCGTAGGCGTCGACGCCCGGCGGGTAGTCGTCGGGGTACTTGAACTCGAGCGCCTCGCTGATGAGCTCCAGCCGGCCGCCGTCGCCGAACGTCTCCGCCAGCTCGCCCGACGCCACGTCCACGGCGTACATCGACGCGCCGCCGAAGGCGTAGAGCCGCCCGTCGCCGTACGTCGGACCGCGCCCCCGCGCCTCGAGCGTGTCGTTCATGCGCATCGTCCAGACCGTCTCGCCCGTGACGGCGTTCAGCGCGAAGACGGTGGCGCCGGAGTTCACGTACATCACGCCGTCGATCACCAGCGGGGTGACCTGCGTGATGCTGTTGGCCGCCCCGGCCTCGAACGACCAGGCCAGCTCGAGGTCGCCGACGTTGTCCGCGTTGATCTCGTCCAGCTCCGCGTAGCGCGTGCCCCGGATGTCGAGGTTGTGCAGCGCCCAGTTCGACTGCCCGTCTCCGGTGAGCACCGGCGGGGACGACTGGTGCGTGGTCGTGGCGGAATCCTGGGCGCCCGCGGGCGCGGCCAGCAGCGCCGCGGCCGCGGCAACCGCGGCCATCGCCGCCGCCTGTCCTGCGTAGCCGATGAATCCCATCGTAGATCGCATGGATGTTCTCCTACTTGTGGTGCGTCACTCTATCCGGTTCGGGCCTCATGCGCCAGCCGGGCCCGGGACCCGTGTCAGAAGAGCAGGAGGAACGAGTCGTCGGGCCGCACGACGGCCGCCGGGGCACTGCCGCTCGGGACTGTCGTCCCGTCGCCGTGGTGTCGCGTCGGCCGGCCATCCGCGTCGAAGATGCGCCAGTGCAGCGTGCCGCCGGCACGCAGCCCCGGACCGTCGCCCCAGGCGAGCAGCGTGTCGCCGCGGCCGTTGACCGCGACCACCGGGTTCTTGCGGCGGAAGCGCGCCTCGCCCGCGGGCGAGGCCGGCTCGTCCAGTCGGTCGACCGGCGCGAAGTACACCTGGCCGTCCGTCTCCCACGCCACCCGCGCGGCGCCGGGCGCGGGGCTCAACGTGGTGGTGGTGACCGGGCAGGCCCCGATCTCCCACGGATGAATCGGCCGGTCCTCGAACGTCCGACCGGCGTCGCCGGAGAACAGCAGGCGCTGGTCGCGCCCCACGTTCTCGCGCGCGCTGCGGTACGACACGTGAACGCCGCCGCCGGGCGCGGCCAGCGCGGCCAGGTTGCAGCAGCCGCACGCCCCCTCGGCCGTCTTGCTGACCCGCCGGGCCGCGCCGAACGTGTCGCCGCCGTCGTGCGACGCCAGCGCGTGCACCGCGCGCTCGGCGTCCTCCCCGGCCCCGGCGTGCCAGAAGACGAAGACGTTGCCCGCGTCGTCCGCCGCGACGGCCGGGCCTGCCTCCAGGCGGCCCTGCACCTCCTGCCACAGGGTCCGTTGCGGCTCGAAGCCGTCCCCGTCCGGCCGGCTGCGCGTGTAGAAGATGCGGTTGGGATTGGTCTGGAACCACACGACGTGGAGCCGCCCGCGGGGACCCAGCGCCACCTGCCCGCCGTCCATCGGTCCCATCCCGACGGCCGAACGCGGCTGGCTGTTGACCTGTACCGGCCGGGTCCAGTCGGGCGCGCCCGGCGCCCGCGCCACGTGGAGCAGCTCGCCGCCGCTCATGACGCCCTCGAAGTAGACGACGTGCACGACGCCCGCGGCGTCGATGACCGCCCGCGGCATCCGGCCGCCCTCCGGCACGCGCACGACGTCGACCGCGACGCCGTCCCACAACGCGTTCGCGGACCAGGCCGCCGCCAGCGCCGCGGCGGCGATCGCGAGCAACCGCAAGCTTGCCCGTTTCATCGCCAATAACCTAGCTGGATTCAGACAGCGGCGCAACAGTCGATCGGCCTATATACTCGCCGGCGATGCCCCGCGAGGCGAGCCTCGCCCAGGCGCTCGTGCCCATCGTGCTGCTTATGGGCCTGCTCGCCCTCTCCGTGACGCTGTTCGGCGACGAGTCGTCGTCGGGTCCGAACCAGATCGCGCTGATCCTGGGTGCCGCGGTCGCCGGGCTGGTCGGCCTGCGGAACGGCCACCGCTGGTCCGATCTCGACGCCGCGATCAGCCGCGGCATCTCGACGTCGATGGGCGCCATCCTCATCCTGCTGGTGGTCGGCTCGGTGATCGGCACGTGGATTCTCGCCGGCGTCGTGCCGGCGATGATCTACTACGGGCTGCAGGTTCTCGCCCCGTCCGTCTTCTACCCGGCGGCCTGCCTCATCTGCGCCATCGTCGCGCTGGCCATCGGCAGCTCGTGGACCACGGCCGGCACCATCGGCATCGCGCTGATCGGCATCGCGGCGGCGCAGGACCTGCACCTGGGCCTCGCGGCGGGCGCCATCATCTCGGGGACCTACTTCGGCGACAAGATGTCGCCGCTGTCCGATACCACGAATCTCGCGCCCGCCGTCGCGGGCACCGAGCTCTTCACCCACATCCGCCACATGGCGTGGACCACGGCCCCCAGCTTCGCGGCCGCCGTGTTGCTGTTCGCCCTGGCGGGCCTGTTCATGCCGGCGCCATCCGGCACGGCCGAGCTCGAAGCGCTCGTGGCCGCGCTCGACGCGCAGTTCGTCATCGGCCCCCACCTGCTCGTGCCCGTCGCCGTCGTCCTGGGCCTGGTGGTCCGGCGCGTGCCGGCGTTTCCGGCGCTGCTGATCGGCGCCCTGACGGGCGGGGTGTTCGCCGCGGTCTTCCAGCGGGCGGCCCTGCTGGCCTGGGTCGGCGACAGCGGGCTGCCCGCCGCCGCGGCGGTCGTCAAGGGCGTGTGGATGGCCCTCTACGGCGGCTTCTCGCTCGATTCCGGACACCCCGCGCTCGACGAGCTGCTCTCCCGCGGGGGCATGGGCAGCATGCTCCCGACGGTGTGGCTGATCATGTCGGCGATGATGTTCGGCGCGGTCATGGAGGCCACGGGCCTGCTGCGGGTCGTCGCGGCGCGCATCCTGCGGGCGGTGCGCGGGCCCGGCAGCCTCATCTCGGCCACGCTGACCACCTCGGCCGGGATGAACGTCATCGCGTCCGACCAGTACATCTCGATCGTGCTGCCGGGCCGCATGTTTCGCGACGCCTACCGGCGGCTCGGGCTCGATCCGAAGAACCTGTCCCGGTCGCTCGAGGATGCCGGCACCCTGACCTCGGTGCTGGTGCCCTGGAACACGTGCGGCGCCTTCATGGCGCAGACGCTGGGCGTCGCGACGCTGACCTATGCGCCGTTCGTCCTCTTCAACCTGATCAACCCGTTCGTGGCCGCGGCGTACGGCTACGCGAACGTCGCCATCGCCCGGCTGCCCGCCGGCGAGGGCGGAGCCCGCTGACGCGGGCGCGCGTCCAGCCGCGGCCCCCGCCGCCCGCCGCCCACGCGCCCGTCAGCGGATCTGCGACTCGCCCCAGCGCTCGACGCACTCCGCCAGGGTCGTGAGCCAGTTGCGCACCTGGGTGAAGACGAGGAACTCGTCCCGGACACGCCGCTGCGCGTTCTGGCCCAGCTCGATCCGCTTGCCGGGGTTCTCGAGAAGCGCATCCAGGTGGGCGGCAATCTCCTCGGGATCTTCGGGGTCGTGGATCAGGCGTCCGTCGACGCCGTCGCGGATCTGCTGCCGGATGCCGCAGGCCCGGCTCCCCAGCAGCGCGGCGCGCTTCCACATGGCCTCGGTCACCGTCAGGCCGAACCCCTCCCGGAGCGAGTTCTGCACGACAACCGACGAGCAGCGCTGCAGGGCGTTCACGATCAGCTCGTTGTTCTTGCGCACCGACATCGGCAGCGAGATCAGGGCGACGTCTGCCTGGAGAGCGGGAGACAGCGCCTGGTAGGTCGCCACGAGCTCCTCCAGCACCTCCTGGGCTTCCGGATCGTCCGCCACCGCGGCCGGATCGGGCCCGGCCAGCACCAGCCGGACCAGCCGCAACCGGCGCTGATGCCGGTCGGCGGATTCCGTCGCGGGAACGCCGTCGACGCGCTGCTTGAGCCGCACGAACGCATCCAGGAGCGGCTTGAACCCCTTCAGCCGATCCCATCTCGAGATCTGCGTCACGACCGGCCTGAACAGCAGCCCGATGCCGCCCCCGTCGTCGGCCGGAAGGAACCGGCCGTCCGGCGCGAGCCGCGTCGCGACCTCCGCGTACTTCGTCCGCACCACCGGGTGCTGCTCGACAACGAGCCTGGCGCTGCAGAGGGTGCCGGTCAGGCGGGGCACCAGCAGGTCGCGGTTCTTGTGCCCCAGCGGATCGATGGCCGGCCGGATGATGCCGGTGCGGCCGGCGAGGAAGTCCGGAATGTACTCCGGCGCGGTGAAGACGGCGTGGTCGTAGCTGCTCGCGTACGGCTTCAGGAACCCCCACGCCGCGCGCGTCTGGGGCGACGACTCGTCGAGGCCGATGTGGCAGCGGAACACCGTGCGCACGTCCAGCTCGCGCCGCAGCAGGTGGCCGGAGCCCAGCGGCTGCGGGTCGTGCATCACGAGCAGGTCGCCGGGCCGCACGCGGGAGCGCAGGGCGTCGGCGTTCTCGCGGCTCACGGCGTCGTAGACGGCCCGGTCGTCCGCCGTCAGGTCCGCATCGCCGCTGCCGTGAATCAGGTTGTGCAGGCGCTTGGTCAGGGTGAAGAAATCCGGGTTGTCGCTGCCGATGACCACCCACTCCACGCGGACGCCGAGCTCGCGCAGGATCGTGATCATGCGCGGCATCATCTCGGCCACGCCGCCTCCGCGCGCGGTGGAGTTGACCATCCAGATCGTCCGGCCGTTCAGCGGCGGCACGAGCGTGAGCGCCTCGGTGCGCAGGCTGCGCACCGCCTCGGTCAGGTGCACCACCGCCTCGTAGTCGTCCAGCGTCAATCTCTCGTTTACGGCAACCGTCTCGATCAACGTCGCCTCCGGCGAAGAAATCAGGGATGCTGTACCAGGACCTGCGCACGGCGGCGGCCGGCCCGCCCGGCACGGGGCGGCCGGCCGCGCAGCCGGCGGAAGAACGTGCGGTCGGGACCCGTCGAGCGACGGGCCGGGAATGAATCGCTGGATGAGCCGCTAGCCCATGACCTCGACGAGCTCGATGCGGACGCCTTCGGCGGTGACGACGAACGCGATCTTGAGCTGCTGGCCGACCCGGTTGACGATCTCCCGCGGCCCGGACTCCAGCTCGATACCCCTGGCCTGCATGTCGGCGATGGCGGCGTCGAGATCGTCGAAGCTCCAGCCCAGGTGGTCGAGCGCGCGTCCCTGCGTCGGCTGCAGCTCGCCCTCGGCCCGGCCCACGAGCAGCCAGAGACCGTCGTAACGCAGGCCGGCGATGCGGCCCTTCAGCTTGTCGGGCATGCCGCCGAACAGGCTCTCGTACCAGGTGAGCTCCGCCGCGGGATCGGCCGACCGCAGGTGGATGTGGTGAAACCCGAGCCACTGGAGATCCTCGACCACCTCGATCTTGTTGCCCCACGGATCCTCGACGAACGCCAGCTTGAAGAGCCCCTGGACCTCCCGGATGTCCTCGAGAACCTTGACGCCGGCCGCCTTCCAGCCGGCCATCTTGCCTTCGAGATCGGTGAACGAGAAGCCGATGTGGTCCACGCCGCTGCCCACGCTGCCGCCCGTCGGCTCGCGGTCGTTGTAGAAGATGATCTGGATGCCGTCGACCTGGCACGCGCCTTCGCGGCCGTAGTCCTGGCAGTCCATGTGATCCATGTACCACCTGGCCGCGGCCAGCTCGTCGGTGGCGGTCAGGTGCACGTGGTGGTAGTCCGCGGCCTGCGCGGCCGCCGGGATGCCGGCCAGCGCCGTCGTGAGCAGAGCGAGCAGCAACGCCTTCCGTGTCATGTCGTCCTTCCTCTCAGTGGCCGGGGCACGCCGCGGCAACGCGCATTATAGCCCCCCGGGATCGGCGCGCCTCCTACGCGCCCAGCACGTGAAAGGCGACCCACCAGCCAAGCGCGCCGACGAGCACGCCCGACAGGCTGTCGATCGCGAAGTGGTAGCGGCCGAGCACCGTCCCGACGGCGATGCCCGCCGCGATGCCGAGCAGCGCGGCGCCGGCCGGCACCGAGGCCGAGCAGACTGCCAGGCCCACCGCCGTGGAGGCGGCGGCGTGGCCGCTCGGCAGCGTGTTCACCTGCACGCTCAGGCGGCGCAGGACCGCGGCGTTGAGCCGCCGCAGCACCGGATAGGGCGAGCAGAGCGGCCCGCGCAGCGCCAGCGCCCGCGGCGGCCGGGTCTGAATCCACGGCAGCAGGCCGTAGCAGGCGAACGACGCGATCAGCACCGCCGTCCAGAAGGAGTCGGCGCGGGCCCGCTGCCCGAGCGCCACGAAGAGGCCGAACCCGACCGGGACCAGCGGGTAGGCCAGCAGGTAGGCCAGCTCGAAGCAGGAGCAGACGACGCGCGGGATCCGCGCCACCAGGCGGCCCAGCCAGCCGCCGCCGAACAGCCACGTGTCGACCGCCAGCAGGCGCCGCTCGATCTCCGGCATCGGCCGGCGATAGAAGTAGCCGCACAGCCAGTAGCCCTGCAGCAGGTAGACGGCGGGCAGCCACTCGCGCAGCAGCTCCAGGGTGGGCGACGGCCGCAGCCGGGAGAGCATGAGCACGAGCCCGATGCAGACCAGGCCCACGAGCAGCACCCGCCGCCGGCCGGCAGGTGCCGGCAGCCGCACGCGCGACAGCACCACCAGGTAGGCGAAGAAGCCGCAGACCACCCACTCGCTCGTCCAGAGCTCGAGCTGCATTCGCGTGCGCCTCGTCGGCTGGCGCAAAGGTATTCAGCGCCGGCGCGCGGTGTCAATAGCCGCCGCGCCCGCACCGAGTGGCGGCGGGCCGGCCGCCGCGGCGCCGGGCGGGTCCACCGCCGTCTCGGCGCCGCGCAGCACCCCCACGCACGACGGCACCAGCCAGGCCACGCCGATGACGCGGCCCGCGAGGAGCGCGAGGGCGGCAGCGACCGCGCCCGCGACGTCGAGCAGGTGGATTGCCAGCAACAGGACGGCGGTGACACCCAGCACCTCGAACGCGGTGGCGCGGGCGATGGGCCGCGTGCGGCGGGCGTGCACCAGCACGGCGCGCTGCAGGTGAAGACCGACCGACAGGAGCGGGAAGACCGCCAGGATGCGCACCGGCAGGAGCGCGAACCGCGTGAGCGACAGGCTCAGTCCGGAGACGTCGTGAAACCAGACGACCGCCAGGGGCGTGAACGCGATGGCGGACAGCCCGGCGGTCGACACGGCGGCGAGACCCGCCGCGAAGTTGCGCAGACGGGCAAAGTGCTGGCGACGCGGCCCGAGCAGGGCGATGGCGGCCTCGAGGTACGACAGGCCGACCGCACGAAAGACGAACGTGAGGCCCTGCACGACGGGCAGCACCGCGAGCGACTCGAGCGTGAAGCGCGCCTGGCCCATGAAGAACGTCACGAGCGGCTGGATGGACAGGGAGATGGTCGATGTCATGGCGAGCGGCGCATAGAAGCGCACGAGGGCGGGCAGGCGCAGCACGTCCAGCCGCGCCGCCGGCCGCGGCCGTCCAGCCAGCTCGCCGACCAGCGGCCGGGTCATCAGGTGGCTGGCGATCGCCTCCGCAACGACGGCGCCCGACAGCGCCAGCGCGCCGACGTAGGCGCCGGGCAGGTCGAGCGCCCGGAACGCGGCCAGCGCCAGCAGCGACATGGCGACCAGGCGCACCACGGTGCCGTAGGCGACGCGCCGGGTCTGGTGATGCCGAATGAGCAGCCCCTGCCTGAAGCGCCGGTACGCGATGGCCGCCGGCCACGGCAGCAGGATGGCGAGCGCGCCGTAGGTCCTGCGTGCGACGTCGGGAGGGAGCTGGAGCGCGCCGGCGATGGCGTCGAAGCACGGCGGCAGGAGCACCGCCACCTGACCGGCGGTGACGAGCGCCGCGAGCCCCCAGGTGAACCGCCGCAGGGCACGGAAGCTCGGGCCGTCCTCGACCAGCGCCGTCGACGCGCTCGACAGCATGATGACCGGCGCCTCGACGATGATGGCGAAGGCCAGCGCCACCCCGAACGCCGCGAGGTTGAGGACCGGCTCCGGCTGCCGCGCGATGATGGCCGCCAGGTACGGGCCCTCGGCCGCGATCATGAGCCAGGTCCCGAGCAGCGGGGCCCAGAACGCAAGGATGCGCCGGTACGTCAGCCGCTCGGCGGGCACGTCGGGAGGAGCAAGAAACTGAGATTCAATCTCAATTCGTTCTTGACCGACCGATCCGGTCGGATATATAGTGCCCCGTTGGAATTGAGATCAAGTCTCAATTCCGGCTTCACAAAGAAAATGGCCCGCCGGTGGTGACTCACCGGACGGGCCGGCTGAACGCCCGGTCGCCGCACCCTGACTGCCTGCGCTAAGCGCCAGACGCGTTCAACGCTCCTCATTGTAGGAGTCGGCGTCATGGCACGCAACACCGGGCCATTACCCGGGAGGGGTCATGACGTCGATGTTCCGCTTCGGTCTGTTCGTGTTCATTGTGTCCGCCCTGGCGGGCGCGGCTCCGGCCGGGGCCGCGCCGCAGGACGGCAGCTCGGGTCCCGCCGAGCTCGAGCCGGTCGCCGAACCGGAGCCGGTCGAAGAGGGTGTAGCGGCAGACGAGCCGGAGTCGGCCCCGGCGCCGCCGCCCGCCGCCGGCGAGCAGGGGCCCGACATCGAAGAGCTGGAGCGGCGCATCGACCTGCTCGCCGAGGAGGTCGAGCGGCTGCGCAGCGGCGAGGCGGAAGTCGATTTGACCAACGACCAGACCCGCGCGCGGGGGCTGGCCCCGTCGGCGGCCGCCGCCTATCGCGGCGGCACCGGCGTGTCGATCGCCGGCTACGGCGAGATGCTGTATGAGAACTACGCTTCGAGCAGGACGTCGCAGTTCGACTATCTGCGCGCCATCCTGTATGCCGGCTACCGCTTCAACGACAAATTCCTCTTCAACTCGGAGCTCGAGGTCGAGCACGCCAAGGAGATCTTCGTCGAGTTCGCCTACGTCGACTACCTCGCGACCGAGAGCTTCGGCCTGCGCGCCGGCATGCTGCTGATCCCCATGGGTCTGGTCAACGAGTTCCACGAGCCGACGGTCTTCATGGGCGCCGAGCGCCCCGTGACCGAGCAGAGCATCATCCCGTCGAGCTGGCGGGAGAACGGCGGCGGCGTCTACTACGCGGGCGACACCGTGGCCGTCCGCGCCTTCGTCGTCAACGGCCTCGACGGTGCGGGCTTCTCGTCGAGCGGCGTGCGGGGCGGACGGCAGAAGGGGGGCAAGGCGAAGGCGAGCGACATGGCCTTCACCGGCCGCGTCGACATCACGCCCACGCCCGGGGTCTTCTTCGGCGCGAGCTTCTACGCCGGCGGCTCCGGCCACGGCGAGATTGTCGTCGACGACATCCCCTACGGCATCCGCACCAGCATCTTCGACGTGCACGCCCAGGCGCAGGTGCGCGGCTTCGACATCCGCGGCCTCTTCGCCCAGGCGAACCTGGCCGACACCGACCGCCTCAACCAGTTCCTCGGCCTGACCGGGTCGAGCGGCGTGGGCGAGACCATGCGCGGCGGCTACGTGCAGTTCGGCTACGACGTGCTCTCGCAGGTCGCGGCGGCCGGCGTGGGGCTGTCACCCTACATCCGCTACGAGAAGGTCGACACGCAGGCGGCGGTGGCGGCCGGCTTCACGCGCAGCCCGTCGCGGAACAACACCTACACGACGTTCGGCGTCGAGCTCAAGCCCATCCCGAACATCGTCGTCAAGGTCGACCACATGTGGGTCAACAACGCCGTGGAGAGCGGCGTCAACCAGTTCAACGTCAACGTCGGCTACGCGTTCTAGGAGGCCGTGGTGAAACCCGCGTTGCAGCGATCATGATGCAGGGGGCAATGGCGCGGCGGGCCGCGGCGGGCGTGCTCGCCGCCGCCTGCCTGCTGGCGGTCGAGACCACGTCGGCGCAGTCCGGCCTCGTACAGCGGGAGGAGGCGCTGGCGGCCGTCTTCCCCGGCGCAACCATCGCCGCCGACCGCGTCTATCTGACGGCGGCCCAGGCGCGGCGAATCGCCGAGCTCTCGCGCGACGACGTGCACACGCAGATCTATGCCCGCTACGTGGCCCGGCGCGACGGCATCGTCGTCGGCCGGGCGTACGTCGACACCCACGTCGTCCGCACCAAGCGCGAGAGCCTGCTCATCTCGCTGGACGCGAGCGGGCGCGTGCGGCGCATCGACGTGACCGCCTTTCTGGAACCTCCGGAGTACATTCCCGCGGCACGGTGGGTCCAGCAGTACTACGAGCGGCCGCTGAGCGACGAGCTGGCGATCATGCGGGCCATCCGACCGATCGCCGGGGCGACGCTGACGACCCGGGCCGTCAACGCGGCGGTGCGCCGCGTGCTCGCGCTCGACCAGGTACTGGAAACAGGGACTGCCGACGCGCCCGCAGCGCCATGACCTGGTGGGAACGCCGAGGGTTCAACATCTTCTGTGCCCTGGTCGCCGCGACCGGCTTCGCGTACTTCTACATGAAGTACGTGCTGATCACCGACGACCCGTTCGCGATCATCAACCACCCCTGGCAGCCCGCGATGCTGTCGATCCACCTGGTGACGGCGGCGCTGTTCGTCGCGTTCTTCGGCATGCTGTTCCGGTCGCACTCGTTCGGGAAGATCCGCTCGGCGCAGCCGGCGAACCGGCGGACCGGATGGACGTCGCTGCTCAGCTTCGCCGCGATGGCCCTCAGCGGCTACTTCATCCAGGTGACGTCGTCGCCGGCGCTCATCACCGCCTGGATCTGGATCCACGTGGCCGTCAGCACCCTGTTCGTCGTCGTCTACGGCGTCCACCTCGTCAACGGCTGGCGGATCGGCCGGCGCCCGGCCGCGCGGCCCGCCGCCACCGCGGCCGCGTTGCCGGGACCCGCGCGCCTCGCGCCATGAGGGCGCTCGCCGCCCGACCAACCCTCCCGGGAGCCCGCGCCGTTCGGCGGTGCAGGCTCCCGGCCGCGTCCGCCGCGCTGCTGGGCCTCGCCGCCGCCGCGCACCTCGCCACCGCCGCACACCCTGCCGCGCCCGTGCGCGTCGAGCGCACCGTCTTCCTGATGGGCACCGCGGCCACCCTGGTCGCCGAGGCGTCCGACCGCGAGGCCGGGCTCGCGCAGCTCGAGCGGTTGGTGCGCGTCATCGAGGCCACCGAAGCCGAGCTCAGCACCTGGCGGGACGACAGCGCCCTCAGCAGGTTGAACCGCCAGCCGCTCGGCGTGCCGCGCCCGGTGCCGCCATCCGTGTGCGGCCTGCTCGGCCGTCTCGCGGCGTGGCGGCAGGCCACCGGCGGCGCGTTCGATCCGGCCGTGGGACGTCTTGTCGAAGCCTGGGGACTACGGGGGGAAGGCCGCCGACCGACCCGGACGGCGCTCGCGGCGGCCCGTGCGCGCACGGGGCTACAGCACGTGACGGTCGACAGCGAGGCGTGCACCGTGGCCCGGCGCACCGACGTCGCGCTCGACGCCGGCGGATTCGGCAAGGGCGAGGCGCTCGACCGCGTGCGCGACGCCCTGCGCGAGCTGCCCGGCGCGTGGCTCGTCGATTTCGGCGGGCAGGTGGCGGTGTCGGGCGCACGGTCAGACGGCGCCTGGCCGGTGGCCGTCGCGCATCCGGAACGGCGCGGCGTACCGGCCGCCGAGCTGCACCTCGCGGCGGGCTCGCTCGCCACCAGCGGCGGCTCGGAACGGGATCTCGTCCTCGGCAGCGGCGAGCGCATCGGCCACATCCTCGACCCGCGCAGCGGCGAGCCGGTGCGGCGGCGCGGCTCGGTCGTCGTCTGGCACCGGGACGCCTTCGCGGCCGACGTCCTCTCCACGGCGCTCCACGTGATGGGGCCGGAGGCCGGGCTGGCCTGGGCCGCGGCGCGCGGCATCGCGGCCTGCTTCCTGCAGGCGGAGGCGGCGTCCGACGCAGTCGTGTTCCGGCCTTCGCCGGCCTTCGCGGCGCGCTTCGCCCTGCCGCGGCGACGATGACCCGCTTCGTCGGCGCGCGCGCCGCCCGGTTCAGGGGCCCGGCTCAGGCTGCGCGGGCGCCAGCTTCGCGCTCAGGCGGCCCAGCTCGACGCTGCGGCGATACGCCGCCAGCACGGCCTTCGAGATCACGGTGCGGAACGCGCCCTTCTCGAGCTGGTAGAGCGCGTCGGCGCTCGTTCCGCCGGGCGACGTGACCATGTTGCGCATTTCCGCGGGGTGCACCGTCGACCGCTCGGCGAAGTGCGCCGAGCCGCGGATGGTCTGCACGACGAGTCCGCGGGCGTCCGCGCGCGAGAACCCGAGGTGCACCGCGGCGTCGATCAGCGCCTCCATCAGCAGGAACACGTAGGCCGGCCCGGTGCCGCTGATGGCGGTGGCCATGTCGAGAAAGTGCTCGTCGTCAACGTGGAGCTGCTGCCCGAGCGCCGCGACCACCGCCCGCGCCTGCTCGCGCTGCGGCGGCGACACCTCCGCGGTCGCGGTCCACACGGTCATCCCCTCGCCGACCTGCGCCGGCGTGTTCGGCATGGTCCGCACGATGGCGCGGTGCCGCGTGCCGGCCGCGATCGACTCGATGGTGGTGCCCGCCACGATCGACAGCACCAGCGCGTCCGGCCGGATCCGGCCGCCGACGTCGGCGAACACGGCCGGCAGCACCTGCGGCTTCACCGCCAGGACGACCACCGCGCCATCGCGCGCGGCGGCCCCGTTGTCGGGGGTGGTCCGAATGCCGAACCGGCCGCGCAGCTCGTCGAGGCGCTCGCCGTGCCTGTCGCTGGCAGTGATGTGCTCGGGGCTGAGCTGATGCCGCGACAGGAGGCCGCCGATCATCGCTTCGGCCATCGCTCCCGCGCCGATGAAGGCCAGTTGCAGGTTCTCGAGTGCGTGCGTTTTCGTCACGGTGTCCTCTGGCTGCTGGCCGCGGGCCGGGCGGCCGTGGGTATTCTAGTGCGGTGGACCCGATTGCTCATACGCTCGTGGGCGCCAGCCTCGCCCGGACGCCGCTGGGCCGCCTCTCGCCGCTGGCCACGCCGACGCTGATCCTCGGGGCGAACGCTCCCGACCTGGACGCCGTCACGATGTTCATCGACCGCGATCTGTCCCTGGGCTTCCGCCGCGGGTGGACGCACGGCGCGCTGGCGCTCGCGGTGCTGCCGCTGCTGCTGACGGGGCTCGTGTGCCTGATCGACCGCGGCCTGGCCCGCATCCGGGGCCGGCCGCCGCGCGCGCGGCCGGGGCCGTTGCTGGCGCTGGCGTACCTCGCCGTGGCCTCCCACCCCGCGCTGGACTGGCTGAACACCTACGGCGTCCGCTTCCTCATGCCGTTCGACGGCCGCTGGTTCTACGGCGATGCCCTGTTCATCGGCGACCCGTGGGTCTGGCTGCTCGTCGGCGCGGGCGCCGTGGCCGGCCAGGCGCGATCGATGGCCGGCAGCGCGGGCTGGCTGATTCTGGGAACCGCCCTGACCGCGCTCATCGTGGTCGTCGGGAATGCGCCGGGCCCGGCGATTCTGCTGTGGCTGGCGGGCGCCATCCTGCTGGCCGCCGTGCGGGCGCGCGGCCTCTCGGCGCGGCAGACGAGCCGGCTGGCGACGGCCTGCCTGGCCGGCGCCGGCGTGTACATGCTGGCGATGGTCGGCGCGTCGCGGGTGGCGGTGCGCCAGGCGGCCGACTGGCTGGAGGCGCGCGGCGCGCCGTTCGTCGACATCATGGCGGGCCCGCTGCCGGCCAACCCCTTCGTCCGCGACGTCGTCGTGGCCGACGCCGACCACTACCACTTCCTCGAGGTCGACTGGCTCCGCGCCGATCCCGTGCGGGTGGGGAGCCCGGCCGTGCAGCGCGGCCGGGGCGATCCGATCGTGGCCGCCGCGCTGCGCGCTCCGCAGGTGCAGGGGATTCGGGCCTGGCTGCGCTTTCCGGTCTACACGGTCGAGGAGCTGCCCGACGGCTACCGCGTCACGATCCGCGACGCGCGCTACACGCGCCGGCGCGGCCCGCGCTTCCCGGATATCGCGGTCGAGCTCGACCACGCCCTCCGAGTGCGCTAGACGTCCAGCTCTTTCGGGCGCCACAGGGCGGCGAGCCGGCCACGCGAGGACGTGCGCAGCTCGGCCCAGCCGGCGATGGGCAGCTCAATCTGCGCCAGCGCTGCGGTCGGCAGCACTTCGTCCTTCCCGGTCAACCGGGCCACGAGCTCCTGGAGCCCGGGATTGTGGCCGACGACCAGCACGCGCGAGGCCTCGCCGCCGAGACCCCGGACGACGTCCACGATTGCCTCGGGGTCGGCCAGGTACAACTGGCGATCCAGCTCCACCGGGCCGCCGTACCCGGCGCCTTCCGCCACCTGCGCGGCCGTGACGCGCGCCCGCTCGGCAGTCGAGCTGACGATGAGGTCGGGCGTCAGCGCCTGCCGGCGCAGGAGCCGTCCGACGCGGGGCGCGTCGCGGTTGCCGCGCCGGTTGAGCGGCCGATCGTGATCGGCGAGGCCCGGCTGCTTCCAGCTCGACTTGGCGTGGCGCAGAATCAGCAGCGTCTTCATGAGACCGGCGCCGGCGTGCATCGCCGGCAGCGGGAATTATGTCGCCCTTCGGCCGGGGGGAACACTAGAATGGGAGCGTGCTGCTCATCGCGTTGCTCGACCTCTACTCGCTCGTCGTGCTCGGTGCCGTCATCATCTCCTGGATCCAGTTGCCGCCGTCCAATCCGGTGGCGACCTTCCTGCACACGCTGACGGAACCGCTGCTCGCACCGATCCGCCGGGTGCTGCCGGACGCGGGCGGGCTCGATTTCTCGCCCCTGATCCTGCTGTTCGGCCTGCGCATGCTGCGGAGCCTGCTGTTCACGGGCGCCGCGTGATCCTGAATTCGGTATCATGCCCAGGCGACGATTTCCGGGCCGGGTTGCGAGGTGGCTATGTCCAGGCTCTTGGCGGTGACCGTGCTCGTCACGGCGACGGTGGCGGGCGCCGGCGCGCAGGACGCGGAGAACCCGTTCACCGACGGCCCGGACCGGCGGATGGGCGAAACGAGCTTCCGGGTGCACTGCACGCTGTGCCACGGCTACGACGCGCAGGGCGGCGCGGAAACCAACGGCCCAGACCTGACGACCGGGCGGTTCCGCCGTACCAGCACCCTGGCGGGGCTCTTCGACGTGATCCGCAACGGCGTCCCGGGCACGGCCATGCTCGGAATCAACCCCGACGTATCCGATCGGGTCGTCTGGCAGATCATCACCTACCTCGACTCGCTGACCCCGAACCTGTCGGACGCGGACCTCGCGGGCGATGCGGGCGCCGGGCGCGCCCTGTTCGCGGGCAAGGGCAACTGCGGGGCCTGCCACATGGTGGACGGCGACGGCGGCCGGCTGGGACCGGACCTCTCGCGGGTCGGGGAGCGGCGCGACCCCGACGAGCTGCGGGCCGACTTGCTCGACCCGAGCGCGGAGGTCGAGCCGCGCTGGTGGACGCTGACGGTCACGCGCGACGACGGCTCGGTCATCGAAGGGCTGAGAATGAGCGAGGACACGTTCACGCTGCGCCTGATCGACGCCGACGAGCAATTGTGGTCGTTCTCGAAGGGCGAGATACGGTCGTTCGACCGCGTCCGGACGTCCTCGATGCCGGGCGCCGGCGGCACGCTCACGGACGCCGAGGTGGACGACCTGATCGCGTACCTCTTCTCGCTGCGGAAGGAGAGCTGACTCATGAAGCGTTTCGCGACGGTCGTGGCGCTGACCGCCTGCGCGCAGGCGGCCAGCGGCCAGGAGCCTGCCTCGTCCGGCTCGGCGCCGGCGTTCTCGCCCGTGACCTGGGAGCGGCTGCTCGACGCGGCGGAGGAGCCCCACAACTGGCTGATGTACTCCGGCACGTTCAGCAGCCAGCGCTTCAGCCGGCTCGACCAGATAAACGCCGGCAACGTCGGCGATCTGAAGTTGAAGTGGGCCTATCAGATTCCCGTGATCGACCGCGCGGAGACCACCCCGCTCGTGGTCGACGGCGTCATGTTCGTCACGGAGGCGCCCAGCAACCTGACGGCCATCGACGCGGCCACGGGCGGCGTGTACTGGCGCTACGAGCACGAGCTCCCCGACGATCTGCGGATCTGCTGCGGCCGCAACAACCGCGGCGTCGCCGTGCTCGGCAACACGCTGTTCATGAGCACCCTGGACGCCCACCTGGTGGCGATTGACGCGCGCAGCGGCAACCTGCTCTGGAACACCGAGGTCGCGGAGTACTCGCAGGGCTACAGCAAGACGGCGGCGCCGCTCATCGTGAAGGACAAGGTGGTGACCGGCATCGCGGGCGGCGAGTTCGGCATCCGCGGCTTCCTCGACTCGTACGACGCCGAGTCCGGCGCGCGCGAGTGGCGTACCTACACGATTCCGGGCCCGGACAACCCGGACAACCGCAGTTGGTCCGGCGAGTCCTGGCGCACGGGCGGCTCGCCGACCTGGATTACCGGCTCGTACGATCCGGAGCTCGACCTCGTCTACTGGGGCACGGGCAATCCCGGCCCCGACTACAACGGCGAGATGCGGCTGGGCGACAACCTGTACTCCGACTCGGTGCTCGCCCTCGACGGCGATACCGGCGAGCTGTCCTGGTACTTCCAGTTCACGCCCCACGACGTGCACGACTGGGACGCGATCCAGATCCCGATCCTCGCCGACATCGAGTTCGACGGCCAGCCGCGCAAGGCCATGCTGTGGGCCAACCGCAACGCCTTTTTCTACGTGCTCGACCGCGCGACGGGCGAGTTCCTGCTCGGCGAGCCGTTCGCCCGGCAGACATGGGCCGAGCGCATCGACGAGCAGGGCCGCCCGGTGCGGCTGCCCGACACGTTCCCGACCGAGGACGGCACGGTGGTCTCCCCCTCCGTGCTCGGCGGCACCAACTGGTGGTCGCCCGCGTTCAGCCCCCGCACCGGGCTCTTCTACGTCAACGCCTTCGATGGCGAGGCGGAGTACTTCGTGCGCGAGGACGACTACGAGGCGGGTTTCCGGTTCATCGGCGGCGGGCAGCAGCAGGTCGAGGCGATCGACAACTACGTCAACGCGATCCGCGCCATCGACCCGGCCACCGGCGAGCGCCGCTGGGAGTTCCGGATCACGCCGCAGTCCCGGGCCGGCGTGCTCGCCACGGCGGGCGACGTGGTCTTCAGCGGCGGCATCGACGGCTACTTCTTCGCCCTCGACGCCGAGACCGGCGAGGAGCTGTGGCACATGCAGTTGGGCCGGCTCGTGCAGGCCGCGCCCATCACCTACGCCGTGAACGGAGAGCAGCAGGTCACCGTCGCCGCGGGCAACGTGGTGTACACGTTCGGCCTGGACTGATGGCGTTCGCGACGCTCGACGGCCTGGACGCGCGCGAGCCGATGCCGGGCTTTCGCGGCCGGTTCATCCACACCGACTCGGTCACCATCGTCCACTGGGACGTCGCGGCCGGCGCGGCGCTGCCGGAGCACTCGCATCCGCACGAGCAGGTGTCGAGCCTCCTCGCGGGAGAGTTCGAGATGACGATCGACGGACGGACGGAGCGGATGCGGGAAGGGTCGGTCGCCGTCGTGCCCCCGCATGCCGTCCACGCCGGCCGCGCCCTGACCCGCTGCCGGTTCATCGACGTGTTCCACCCCGTCCGGGAGGACTACCGGGCGTGATCGGTCCGGTCTCGCGCACGGTGCGGGGCCGGCTCTGCCGCACCGCGGCCGTGGCCGTCGCCTGCGCCGTGCTCGGGGCAGGGGACCCGGGAACCGCACGGGCGGCCGGCCAGCCGGCGGCGGGGTCCGCGACGGCGGCCGCAACCGCGGACCCCGCGCCGTCGCCCCGCAACGCCAGCTACGCCATCGACGTCCGGCTCGACACGGAGGCGCGGCGGCTCCACGGCCGCCAGGTGCTGACCTGGCGCAACACGTCGGTCATCACCACCGCCGAGTTGCAGCTTCACCTCTACTACAACGCGTGGAAGAACACGAAGTCGACGTGGATGCGGGAGGGCCGGCTGCGGGCCCGCAACCGCGGCCTGCGTGACCGCCCGGCGTCCGACTGGGGCTGGATCGACGTGCAGGCGGTTCGCCTGCTCGGCGCCGGCGACGCACCGGCGATCGACCTGACGAGCCGCATCTCCCACATCGCTCCGGACGACGGCAACCCCGACGACGAGACGGTGCTCGTCGTGCCCCTGCCGGAACGCGTCTTCCCCGGCGACTCGGTCGAGCTCGAGATCGAGTGGACGTCGCAGGTGCCGCGCCCGTTCGCGCGCACGGGCGTCGTCGGCGACTACTACTTCATCGCCCAGTGGTTTCCGAAGGTCGGCGTGCTCGATGACAGCGGCTGGAACTGCCACCAGTTCCACGCGGCGACCGAGTTCTTCGCCGACTACGGCGTCTACGACGTCCGCATCACGGTGCCGGCGGGCTGGGTCGTCGGCGCCACCGGCGCCGAGCGGAGCGTCGCCGACAACGGCGACGGGACGGCCACCCATCACTACTACCAGGAAGACGTCCACGACTTCGCCTGGACCACCAGTCCCGATTTCCTCGAGCGGCGCGAGCGGTTCGAGCACCCGCCCCTGCCGCCGGTCGACATCCGCCTGCTGCTGCAGCCCGAGCACGCCGGCCAGGAGGCGCGTCACTTCGAGGCGACGCGGCACGCGCTGCGGTACTACGGCGAGTGGTTCGGCGCCTACCCGTACGAGCAGATCACGGTGGTCGACCCCGTGTGGCGGAGCCGCACGGGCGGCATGGAGTACCCCACCCTGTTCACCGCGGGCACGCGCTGGCTCGCGCCGGCCGACGTGGCGACGCCCGAGGAGGTGATCGTCCACGAGGCGGGGCACCAGTTCTGGTACGGCGTCGTCGGCAACAACGAGTTCGAGCACGCGTGGATCGACGAGGGTCTGACCACGTTCGCCACCGCGCGCGTGATGGACGCGTTCTTCACCGAGCACCACCGCTCGACCCGGCTGCTCGGCCGGTTCGTGCCCTGGGTGCTCCGCGATGTCCCGTGGTCGCGCGCCATCGACGGCAACCGCATGGCCGGGTACCGCCGCAACGCGCACATGGACGCCCCGGCGCGGCCTACCTACCGCTACTGGCCCGCCACGGCGGGCAGCATCACCTACAACAAGACGGCGCTCTGGCTGCACACGCTGGAGCGCTACCTGGGCTGGCCGGTGCTGCGGCGGGGCATGGCCGCCTTCTACGAGCGCTGGCGCTTCGACCATCCCGCGCCGGACGACTTCTTCGACAGCATCAGCGCGGCGAGCAGCCGCGATCTCGACTGGTTCTTCGACCAGGTCCACGGCACGGCCAGGATCTTCGACTACGGCGTGCAGGCGCTGACGAGCCGGCGGGACGCCGGCCGCGGCTTCTTCGGCCCGGCAACCGAGGCGAGCTTCGCCGAGGGTTCCGGCGACGACGGATACGAGACGACCGTCGTCGTGCGCCGCTACGGCGAGGGCGTCTTTCCCGTCGAGGTGCTGACCGAGTTCGAGGACGGTCACGCGGAGCGGGAGCTGTGGGACGGCGCGGCGCGCTGGACGTCGTACACCTATCGGCGCGACGCGCGGGCGACGCGCGCCTTCGTCGATCCGGAGCGCGTCCTGCTGCTGGACGGCAACTACACCAACAACAGCCGCACGCTCGCGCCGCGCGCGACCGCGGCGGCGACCCGCTGGAGCCTGCGCTGGCTGGTCTGGCTGCAGGACCTGCTGCTCACGTACGGGTTCTTCATTTGATTCGCGCGCTGTTCGACGGCATCGGACGTGTCCTGGGCGCACCTGTGCTCGTGGCCGGCGTCTACCTCGTGACGCTGCTGCTGGCGGCGCCGCTCACCCTGGCGCTGCACGACGCCATCGCGTCGCACCTGGGCGCGAGCGTGGCGGCCGACCGGGCGGCCGCCGGCGTGCACTGGGAATGGTGGGAGGAGTTCCAGGCGCAGGCGCAGGGCTTCGAGCGCACCTTCACGCCGTCGATCATCGGCTTCGGGGCGGTCCTGAGCAACCTGGGCGCGTTCGTGGACGGCGCCGCGCCGGCCGGCGGGCTGGCGGTCGCGGTGGCGTTCTACCTGGCGGCCTGGACCTTCCTCGCCGGCGGCATCCTGGACCGCCTGGCGCGCCGGCAGCGGCTGGGCGGCGGCGCGTTCTTCGCCGCCTGCGGCACGTACTTCTTCCGCTTCCTGCGCCTGGCCGTCGTCGCGGGTCTGGCCTACTGGCTGCTGTTCGATCCGTTCCACGAATGGCTGTTCGAGGACCTCTACGAGTACGTCACGCGCGACGTCACCGTGGAGCGCACCGCGTTCCTCATCCGGATCGCGGGCTACGCCCTGTTCGGCGCCCTCGTGCTGCCCGTCAACCTGCTGCTCGACTACGCGAAGATTCGCGCCGTCGTCGAGGATCGCCGCAGCATGCTCGGGGCCCTGCTGGCGGCCGGCCGCTTCGTGCGCCGGCGCCCGCTGTCGACCGGCGGGCTGTACGTGCTCAACGCGGGGCTGTTCGGGCTCCTGCTGGCAGGCTACGCCGCCGTCGACCCCGGCGTGGGCGCGCCGGACAGGACCTCACTGTGGACGGGGCTGCTCATCGGCCAGGCGTACGTGCTGGCGCGCGTGGCGACCAAGCTCGTGTTCTACGCGTCGCAAACCGCGTACTTCCAGAGCCAGCTCGCCCACGCCGGCTACGTGGCCGCGGCGCAGCCCGCCCCGCCCGAACCGCCCGCCGCGGAGACCCTCGCCGACACCGCGCACGACGCCGGCAGGGCCCCTGCTTCCTGAGTCGTCGCGCGAGCCGGCCGGCGCTTGGACCGGCGGCGGATCGTTGTGATACAACGGAAGTATGGCCGCGAGCCGTGCCAGCCGCAGTTGCCTGGTGGAGGTCACCATGAAAGCGCCGAGCGTTCGAACCGTCGTCGTTGCGTGCGTCATGTTCATCGGATCGCTGGCCGGGGCGCCGGCGGGAGCGGCCCAGACCGCGGAGGACCTGGAGCGAGAGGTCCGGGAAACGCTGCACGACGAACGCGATCTGCGGCGGATCGAGGTATCCGTCCAGGGCAGCGAAGCGACGCTGACCGGGATCGTCGAGTCCTTCTGGGTCAAGCATCGGGCGATCGAGCGGACGCTCGACGTCGACGGCATCGAGACCGTCGCCAGCGAGCTGGAGCTGCCGGAGCCCGAGGACGACAACGACCTGGCCCAGGAAGTCGCCCGGGTCGTCCAGCGCTATCCGCACTACACCATCTGGGACTTCATCAACGGGCGCGTGCAGAACGGCAACGTCCAGCTCGCCGGGTGGGTCACGCCGGACCGCGACAAGAGTGGCGACCTGTTCGAGCGCGTGGCGAAGATCGAGGGCGTGCAGGACGTCCAGAGCACCATCGAGACCCTGTCGACGTCGCAGAGCGACCGGCGGCTGCGCCGGTCCATCATGCGCCAGCTCGCTCGCAACACGCACTTCGAGCGGCTCGCGCGGATGCCGAACCCGCCGTTCCACATCGTCATCGACAACGGCATCGTGCTGCTCGTCGGCTACGTGCAGGGCCAGATCGAGCTGATCGAGATGCAGCGCATCGTGGGGCAGACCCAGGGCGTGCTGCGGGTCGAGAACCGGCTCCAGACGCTCCGCTGACCACCGGCGGCCGGGCCGGCCGGCAGCGCGCGCCGCCCCGGGCCCGGCCGCAACCGTCCCTCCCCCGGCAACTTTCATTTGCCCTTGACCGACCAATTTGGTCGGATATACAATCCGAAAACTGATACTGAGACTCAATCTCAAGAGGAGAGCATCATGACTCGTCCCACAGCGCTGCGCTTCCGCACCCTCGTCGCGGCCGGGCTGCTGCTTGCCGCGTGGCTCCCCGCCGCCGCGCAGGACAACACGCTCGACGGCTGGCGTCCGCCCGATCTGATCGACGCCGTGGCGAGCTTCGGCGCCGTCGCCCACGACGGGGCGCTCTACGTCTACGGCGGTCACGTCGGCCGGGTCCACGCGCACTCCATCGAGAACATCAGCCCGGGTTTCCGCCGGCTGGTCCTCCAGGCCGGCCAGACCTGGGAAGACCTGCCGCAGGGACCGCTCCTGCAGGGGACCGTCCTGGCATCCGACGGCGCCTACGTCTATCGCGTCGGCGGCATGACGGCGACCAACACGACTGCCGCCGAACCGGAGGTGCTGCGCTCGAGCCGCTCGGCGGCCCGCTACGACGTGGCGGCGGCGCGGTGGGAGCCGCTGCCCGATCTGCCGGCGGGACGCTCCTCGCACGACGCGGTGGTGACCGGCGGCACGCTCTATGTCGTAGGCGGATGGGAGCTTCGCGGGCGCGACCGGGAGCCCGTCTGGGCCGACAGCGTCCTGGCTCTCGACCTCGACGGCGGGACCGCGTGGCGGGAGATCCCGGCCCCCTTCGAACGCCGCGCGCTCGCGGCCGGCACTGCCGCGGGGCGCATCTACGCACTGGGCGGCCTCAGGCCGGCGGCTGGGGCCGCCCTGCGGGTCGACGTTCTCGACGCGGCGACCGGCGCCTGGTCCGCGGGACCCGACCTGCCGGAGGCGGGACAACTGCAGGGATTCGGCGTGGGGGCCACGAGCCACGACGGCCGCATCTTCATCAGCCAGGCCGACGGCAAGGTCTACCGCCTGACAGGCAGGGGCGACGCCTGGGAGCTGGCGGCCACGCTGGAGCGGCCGCGGTTCATGCACCGGCTCGTCCCGTTCGACGGCTACCTGCTCGGCGTCGGCGGCTCGGCGCGCGGGGGTCACGTGACGGCTATCGACGTCGTGCGGCCTGCCGCGGAGGCCGCTGCCGGAAGCGCCGGCCAGGGCGCGAGCCGCTGGCCCGGATTCCGCGGCGGCGCCGAGCCGAACGTGAGCCGTGCGGCGCGCCTGCCGCGCACCTGGTCCGACGAGAGCGTGACATGGCGCGCCACCACCCCCGGGTTCGGGCAGTCGAGCCCGGTGATCTGGGACGACATCATCTTCCTCACGTCCATCGAGGGGGCGCTGAAGGAGACCCTCTGGGTCAGCGCCGTCGGCCTCGAGGACGGCGCCGAGCGCTGGCGGCGGAGGTTCGAGGCATCAGAGCCGCTCGAATGGAACGACTACGTCTCGAAGGGCGCGCCGACGCCGGCAGTGGACGCCGACCGCCTCTACGCCTTCTTCGCGAGCGGCGACCTGCTGGCCCTGACGCACGACGGGGACACCGTCTGGCACCGGAATCTGAGCGGCGACTACGGGTCGGTCGGCGGCAACCACGGCGTCGGGAACTCCGTGCTCCTGACCGAACGCGCGGTCGTGGTGCTGCTCACGCGCCGCACGTACTCGTACCTGCTGGCGGTCGCGCCGGACACCGGCGACACCCTGTGGAAGGCCGACCGGGAAGCGGGCGTCGCCTGGAGCACCCCGGTGCTCACGCCCGACGGCCGCGAGATCGTCGTCAGCGCCGCCGGCCGCATCGAGGGCTTCGACCCCGACAGCGGCGAGCTGCGCTGGTCGTTTGCCGATCTCGAGGGCAACTTCGTTCCATCGCCCACCATCACGGACGACCTCGTCATCGTCGGCGGGCTGCGCGTCCCGGCCAACCTCGCCCTGCGCCGGCCGGGAACCGGCGCGCAGGACGGCGGTGAGGTGGCGTGGACGGCCGGCTCGACGTCCAACTTCGGCTCGCCGTTCGCCTACCGCGACTGCGTCTACTGGGTCAATCCGGCCGGCGCCGCGCGCTGCCTGGCGCCGGATTCCGGGACCGTGCAATGGACCCACCGCCTGCCCGCGTCGACCTGGGCGACGCCGCTGGGCCACGACGGCCTCGTCTACTTCTTCACGACGCGAGGCATCACCCAGGTGCTCCGCGCGTCGGCCGAGCAGCCGCAGGTAGTCGCCACGAACCACCTGTCGGTCGATGCGCCCGTGACCGGCTTCGCCGCCGTGGACGACGCCATCGTCATCCGCGCCGGCGGCGACGTCATCCGGGTGGGTCGCGCGGCGGACTGAAGTCGGCGCAAGGCGCGCACAGCGCGCCTAGGCGGGAG
>CAZMWA010000311.1:0-4645 GCA_964569405.1 uncultured Vicinamibacteraceae bacterium | reverse complement strand
CGCCCGCGTCGAGCAGCGCGGCGACCGCCCCGAGGTGGCCGCCCCGGGCGGCGAACATCAGCGGCGTGAACCCGGTCACCGACGGCACCGCGAAGATGTAGCGCCGGCTCGGGGGCTGCGCCTCGCCGGTGGTGCGGGCGTCGATTTCGGCGCCGGCCTCCGCCAGCACGTGAACGGCCCGCGCGTGGCCGCGCGCGGCGGCCCACATCAGCGGCGTCTGCCCGTGCGTCGCGTCGCGCGCGTTGACGTCCGCGCCGTGTGCGAGCAGCACACGCAAGGCATCCGGCCGCCCGGTCCGGGCCGCGGTCATCAGCGCGGTCTCGCCGCCCGGCAGCGCGGCGTTGGCATCGGCGCCGGCCGCGAGCAGCGCACCGAGGACGGCGGCGTTCCCGTTCTCGGCGGCCAGGGCAATCGGCTGCACGCCGTAGCGGTTGGCCGCCGCCGCGTCCGCGCCGGCCGCGATCAGCAGCTCGACCAGCCGCGGGTCGTCGCGGTGCACGGCCCAGTGCAGCGCCGTGGCGCCGTCGGGGGCCGCCGCGTTCACGTCGACGGCCGGATCAGCCGCCAGCGCACGCACCCGGTCGACGTCCACCGCCTTGACGGCCGCGATCAGCGGCGCATCGCCGCGCGCCGCCGCCTCCGCCGCCGCGCCGGCGGCCAGACCGGCGACGATCACGCCGGCGCCGCCGAGCAGCACCGCCAGCAGCGGCATCCTCGTCCTGGCAGTCATGACGCGCTCAGACATCGGCCAGCGGCCCCGTGCTGTCGGAGATGCGGTCCACGTGCACGCCGACCTTCTCGAGCAGGCTCAGCCCGAGATTCATGAACGGGGTGTGCAGCGCGTACTTCAGGTGCCGCCCGCCCTTGAGCGTGCCGCAGCCGCCGCCCGCCAGCGTGATGGGCAGGTTGTACGGCGTGTGATGATCGCCGTCGCCCATGCCGGCGCCCCACAGCAGGATGCTGTGGTCCAGCAGCGTGCCGTCGCCGTCCGGCGTGCTCCGCATCCGTTCGAGGAGCCGCGCGAACAGGGTCATGTGGTACGTGTTGATCTTCGTGTACTGGGCGATGTTGTGCTGGTCGAGCTGGTGGTGCGAGACCGTGTGGTGCCCCTCCGGAACGCCGATGCCCGGATACGAGCGCCCGCTGAGCTCGCGGGCCATCTGCATGCAGCTCACGCGCGCGACGTCGGCCTGGAAGCCGAGGACCAGCAGGTCGTGCATCAGCCCGACGTGCTCCTCGTAGTCGTCCGGCACGCCCGTCGGCTGCTCGAGCGACGGCAGCGGGGTCGTCGCGTTGTGCACCTCGGCGCGCTGGATGCGCCGCTCGATCTCGCGCACCGAGTCCAGGTACTCGTCCACGGTGGTGCGGTCGCCGAGGCCCAGGCGCCGCTCCAGGCGCGCGAGGCTGTCGGACACCGAGTCGAGGATGCTGCGGTCGGTCTGCATCTGCGTCAGCCGCGCCGCCACGCTCCCGCCGTCGCCGAACAGGCGGCGGAACACCACGCGCGGGTCCCGCTCGTGGGGCAGCGGCGTGGTGGCCGTCAGCCACGAGCTGGAGTTGATGTAGGCGCAACTGTAGCCGTTCTCGCAGTTGCCGACCTGGTAGTTGGAATCGATCGTCAGCTCCAGCGAGCGGAGCGACGTGTCGGCCCCCAGCTTGTCTGCCGCGTACTGGTCGAGCGTCTTCCCCGCGCGCAGGTCGGCGCCCTCGGTCCGCTTCGGCAGCACGCCGCTCAGCCAGCCGCCGTGCGCCCGCGTGTGGACGCCGCCGCCCTCGTTCGTGCTGACCACGCCGCTGTTGCTCAGGCCGCTGACCACCACGATCTGGTCGCGAAACGCCGCGAGCGGCTTCAGCGTCGGCGTGAGCTCGAAGCTCGTCCCGCCGTCGCCCTGCGGATGGAAGCTGGGGAGGAACATGCCGTTGGGCACGTAGAAGAACCCCATGCGGGGCGTGGGCGACGCCGCCGTCTTCGAGACGGCCGTCAGCGCGGGGGCCATCGCGTCGAGAAACGGCAGCGCGATGGCGGCCCCGAGTCCGCGCAGCACCGTCCGCCGTGGCAGGCTCTTTCTGGTAACAATCACGGTTGCCAGCTCCTCATGTTGCGCGTCTTGCTGCGCGTCAGCGCGACGCCGCCGTCGTCGCCGCGCCCGCGGCGCCGCCGGCGCGCCGGTGCAGGAACGGATAGCTGCCCGCGATGCCGGTGACTATCGTCTGGAAGCGGTAGTCGTCTCCGGCCGCCTCCTTGACGATGCGCCGCACGGCCGGCATGTCGTAGTGCTCCAGGCCGCGCCCGAGCGCGTAGGTCAGCAGCTTCTCCGTCACCGTCGTCACGAAGCGCTCCGGACGGCGAATCAGCGCCGCGGTCAGGTCGCCGACACCGTCGAACCGCGTGCCGTCGGGCAACGCGCCCGAGGCGTCGATGGTGTTGAACGACTCGTCCACCACCCGCCAGCGGCCGACCGCGTCGAAGTTCTCCAGGGCGAACCCGGCCGGATCGATGATGTTGTGGCAGTTCGCGCACGCCGGATTCGCCCGGTGCCGGGACATCCGCTCGCGGAGCGTCGCCACCTTGGCCTGGGTCTTGCGGTCGTCCAGCGCCGGGATGTTGGCGGGCGGATCGGGCGGCGGCGTCCCCAGGATGTTGACGAGAATCCACTTGCCGCGATTGACCGGCGAGGTCCGGATGGCGTGGGAGGTGAGCGTCAGCACGCTCCCGTGGCCGAGCAGGCCGCGGCGCGGGCTCGATGCCGGCAGGGCGACGCGCCGGAAATGGCTGCCCTGCACGTCCAGCAGCCCGTAGTGCCGCGCCACGCGCTCGTTGAGGAAGGTGTAGTCGGCCGTGAGGATCTCCAGCAGGCCGCGATCCTCGCGCAGGATGCTGTCGATGAACAGCTTCGTCTCGCTCAGCAGCCCCTGCCGCAGCGATTCGTCGAACGTCCGCGAGTACGGATCGCCGGGCCGGACCACCGTTTCCAGGTTGCGGAGCTGCAGCCACTGGCCCGCGAAGTTCTCGACCAGCGCGCGCGAGCGGTCGTCGGCGAGCATGCGCCGAATCTGCCGATCCAGCACGGCCGGGTCGCCGAGCTCGCCGCGGGCCGCGACGCCGAGCAGCTCGTCGTCCGGGATGCTGCTCCAGAGGAAGAAGGACAGCCGCGACGCCAGCTCCAGATCGCTGATGCGATAGGCCGTCCCGGCCCGCGCGTCCGGCGGATCGGTCTCGATGCGGAACAGGAACTCGGGGTCGACCAGCAGGCGCTCCAGCGCCGCCCGCAGGCCGGCGTCGACGCTCCCCTCCGCGCGCCCGTCGCGATAGAAGGCGAGCAGCGTGTCCACGTCGGCGGCGGTCGCCGGCCGGCGGTACGCCCGGCGCGCGAGGGTGGCGAGCGCGGTCCGGATGCAGGCCTCCTCGGCCGCCGCGTCCCCCGCCGGCTGGCACCCGAGCAGCTTCGCGCGGCCCGGCAGATCGGCGGCCCCGCTCGGGTGGTAGGGACCGATGACCTGGACGCCGGAGACCGCCGGGTTGCCGGCCTGCAGCTCGTCCTGCGCGTAGGAGTAGGTCGAGCGGTCGAGCGGCAGGGGCAGGATGCCCTCGGGCAGCGCCGACTGCCGATCGAACGAGATGCCGACCACGCGGCGTCCGCCCTTGACCGTCGTGCGGACCTCCAGCCCCCTGTCCGCGGTCAGCGCGTAGGCCTCCCACTCCGGAAAGGAGTGCGTGCCGTACACCTGGTCGAACTTGCCCGCGTAGCCCATCGGCGGCAACTGCTCCGGCTCCCACTCGCGGCCGACCGTGAAGGTGCCGACCAGCGCGCCGTCGACGCGCACGTCCATCCGATGCGGCCGGCCCAGGCCGCGCACGTAGCCGTACTCCTGCTTGCGGAGCCCGATGCGGATGATGTACTCGCCGTCCACCGGGAAGTTGTGGTGCACGGCCACGCCGCCCCGCGAGCCGAAGGGCAGGTCGTCGCTGACCGTCCCGTCCTGGTCCAGCGCGCCGTGCACGGGATAGACCGCGCCGGCCGGCCGCAGGCCGAGGTCGCCGACCGCGAGCTGGCTGATGCGCCGGGCCGCCGCCAGGTAGCGCTCGATCAACGTCGGCGAAACGGAGAGCACCTCGGCGATGTTGTCGAATCCGTGCTGCTCGTCGTCGGCGGGCAACAGGCCGTTGACGTCGATCTCGAGGCCGAAGAGGTCGCGGATGACGTTGGCGTACTCGGCCCGGTTGAGCCGGTGGATGGTCGGGCGGCCCGGATCGGGAGCGGCCAGCGCCGCGTCGTCGAGCTCCGTCTCGAGCCACGCGACGAAGGCGTGCGACGCGGCGGCGGTCGGGCGCGGGCGGCCCGCGGGCGGCATGGCGCCGGCGCGCAGGCGCCGCACGACGTGCTCCCAGACGGCCGGCGCGTCGCCGACGTCCGTCAGGCTCAACGTGTCCAGCGTCAGGTCCGCCGTGCGCAGCCGCTCGTTGTGGCACGCCACGCAGTAGCGGTCCAGCAGCGCGCGACCCGCCGCGGCCGAGCCGATCGCTGCGGCCGCGGGCTCCCCGGCCACCGCGGCGTGCGCCGCGTCGGCCGGCGCCTGCTGCGCCTGCGGTTGAAGCTGGCCGGCGCCGGCTAGCGCCGCCGCCGTTACGCCGACGAATATCCAG
>CAZMWA010000310.1:0-16759 GCA_964569405.1 uncultured Vicinamibacteraceae bacterium | reverse complement strand
GTCGAGCCCCACGAAGGCCCCGCCGCAGATGAACAGCACGTTGGTCGTGTCGATCTGGAAGAACTCCTGGTGGGGATGCTTGCGCCCGCCCTGCGGCGGCACGTTGGCCACGGTCCCCTCGAGGATCTTCAGCAGCGCCTGTTGCACGCCCTCGCCCGACACGTCGCGGGTGATTGAAGGATTCTCGTCCTTGCGGCAGATCTTGTCGATCTCGTCGATGTAGATGATGCCCTGCTGGCACTTGTCGACATCGCCGCCGGCCGCCTGCAGGAGCTTGAGAATGATGTTCTCGACATCCTCGCCGACGTAGCCCGCCTCGGTGAGGGTGGTGGCGTCGACGATCGTGAAGGGCACCGCGAGCAGCCGGGCCAGGGTCTGGGCCAGCAGCGTCTTGCCGGTGCCGGTCGGCCCGATCAGCAGGATGTTCGACTTGGTGAGCTCGGGCTCGTTGCGGTTCTTGGACTGCTTCTGGATCTCGACCCGCTTGTAGTGGTTGTAGACCGCGACCGCCAGCTTCTTCTTGGTGCGCTCCTGGCCGATCACGTACTGGTCGAGGAACTTCTTGACTTCCTGGGGGACGGGCAGCGCGGCGCGCGGCCCGGTCTTGGCCTCCGACCGGTTGTCGTCGGCGATGATGTCGTTGCAGACGTCGACGCACTCGTCGCAGATGAACACCGTGGGGCCGGCTATCAGCTTGCGGACGTCGTTCTGGTCCTTGTTGCAGAACGAGCACCGCAACACTTCGCTTTCGCCGCTCTTTTTCGCCATGGACGAACCGCCGCTCAGCCCCGCCGCTCGATGACCTGGTCAATGATACCGTATTCGCGGCTCTGCTCCGCGCTCATGATGTAGTCGCGCTCGGTGTCCTCCGCGATGCGCTCGAGCGGCTGTTCGGTATGCGCCGACAGGATCTCGTTGAGCCGCGCCCGCATGCGCAGGATCTCCTTCGCGTGGATGTCGATGTCGGTGGCCTGGCCGCCGAGGCCGGTCATCAGGGGCTGATGAATGATGATGCGGGAATTGGGCAGCGAGTAGCGCTTGCCCTTGGCGCCGGCGCCGAGGAGCACCGCGGCCATCGACGCCGCCTGGCCGATGCAGTAGGTCTGCACGTCCGGCTTGATGAACTGCATGGTGTCGTAGATGGCGAAGCCGGCCGAGATCGAGCCGCCGGGACTGTTGAGATAGAGCAGGATGTCGCGATCCGGGTCCTCGGCCTCCAGGAACAGCATCTGGGCAATCACCAGGTTGGCCAGCGCGTCGTCGATCGGCGCGCCGATGAAGACGATGCTGTCCTTGAGCAGCCGCGAGTAGATGTCGTAGGCGCGCTCGCCTCGATTGGTCTGCTCGACGACCATCGGGATCAGTTGCAGTTGCGAGTCGGGCATGTCGTTCTCGGTTGCGGCCGCCGTCGTCCGCGCCTGCAGCGTCGCTCCGGGGCGGCGGCCTGTCGTGGGGCGCGCTCGCGCGGCGGGAGCCCGCGGTCACGCGACGACGATCGTAGCATGCGCCAGCAGGAACTCGATCGTCTTCTCCCGCCGGATGCCGACGGCCAGCGGCGCGACGCCCCCCTCCTTGTCGAGCAGGGCGCGCATGGCCGCGGTCCCGCGGTTGGTGCGGGCCGCCAGCCGCTCGATCTGCCCGGCGATGTCGTCCTCGGTCGCCTCGATGCCCTCCTGCCGCGCTATCTCGTCGAGCACCAGCGTGCTCTTCACCGCATCGACGGCGGCGCCGCGCTGCCCGGCGCGGAACTCCTCCCAGTCGATGCCCGCCCGCCGCGGGTCGACCCGCTGGGCGACGAGCTGCGAGGCGAGACGCTCGACGCGGCGGTCGAGCTCGCGGGTCACCAGGGCCTCGGGCACCTCGCCCGGCAGCCGGGCCGCCAGTTGCACCAGCAGCCCGTCGCGCGTGCGCCGGTCGGTCTCCCGCTCCGCCTGGGCGGCGAGGTCGTCCGTCACCTGCCGCCGCAACGCGTCGACCGTGTCGTACTCGCCGAGCGAGCGGGCGAACTCGTCGTCGAGAGCAGGCAGGACGCGCTGGTGAATCGCCTGCAGGCGGATGCGGTACTCGACGTCCGCGCCGGCCGGCTCCGGGGCGTCGCCCCCCGCCGGATGGCGCACGGTGAACGTGCGCTCCGCGCCCACCTCGAGGCCGACGACGTGGGCGTCGAAGCCCGGCGGGTTGGCCTCGGCGCCCACCTCGATCTGGACTCCCGCGTGCCGCTCCGGCGGCGCCGGCGGGGACGCGGCGTCCGGGGCCGGCACGCTGCGCCGCTCGAGGTCGACGGTGACGGTGTCGCCGATGGCCACGCCGCGGTCCTCGACCGGCTCGGCGCGCGCCGCCTGCCGCCGCAGCTCGTCGAGGGCGTCCGCCACCTGGGCGTCGGTGACCTCGATCGGCGTGCGTCGCACGGTCAGGCCGCGGCAGTCGCCCGCGTCCACCGGCGGCAGCGTCTCGAAGGTGGCCGTGAAGGTCAGCGGCCGGCCCTCCTCGACGTTGACGTCGCGGACGGACGGGGTCTCCAGCGGCTCCACCCCGCGCTCGCGGAGGGCCTCGTCGACGGCCTTCTCGACGAGGCCTTCGGCGACCTCCTGCAGGATCTGCTCGTGCATCCGCTGCCGGATCAGGCGCGCCGGCGCCTTGCCGGGCCGGAAGCCGGGGACGCGGGCCGAGCGTCGATAGCGCTGGGACAGACGCTCGATCTCGCGATCGACGTCGGTCGACGGCACTTCGACCGCGACGCGCGTGCGGGTGTCGCTGAGGTCCGTGAACTCCGCCTTCATGTCGTCGACAGGGGGCCGTGGACGCTGCCGGGGCGGCGCGGGCCGGTTGGTGCGAAAGGGGGGACTTGAACCCCCATGGCCTCTCGGCCACCGGATCCTAAGTCCGGCGCGTCTGCCAGTTCCGCCACTTTCGCGGCATGCGGTGACGTGACGACCACAACAGTAGCATACCTGCCGCCGACGACTTCCTGTACCATAGGGCGCCGATGAACAACGCGCACATCCGGCCCGATGGCCGCCTGCACCGTCAGGCGGCCATCGACGCGTACCACGACACCCGCGCCCGTACCGCCGCGCTGTTCGAGCTGGTCGACGGCGCGGCGTACTACGAGAGGCCGATTCCCCTGCGGCACCCGCTCGTCTTCTACGAAGGGCACATTCCGGCGTTCAGCGTCAACTGCTTCCTCAAGAAGGGCCTGGGCCACGCCGGGATCGACCGCGACCTGGAGGTGCTGTTCGCGCGGGGCATCGACCCGGGCGATCGGGAGGCGGCGGCAAGCTCCGCCATCGACAGCTGGCCGGACCGCGGCACGGTCCAGCGCTACGCCCGCGAGGCCGATCGGGCGATTCTCGAGACGCTGGAGAACGGTGTCATCGAGGGCGACGCCAACCCGGTGCTCAACCGGGGCCAGGGCGTGTTCACGATGCTCGAGCACGAGGTCATGCACCAGGAGACGCTGCTGTACATGTGGCACCGGCTGCCGCTCGAACGGAAGCGGCGTCCGGCGGGCGCCGCCGCGGTCCTCGGGGGTGCGGTGCCGGCGCGCGACCGGGTGCTGGTGCCCGCCGGCCGCGCCACGCTCGGCAGCGACGTCGACGACGTGCCCTTCGGCTGGGACAACGAGTTTCCGACCTGCGTCGTGCAGGAGGTGCCGGCGTTCGAGATCGAGCGCCACAACGTGACGAACCAGGACTACCTCGCGTTCGTCCACGCGGGGGGCTACGCGAATCGCGAAGTCTGGACATCCGCCGCGTGGCGGCGGCGGCAGGAGGGGCGCCGCGAGCACCCGCTGTTCTGGGAGCGGGACGGCGGCGGCTGGACGTGGCGCGGGATGTTCGAGCGGCTGCCGCTGCCCCTGTCGTGGCCGGTCTACGTGACGCACGACGAGGCGGCGGCCTACGCCGCCTGGCAGGGGTTGCGCCTGCCGACCGAGGCGGAGTTCCACCGCGCGGCCTACGGCGCGCCCGGCGGCGCGGAGCGGCCGCAGCCGTGGGGGGCGGGCGAGCCCGACGCCACGCGCGGCAACTTCGATTTCCGGCACTGGGATCCGGTCCCCGTCGGCTCGTATCCCGCCGGCGCCAGCGCCTGGGGCATCGAGGACCTCGTCGGCAACGGCTGGGAGTGGACGTCGACCGTGTTCCACGGCTTTCCCGGGTTCGCGGCGATGGCGTCCTATCCGGAGTACTCGGCCGACTTCTTCGACGGCGAGCACTTCGTGGTCAAGGGCGCGTCGCCGGCCACGGGCCGCGGCCTGGTCAGGCGCAGCTTCCGGAACTGGTTCCGGCCGCACTACCCGTACATGTACGCCACCTTCCGGTGCGCGCGCGACGCTCGCTGAGCCGGATGCACGAGCCTTCGAGCCCGGCCGCGACGCTCGCTGCCGATCCGACCGTCGAGCTGGCCCGCGATATTGCCGAGGGGCTGGCCCGCCGCCCCAAGCAGGTGCCCGCGAAGTATCTCTACGACGCGCTCGGGTCGCGCCTGTTCGAGGCCATCTGCGAGCTGCCCTGGTACACGATCACGCGCGGCGAGTGCGCGTTGCTGGCGGCGCACGCCGAAGCCATCATGCGCGGGCCGGGCGCCTGCGACACCGTGGTGGAGCTCGGCTGCGGCAGCGGGGCCAAGCTGTCGATGCTGCTGTCCGCCGCAGGGGGGCGCCCGACGGACGTGCACCTCGTCGACATCTCGGAAACGGCGCTCGCGCAGTCGGTGCAGGCGCTCTCGCGTCACCGGGGGGTGCTGCTGACCACGCACCGGGCTGCCTACGAGGCCGGTCTGGGGGCGGCGCTGCAGCGGCCCGGCGGCGCCGGCCGGGCGCTCGTGCTGTTCCTCGGCTCGAACATCGGCAATCTCTCGTCCGAGGAGGCCGATCGGTTCCTGAGCGAGATACGCAGCCGCTGCCGGCCGGGCGACCGGCTGCTGCTCGGCGCCGACCTCGTCAAGTCGGAGGCGGCGCTCGTGGCGGCCTACGACGATCCGCTGGGCGTCACCGCGGCCTTCAACCGGAACCTGCTGGTGCGGCTGAACCGCGAGCTCGACGCCGACTTCGACCTGGACCTGTTCGAGCACCGGGTCTTGTGGAACGCGGACGCCTCGCGCGTCGAGGTGCACCTCGAGAGCCTCGCCGACCAGTTGGTCTGCGTCCGGGGCGCGGGTTGCTGCGTCGACGTCGCCGAGGGCGAGCGAATCTGGACCGAGAGCGTCTACAAGTACGAGCCGGAGGGCATCATCGCCCTGGGCGCGCGCGCGGGCTTCGTGCGGCGCGCGCAGTGGATCGAGCCGGAATCGCGATTCGCGCTGACGCTGTTCGAGCGCGAGCCATGAGCGACACGCAGCACCCCTACAGCGACGCCGGCATGCGGTTTCTGGTCGCGGCCGCCTGCCTCGTGGTCGTCGTGGCCGGTCTGCGGGCCGCCGCCGAGCTCGTCCTGCCGTTCCTGGTCGCGGTCTTCCTGGCGGTGGTCAGCGCGCCGCTGATGGGCTGGCTGCAACGCTGGCACGTGCCGCGCCCCCTGGCGGCGCTGTGCACGATCCTGGCGGCCGTGAGCGTCGTCGGCGTCTTCGGCCTCATCGTCGGCGGCTCCGTCAACGAGTTCGGCGCCGCGGCGCCCCGCTATCAGGCGCGCCTGCAGGCCCTGCTCGAATCGGGCCTGCGGCTGGCCAGCGGGACCGGCGTCCCGGTGCAGGACTGGCGCGCGCTCGACCTGCTGCCGGTCAGCGGGGTGTTCGATCTGCTGGGCGGGACGCTCGGCGCCGTCGCGTCGTTCGCCTCCAACACCTTCCTGGTGCTACTGACCGTGGCCTTCATTCTGATGGAAGCGGTCGGGTTCAGCGCGAAGCTGCGCGCGGCGTTCGGCGAGGGGACACAGTTCCTGCCGCTGCGGCGGATGACGTGGCAGGTGCAGCGCTATCTGGTCATCAAGTCGACGATCAGCGCGGTCACCGGCCTGCTGCTGGGCGCGTGGGCGGCGCTGCTGGGTCTCGATTTCGCCCTGCTGCTGGGGTTGCTGGCCTTCTTCCTCAACTTCATTCCGACGCTGGGGTCGGTCATCGCGGCGGTGCCCGCGGTGGTGCTGGCCGCCCTGCAGTTCGGCTTCGCCCGCGCGGGCGTGGTCGCGCTCGGCTACCTGGTCATCAACGTCGTCTTCGGCAATCTCGTGGAGCCGACGCTGATGGGGCGGCGGCTGGGGCTGTCGGCGCTGGTGGTGTTCGTCTCGCTGGTCTTCTGGGGCTGGGTGTGGGGGCCGATCGGCATGCTGTTCTCGGTGCCCCTCACGATGGTGGTCAAGATCGCGCTCGAGAACACGAGGGACTTCCGCTGGGTCGCCGTCATGCTGGACGCGAACCCCCGGACGCTCCCCCCGCCGACGCCCGCCGCCGGCCGAACGCCTTGAGTGGTTCCCGCCGTCCCGTCACGGCAGTGTGCGGACGAAGCGCTCGGCGACGCGGGACGGGTGCTCGCCGGCCTCGTCGACCGCGAAGTTCATCGCGCGCATCCCGTCGGCGCTGATCGCGCCCTCGAGACGGGCCACCGCCGCCAGGACGTCCGGCGCGGCGCGCGCGATGCGGGAACCGGCCAGCACGAGGGCGTCGTACGGCGGGATGGCGCCGCGATCGTCCTCGAGCACCTGCAGGTCGAAGGCGTCGATGCGCCCGTCGGTGCCGTAGGCCGTGATCACGTCGACCTCGCCGGTGCCCACCGCCTGATACATCAGCGACACGTCCATCGACCGCAGCTGGCGGAAGGCGAGCCCGTAGGTGTCGCGGACGGACGGCCATTCGGGCCGGGCGAAGAACTCGTAGTCGCTGCCGAAGACGAACCGCGGGGCGGCGGCGGCGAGGTCGCTGATGGCCCGCAGGCCGAGGCGCTCGGCGTCCTGGCGGCGGACGGCGACCGCGTAGGTGTTCTCGAACCCGAGCATGGCGGCGAGCGTCACGCCGTGCTGCTCGCGGAGGAAGCGGCGGACGCGGTCGTTCAGCGCCGCGCGGCCCGGGAACGAGTCGCCGCCCTGCATCTGGTTGACCCAGATCGTGCCGGAGTAGTCGACCAGGAGATCGATCTCGCCGGCGGCGAGCGCATCGAACGCGACGGTCGACCCGAGCGACTGCACGAGCGACGTCGGGCGGCCGGTTTCGCGCTCCACCAGTCGCGCGAGCGCGGCGCTGAGGACGTACTGCTCCGTGAACGGCTTCGAGCCGATCGTCACGGGGCGCTCGCCGGCGTCGAAGCGTGCAGCCACCAGGGTGACGCCGGCGTAGCCGTACAGGAGCACGGCCAGGCCCAGGGCGGCCGCCACCTGCCTCCGCCGCCGGCGGGCCAGCCCGTCCTCGACGGTCCGCACGAGTCCGTCGAGCAGGAGCGCCAGGCCGCCCGCGGCCACGCAGCCGACGATGACCGCCACGTAGTTGCGTATCTGCAGCCCGCTGAAGATGTAGTTGCCCAGGCTGGTCGCGCCGACGGGCGTCGACAGCGTGGCCATCCCGACGAGCCATACCGTGGCGGTGCGCAGCCCGGCCACGAGCACCGGCATGGCGAGCGGCAGCTCCACCCGCGCGAGCTGCTGCAGCGGCGTCATCCCCACGCCGCGCGCCGCCTCCTTGTAGACCGGGCTCACGCCGCTGATGCCGGTCACGGTGTTGCGCAGGATCGGGAACACGCCGTACAGCGTGAGGCCGCAGATGGCGGGCAGAAAGCCGATGCTCTGCAGGTCCACGGCGGCCAGCACCGGCACCATCAACGCCAGCAGGGCCAGACCCGGGACGGTCTGGATGACGCCGGCCACAGCCAGCGCCGGCGGCTCGAGTCGCCGCACCCTGGTCGCGGCGATACCGAGCGGGAGCGCCACGGCGGCGCTGAGCAGCAGCGCGATCAGGGTCAGTTGCAGATGCGCGGTGAGGTACTCCGGCAGCAGGGCCAGTTGCTCGCTCACACCGTCGGCTCGCCGGACAGGCGTTCCACGGCAGCCGCCTGCCGCCGCGGCGTGTCCATCAGCTCGCGCACGTACGGGGAGGCGGGCCGGGTCAGAAGGTCGTGCGGCGTGCCGATCTGCTCGAGCCGTCCCGCGTGCATGACCGCGATGCGGTCGCCGAGCATCAGCGCCTCCGCCATGTCGTGCGTGACGAACACGGCGGTCAGCCCGGTCTCGCGGCGGATGCGCAGCAACGATTCCTGCAGCCGCTCGCGCGTGAGCGGGTCGAGCGCGCCGAACGGCTCGTCGAGCAGCATCACTGCCGGCCCGGCCGCCAGGGCCCTGGCGACGCCCACCCGCTGCTGCTGCCCCCCGGACAGCTCGTTCGGGCGCCGGTCGCGCACCAGCGCCGGGTCGAGCTCCACGAGCGCCAGCAGCTCGTCGATGCGGGCCCGGGTGCGCGCGGGAGGCCAGCCCAGGAGCGACGGCGTGACGGCCACGTTCTCCGCGACGGTCATGTGGGGGAACAACCCCACCTGCTGGAACACGTAGCCGATCCGGCGCCGCAGCTCGTGCGGCGGAATGGTCGACGTGTCGGTGCCGCCGAGCCGGACCGTACCCGAGGTGGGCTCCACGAGCCGGTTGATCATCTTCAGCGTCGTCGTCTTGCCGCACCCCGAGCCGCCCAGCAGGATCAACAGCTCGCCGTCGTCGACCGTGAGCGTGAGATCGCGCACGACCGCGTCGGGCCCATAGCGCTTGGTGAGGTGCTCGAGCTGGATCATCCTCCCGGGCTCCGCCCCGCCCGTGCGGGCCGGTCGTCAGAACCGCGACGCGCGCAGCCAGATGTCGGCCCGCGCCCAGCTTGCCGCGAGGTCGTCGTCGACCTCGGACGACGAGCGGCCCTGCGCCGCGAGGGCGGCCTGCAGGCCGAAGAGCGACCAGCCGTTGTGCGGATGGTCCGCGAGGTCGTCGCGGTAGACGCGCTCCGCGTCCGCGTGGCGGCCGGCGTCGAGCAGGGCCGCGCCCAGCCAGTGCCGCGCCGCGAAGGGCAGCGGCTCCGGCTCGTCGTACATCAGGCCGTCCTCGACCTCCACGGCGCGCTCGAACGCGGCGATGGCGCCGTCCCGGTCGCCGGCGTCGAGCCGGATCTCGCCCTCGAGGATCGCGGCCACGATGTCGAGGATGCTCTGGCCCGGGTGGAAGCGCAGGCGCTGGTCCGTCGTCTCGGCGATGCCCCGGACGCGCTCGAGATAGGCGCGGGCGAACTCGGTCTCGCCGCGGCGCAGGTGGGCGTAGCCCTGGGCGAAGTCCCACAGGCCGGCCGAGACCTCCTTCTCGGGCCGCGCCGTCACGTCGGCGATCTCGTCGAAGCGGCCGAAGCGCAGCAGCGTCAGGACGTGGTACAGCGTATCGTCGGTCAGCTTCGCGTAGTCCCTGCCGGCCTGGATGGCGACGGCGCCCTGGCCGTCCATCGAGGCGGCGAACAGCAGCATGTGGAGGTTGTGGGAGGGATAGATCGCCAGTCCCTCTCCGCTCTCCGCCTTCTGGTCCGAGTGCCAGGCCTGGAGGTTCGCGCGCACCGAGTCGCCCCAGCGGCCGATCTCGTTCCACGTGTGCGACGGCATGTGGTTGATGTGGCTCGCCCCCGGGATGGAGTTGCCGAGATGCTCGGTGCAGGGCTCGGCCTTCTCGGGCCGGACCGTCGACTCGGTCGCGTGGACGTACAGGTGGCAGGCGCCCGGATGGCGGATGTCGACCGCCAGGATCGCTTCGAGGACGCCGTGCAGGCGCTGCACGTTCGGGTCGTCGAGGTCCCGGGTACCGCGGCGCGGCTCCAGCAGGAAGAGCGCGTCGGCATACAGCGTGGCGGCGTCCAGATCGTGGGGATACCGTTCGGCGACCTGGCGCATGGCGTCGGCGTACGCGCGATCCTGCTCGACGCGCGTGTCCGGGTCGAAGTCCGCGACGTAGCGTACCGCCAGCGCGTCGATGAAGTCCCGCTCCTTCGGGCTCGCATGCTGCGGCGCGAGCCGCAGCGCCTTCCGGGCGGCGGCGTAGGCCCGGGGCGCCTCGTCCGGGCGCATCGGCCCGTTCAGGTACGAGCCCCACGCCCAGGCTTCGCCCCAGTAGCAGATGGCGCAGTCCGGATCGTGCTTCTGGGCCTCGCGGAACGACCGGGCGGCATCCTCCTTGGCGAACGCGTACATCAACTGGAAGCCCTGGTCGAAGTACTGCCGGGCCTTCGCGCTGGTCGAGGAGATCGGGCGGGTGAAGGTTCCGAGCGACGACGTGTAGAGCGGAATCGGCTCGTCGAAGCTCTCGGGAAGCGCCGGCTCGGCCGGCTCCTGGGCCGCGGCCGGGTGCGGGATCGCCAGCGCGACGAGGACGGCGCACCACGTCCAGGCGGATGCTGCTGCAAGTCTGGTCAAGGGACGCTCATTGTACCATCGCGCGCCGCGGACGCCGGACGGGCTTGACAGCCGGGCGCCGCAGAGGGGTAGAGTCGGGGTTTGTCTTCAGGGAGGCGGGCTTTGCCGAAGTACCTCATTCAGGCTTCGTTCACGGATACCGGGGTCAAGGGGTTGCTCCAGGACGGCGGGTCGAAGCGGCGCACCGCGGTGAACCTGCTGATGAAGTCGCTGGGCGGCAGCGTCGAGGCGTTCTACTACGGCTTCGGCGAGGGCGACGTGCACCTGATCGTCGACCTCCCGGACAACACGACCGCCGCCACCGTCTCGCTGGTGGCCACCGCGAGCGGCGCCTTCAACATCCGGACGACGCCCCTGCTGACGCCCGAGGAGATCGACCACGCGGTGAAGAAGACGGTCCAGTATCGGGCGCCGGGGCGCTGAGCAGGCGCGGCTCGCGCCGCGCCGCGCGCGCGCCGCCGCGAGCGCTGCGGGCCGCGCACCGTTCGTGGTACCCTGGAACTGTCGCGATGCGACTGTTCGCCGCACCGTCACCGGCCGGCAGCAGGCCCGTGGCGCCGATCACCAGGCGCTGCGGCGCGCTCTTCCCGGCGCTCACCTCGTGAGCGCGACCCGGTCTCCCGCCGTGACGCAGGGCCCGGGCTCCGGCCGTCCGGTTCAGGCGGTCGCCGTTCCGGGCTGGCGCTTCCTGGCCGGTTGGACCGCCGCCTGGCTCGCGGTGGGCGTCGTGTTCGCGGCCGGCGTCTCGTTCGGGGCCGGCGCCGAGTTCGGACCCGTCCTGCGGCTGAGCGTGCTGTTCGCCGAGGTGGTCGGCTACAGCGCGTTCATCTCCGCGCGGGTGGTCTTTCCGCTGCTGGCCCGGCTGCCCGGCGCGCTGAGCCTGGTGCTCGACGCGCTGATCGTGGTGTCCGGCACAATCTTCGGCTCGGCGCTCGTCATCAACATCGATCCGCTCTACGTGCTGGCCCGACCCCGGGCGGCGCTGCTGCTCGTGGCGTTCAACGCGGCGCTCGCGGCGGCGGTCGCGGTCGCGCTGGGCACGTACGATCGGATGCGCCGCCAGATCGAGGCGTCGTACCGCGTCCTCCGCGAGCGCGATGCGCTCGAGCGCGAGCTGAGAGTCGCCCGCGATGTCCAGCGCGAGCTGCTCCCGCGCGCGGCGCCCCCCGTCGCGGAGCTGGAGCTGGCCGGCGTGTGCCGGCCGGCCATCGCGGTGGGCGGCGACTACTACGACTACCTCCAGGACCGCGACGGCCGGCTGGGCCTGGTCATCGCCGACGTGTCCGGCAAGGGCGTCTCCGCCGCTCTGCTCATGGCCAGCCTGCAGGCCTCGGTGCGCAGCCGCTTCCCGACGGCCGAAACGCCGGGAGCGCTCGCCGCGGACCTGAACGAGGCGCTGTTCGGCTCGTCCTCCGCCGCGCGTTACGCGACGGCGTTCGTCGCGACCTTCGACCGCGGGACCCGCTGCCTGACCTACACCAACGCCGGGCACCTGCCGGCGATCCTCGTGCGGGAACAGGAGACGGCGCGTTGCGACGAAGGCGGCTTCCCCTTCGGGATGTTCGAGAGCGCGACCTACGCCACCGGCGCCCGGACCCTCGCGCCGGGCGACCTGCTGGCGCTCTTCACCGACGGGGTCACGGAGGCGCCGGCGCCCGACGGCGAGGAGTTCGGGGCGGCGAGGCTCGCCGAGCTGCTGCGCGCCCACCGCACGCGTCCGCTCGATGCGGTCATCGAGATCGTGCTCGACGCCCTGCTGCAATGGAGCGGCCCCGTGGACGCCCACGACGACGTCACCCTCGTCCTCGCGAGGGTGCGGTGAGCCTCTCCCGTCCGGCCGGGCGCCTCGGACGCCACGCCGGACTGTGGATTGCGGCCAGCAGTCTGGCCGGCCTCGCCGTCGGCTTCGGGGTGAGCGTGGTCCAGGGTGACGGCGTCGAGCGTCCGATCCTCGTTATCTCCGTGCTCTTCGCGAACGTCGTGGGCCTGACCGCGATGGTCTGCTCCGTCTGGCTGTTTCCGCGCCTGCGGGGCCGCTCGGGCCTGCTCCGGTTCCCGCTGCTCGTCCTCGCCCTGCTGTCGGGCGCGGTCTTCGGCAGCCTCGCGGTGCTCACGGTCTACCCGCTGTTCGTCTTCCGCGAGCCGCGGCTTGCGGTCGCGGTCATCGCTCTCAACAGCGTCCTCGCGCTGGCGGTCGGGGGTGTCGTGCTCGGCTACGAGGAGATGCGGCTGCGGCTGCAGGACGCCCTGCGCGAGATGCGGGAAGTGCGTCTGGTCGAGGCGCGGCTGCGCGAGGAGGCGGCGCGCGCCGAGCTGGCCGCGCTGCAGGCGCGGATCAACCCGCACTTCTTCTTCAACACCCTCAACACCATCAGCTCGCTACTCGAGGCGGACGCCCGCACCGCGGAGGAGCTGCTGGAGACCTTCGCGGACCTGTTCCGCTACGCGTTCGACGCGGCCGACGCCACGCCGGTTCCCCTGCGCGACGAGATCGCCTTCACCAGGGGCTACCTGCGAATCGAGCAGGCCCGTTTCGGCGACCGCCTGCGGGTCGGCTGGCATGTCGAGCAGGACTCGCTGGCGGTGCGCATGCCCGGCCTGCTGCTCCAACCCCTGGTGGAGAATGCCGTGGGACACGGGCTGGCGCCACGGGTGGGCGGCGGACGCGTCGACATCTCCGCCGCCCTCGACGGCGGGCTGCTGCGCATCGACGTGGCCGACGACGGGGTCGGGCTCTCCCGCGACGGAGCGGGGCTGATCCGCGCCGGCCACGGGCTGGGCAACATCGCCCGCCGGCTCCAGGCGTCCTACGGTCGCCGGGCGGCCCTCACGCTCTCCGCCGGGCCGGGCGGCGCGGGCGCCCGCGCCCGGCTGACGCTGCCCGCCGCGGCGGTGTTCCCCGGCGCCGGGGAGCGTGCGCCATGAAGCGCCGCTGCGTCGTCATCGACGACGAGAAGCCGGCGCGCGACCGGGTGAAACGGCTGCTCGCCGCGCATCCCGAGTTCGAGCTCGCGGGCGAGGCCGCCGATGCCGAGACGGCGGTCCGGCTGATAGAGGAGACCAGGCCCGATCTGTGCTTCCTCGACGTGCAGATGCCCGCGGGCACCGGCTTCGACGTGCTGCGGCGCGTCAGGCACGTCCCGCACGTCATATTCGTCACCGCCTACGACCGCTACGCGGTGCCGGCGTTCGAGGTGCGATCGGTCGACTACCTGCTGAAGCCCGTCGGCCGGCAGCGGTTCGCCCAGGCCCTCGAACGCGCGCGGGAGCAAATCGACGGCGCCGGATCGGCCCGGCGGATCCTCGACGAGCTCGACGCGCTGCGGCGGCTGGTCGGCGAGGGACCGGCGGCGGCGCCCCGGCCCGGCCGCATCAGTGCCCGCAGCGGCCCGCGCGTCCTCCTGCTCGACCCGGACGAGATCGTCTGGTTCGAGGCGGACGACGCGCTGGTCTTCGCCCGCACCGCGGCGGGGCGCTTCCTGGTCGAGCGCACCCTGTCCGAGCTGGAGCGGCAGCTCGCGGGCCGGTTCTTTCGGGCGCACCGGAGCCGTCTGGTCAACCTCGGACGGATTGCCGAGATTCGGCCGGCCGACGCGGGCGCCTACACGATCGTGTGTCCCGGCGCGGGCACGGTCCCGCTGTCCCGCCGGCGGGCCCGCCTGCTGCGCGAGATATTCCCGTGGTGAGGGCGGCCGCCCACCGGCCGCTGCCGACCGCTCACGCGTTTTCCCCGACCGCCCATCGCAATTGCGTTGCGCCCCCCGGTGCGAGGACGGCAGCATGCAGGCAAGGGGGAAGACACTATGGTTCGCGCGATGTCGATCGGATTGCTGCTGTGGGGCTGGGTCGCAGGCATGCCCGCGCCGGCCGGCGCGCAGGGGGCCGAGGCGGGCCTCGAGGTGACGGTTCCGAGCGGCGAGGTCCGCGAGGGAGACTTCTACGCGGCGGCCGAGGTGGTCCGTGTCGACGGGCGCCTGGCCGGCGATCTGGTGGCGCTGGGGCAGCGGGTGCTCGTGGACGGCGCGGTCGACGGCGACGTGCTGGCGGCCGGCAGGGCCATCGACCTGCGCGGCCCGGTGGGCGACGCCACCCGGGTGGCCGGCGATCAGTTGACCGTCAGCTCCACGATCGACGGTGATCTGGTCGCGGCGGGGAACCGGCTGCAGCTCCTCGAGGACGCCGTCGTCAGGGGCCGCCTGATGGCGACCGGCAGCATCGTCGAGGTCGAGGGGACGGTGGAGCAGGACCTGCGCGTGGCGGCAGGGGAGATCATCGTCCGCGGCACGGTGCGCGGCGACGCCAGGGTCATGGCCGACCGGCTCGAGCTCGCGCCCGGCGCGCGCATCGACGGCGACCTCGACTATCGGACGCGGACACCCCTGAGCGCGGAAGAGGCCGCGCGGGTGGGCGGGGCGGTGCGTCATCGGGAGCCGGTCGACGACGACTCGGACCGCAGTTGGGTGGGCCGCGTCTTCCGGAGCTGGTTCTGGGGCTGGCAGCTCGGGTCGGCGCTGCTCATCGGCTTGCTGGCCGTCGCGCTGTTCCCGCGCGTCGTGCGGCAGCTCGTGTCGGCGATCGAGGGGGAGACCACCCTCGGCGCACTGCTCGGATTCGGCGCGTTCCTGATCGTCCCCATCGCCGCGCTGATCGTGATGCTGACCCTGGTCGGCGTGCCGCTCGGCATCATCGTCACGCTGCTGTTCGGCGCGGCGCTGTACCTGGCCAAGCTCCCCGCCGCGGCCTGGGTCGGGGAGCGGCTGCTCGCGAACGCGGGCCGCCCCGACCCTTCGCCCTACGTGGCGATGGCCATCGGCGTCCTGGTGCTCTACCTGCTGTTCGCGGTGCCGTGGCTCGGGGGGCTGTGCTGGCTCGCGGCCACGTGGCTGGGCTTGGGCGCCATGGTCCTGACGGGCCGTCGCTATCTGGCGGAGGGAGCCGGCTTGTAGCGGGTTCCGGCCACGGACTGACGGACGGCGCGCCCGCGGCGGGTGGCGGCGCGCCGTCCGTCGGACAGCGTGCTTGCGGCACGCCGCGGGCTCTACCGGGATCCGTCCCCGGCGGCCCGCTCCTCGGCGCGATAGCCGGAGAGGATGCCCTCCATGCCGAGGTTGCCCTCGTGGCAGGCGTACTCGAACAGCGGATCCGGGCTCTGCCGCAGCGGGATGAGCACGGTCCAGGGCTCCGTCCAGGTCGCGGGCGCGTCGAAGGTGATCTCGTAGTGGAGCGTGTCGGCGCTCACGCGCGTGAAGCGCTCGGTGATGCGCAGCCCCTCGCCGGCGCTCCAGAACGCTCCCAGCGCGGAGTAGTTCGTCGTCTCGACGACGAGCGTGTCGCCCTCCCAGCGGCCGCGCGAGTCGCCGTGGAGCTGGCGGATGCCGTCGCTCACGTGCGGCGGTCCGTCGATCGGGATGATGCGCGCGTCGTGAATCATCTCCATGAGGACCACGACGTGGTCGCGGGTCTGCAGAATCTGGGAATAGCTGTTGTAGCCGGCCAGCAGGTTGGGCACGCCGAAGGTGAGGCAGCGCTCGCTCAGCGGGCGATCCGCCCACGTATCGGCCTTCGGCGCAATGATCGGCGGCGGCAGCCCGCGGCCCGCGCTCACGGCGTCGGCCGTCCGCGCCGGAACCTTGCCGTCGGGCGGACTGACGATCAGCGACGTCCGGTTGTGGTCGAAGTCGCGGTCGGCGAGCCAGAACTGGTTGTAGTTGCCCGTGGTGTCGTACGAGTCCGCGTCGCTGACCCCGGCGATCGCGGCCAGCACCAACTGGTCGCCGAACTGGGCGTCCAGCCCGCTCGCGGTCACCTCGGCGGCCGCCGTCCGCAACTGGGCCAGCTCCTCGTCGGTCAACGTGGCTTTGCCGGCCCACGCATCCGGCCGCTCGAGCGGCGTCACGCTGTTGTTGGCCCACACGCCCTGCAGATCGGGCTGCCCGTGCGCCGTCCGCGGCACCGTCCAGCCGTCGCCCGGCTCCTGGGCCGCGGCAGGCGCGGCCGCCAGTGCGATGCAGGCCGCCCCCGTCACCGCGATCACGCCGACGTTACGCATCCATCTGTTCATGGCGCTCTCCATTGGGTTCCCCCGTCTCGGTAGCTCTGTCGTCCGGCCGCGTCGACTCACATTATGCCCGTGCGCGGCGCGCCAGGCCACCACGGAACGCCCGCGCCTCCGGGACGCATGCTGCTCCGCCGCTTCAGCGGCCGAGCACGATGGTCAGGCGACGACGGCATCGACGTCGAGACGTTCCTGACGACGCCCGTCCGGCACTGGCTGTAGGCTGGCGACGCGCATGGAAGAAGCCCTGCTCCTGCGGCGGATACGGGAGGAGTTTCCCAACGTCACGTGGACGTCGCACCGGTACCTGACGCACGGCTGGGACCATGCCGTCCTGATCCTCGACGAGGCGATCGTCTTCC
>CAZMWA010000309.1:0-30278 GCA_964569405.1 uncultured Vicinamibacteraceae bacterium | reverse complement strand
GGGCCAACGCCATCATCGCCCTGCGCTGCTGCAAGCTCAGCGGCCGCTTCGAGGATTTCTGGGAGCGACGAGCCGCGAACGCCGCCTGAGAGTCATCTCACAAATCTGACGTGCACCCCCTACGGGGTGAGCCGGTACAGCAGGCGCGGGTACGGAATAGCTTCGCGGACGTGCTCGAGGCCGCAGATCCAGGCGACGACGCGTTCGACGCCCATCCCGAAGCCGCCGTGCGGGACGCTGCCGTAGCGCCGCAGGTCGAGGTACCACTCGAAGGTCTCGGCCGGCAGGTCGTGGGCCCGCAGCCGGTCGACCAGCGTGTCGTAGTCGTCGACGCGCTGCCCCCCGCCGATGATCTCGCCGTAGCCCTCCGGGGCCAGCACGTCGACCGAGAGCGAGAGCTCGGGCCGCTCCGGGTCGGGCTGCATGTAGAACGCCTTCGCGGCCGTGGGAAAGCGGTGCACGACGAGCGGCCGATCGAAGCGGCCGGCCAGCGCGGTCTCGTCCGGGCTGCCGAAGTCGCCGCCCCATTCGAACTCCCGGCCGTCCTGCCGCAGCAGCTCGACCGCCTCGTCGTACGACACCCGCGGGAACGGCGCGCGCACGCGCTCGAGCGGGGCCGTGTCGCGCCCCAGCACCTCCAGCTCCGGGCGGCGCCGGTCGAGGACCCCCTGCACGACGGCGGCGACCAGCTCCTCGGCGAGGGCCGTCACGTCGTCGAGCGTGGCGTAGGCCATCTCCGGCTCGACCATCCAGAACTCGGTCAGATGCCGGCGCGTCTTCGACTTCTCGGCCCGAAACGTCGGCCCGAAGCAGTACACGCGCCCCAGCGCCATCGCGTTGGCCTCGTTGTAGAGCTGGCCGCTCTGCGTCAGGAAGGCGGTGGCGTGGTCGAAGTACGGGACGGAGAACAGCGTCGTGGTCCCCTCGCACGCGGCCGGCGTCAGGATCGGCGTGTCGACCAGCACGAAGCCGCGGCCGTTGAAGAAGGTGCGGATGCAGTCGATGATCTCGTGCCGGACGCGCAGGATGGCCTGCTGGCGCGCGGCCCGCACCCACAGGTGCCGGCGGTCGAGCAGGTACTCGACGCCGTGCTCCTTGGGCGTGATCGGGTAGTCCTGCGACGCCCCGACCCGCTCGAGGTGCCGGACGTCGATCTCGAAGCCGCCGGGGGCCCGCGCGTCGGCGCGCACGAGGCCGCGGACGGCCACGGCGGTCTCCTGGCCCAGGTGGTCCGCGGCCTGGAACAGGTCGTCGCCGACGGCCGCCTTCGACATCACGGCCTGCACGAAGCCGGTCCCGTCGCGCACCGTCAGGAAGTGGATCTTCCCGCTCGAGCGCCGGTTGTGCAGCCAGCCGCGGAGCGTGACCTCGCGCCCCTCGTGGCCGGCAATCTCGTTGATGTGCGCATGCATGACGCCCGCCATGTTAGCCCAGCGCGGGGATACCGGGTGCAAGGAGCGCCTGCAGCCGCTCGAAGCGCGGGGCGCGGCGGAAGACGTCGGCCAGGTAGTCCAGCGTGCGGGGCACGGCGGACAGGTAGCGTTCGTTGCCCGCCGCGGTCGCCTGATACCCGAAGGTGCCCAGCGCCTTGAGGTGGCGCTGCACCGACATGAGATCGAAGCGGTCGAGGAACGCGGCGCCGCCCGGCGAGCCCGCCCGGTCGTGATAGCGGGCCAGCATGGCGGTCACGAACGACGGCTCGTGGCGGACGTAGCAGTCCCGGAGCAGCGACACCAGATCGTAGGTGGCGGGTCCCAGCCGCGCGTCCTGGAAGTCGATGACGTGGAGGCGGCCGGCGTGCAGCATGAGGTTGCGGCTGTGGAAGTCGCGGTGGCACAGGACGCGCGGCTCGGCGGCCAGCTCGCGGGCCACGGCGCGCAGCTCCGCGCCGAGGGCGGCGCGCGCCGCCGCGGAGAGGGCCGCCCGGCGGTGGCCCAGCAGGAAGTGCTCGACGAAGAAGTCGAGCTCCCATGCCAGCTTGTCCTCGTCGAAGGCCAGCGTGAAGGGGAGGTAGTCGGGTGAGGCCAGCTCCCGCCCGCGGCGCTGCAGGCGGGCGATCAGGTCCACCGCGTCCGCGTAGACCGCGCGCCGCTGCGCGGGCGTGGCCGTGGCGAGGAAGCGCTCCAGCGTGAGGTCGCCGAGGTCCTCGAGCGCCAGGATGCCGAGGTCCCCGGCGCTGCCGCGCACGGCCGGCGCCGGGACGTCCATGCGCGCCAGCAGGCGCGCCACGTTGAGCAGCGGCAGGGTCGCCACATCGATCGGCCCGCGGTGGACGAGCAGGACCAGCGACGAGCCGTCCGCCGCGCGCACCCGCACGTAGCGGCGGTCGGACGCGTCGCCGGGCAGCTCGTCGATCGCGGCCGGCGTCTGGCCGGTCCGCTCGAGGTACGTGCGGACCCGCCGCAGATCGTCCGTCCCCATGGGCGCCGTCAGCGGCCCTCCGCCGCGCCCCGCGCGTCCGCGGCCGGCGCGCGGTCGAGCGGCGAAAGCCAGGCGTCGCCGAGGCGGCGCCCGCCGCGCGGGGGAGGCGCCCCGGCGGGCGTGACGACCTGCTGCTCCAGCACGCTGCCGGCCGGCAGCCGGACGCCGTCCGCCACGACGCAGTCCACCAGCCGGCACCCGGCCTCGACGACCACGTCGTCCCACACCGCCGTGCGCGTCAGCGCGGCGGTCGCGTCGATCCGGCAGCGCGCGCCGGGGGGCAGCGACGGCCGCCCCTCGGCGCGCGCGAGCGCCAACGACGTGGCCAGGTAGTCGGCCGGCGTGCCGATGTCGCGAAACGGCGCCGCGCAGGCGTACGCCCGCACGGCGCCGGGCCGCGCCGCGACGAGCGGGTCGTAGACCCCGCCGATCGACGCCGCCGGCTCGCCGTCGCGCAGCCCCGCGAAGACCGCTGCCTCGACCAGTTGCACGCCGGTGAAGTGGGGGTGCGCGGGCCGGGCCGGCGCCCGGAAGCCGAGCACCCGTCCCTGCTCGTCGACGTCCAGTCCGCGGTAGCGGTCGGGATCCGGGTTGGCGGTGACCGCCAGCGTGACCCGCGCGCCGCTGGCCGCGTGCGCGCGCGCCAGCGCGCCCAGGTCCACCTCGGTCAGCGTGTCGCCGTTGACGACGAAGAAGCGCGGGCCGAGCAGCCCGAGCGCGCGGCGGGGCCCGCCGGCGGTGCCGAGCAGGGTGCGCTCCCACGAGTAGCGGACCGCGATGCCGGCCGCGGTGCCGTGGCCGACGCAGCCGGTGATCGTGTCCGGCCGGTGATGGAGGTTGAGCACGGCGCCCGGCACGCCCTGCGCGGACAGCCAGCGCAGCACCCGCAGGATGAACGGCGGGCCGGCCACGGGCAAGGCCGGCTTGGCGCGCAGGCCCGTGAGCGGGGCCAGCCGCCGGCCCAGGCCGGCGGTGAGCACGAGCGCGGGCGGTAGCGGCGGGGTCACGGGCGGGAATCGAAGACCATGTCCGTGCGGCCCCGCGCGCCGCCGGGTGCGGCGGACAGGAAGAGGTCGTGGTACGACGCCGCGACGTAGTCGCCGGCGGTGCGGCCGAGCGCCGCGGCAATCTCCGTGATGCCGCGCTCGCCGCCCTCGAGCTCGACGAACGTGCCGATGGGGGTCTCGTCGACGGTCAGGACGACGTCCCCCAGCGCGTACTCCTCGCGGTACTTCTGGTAGCGGAACCAGACCTGCAGCCCGAGCCGCTCGAGCAGCCGCAGCAGCAGGGCCGCGTCGCCGGCGGTCGTCTCGAGCTCCTCGCGCACCTTCATGGCGTCCGGCTGCGGCGGTCCCTTGAACGTGAGCACGGCCGCGCCCGACTGGTCGCGGACGCGCAGCGTGCAGCGGCGGTCGCGCAGCCGGCCGTCGGGCCAGTCCAGCAGCCGATCGTCCTGCAGCCGGCGCGCCCGCCGCGCCGCCGCGCCGGTGGCGCGCACCGCGGCGCGGGCCGCGGCGGGCGACTCGAAGCGGAGCTTGATCTCGCGCTCGATCGCATCGCCCATGGCGCTCACGTCGCGCGCCGGCTGAAGGCGCACCCCTGCAGGCCGGGCGTCCCCACGTTCCGCCCGAAGATCAGCACCTTGTGGGTGCTCCCGAGGCCGCCGGGGACCAGTAGCGTCTTGAGCGCGAGGCGCTCCCGGAGCCCGCCCAGGTCCCCGGGCCGCGCCGCCGACCCGCCGTCGAGATCCGCCAGCGCCAGCAGGAAGTACGTCTGATCGAGCACGGCGAGCGTCTGCAGGCCGGCCTGCTCGGCCGCCGCCCGGATGGCCGTCAGGTCGACGTGCGCGGTGATGTCGCAAGCCCCGGGCTCCGCGAGCCAGGGCGCCGCCGCGCCGCCCTCGCCGCCGACGGCCGCGCGGTGGCGCCGGTAGCAGGTGAGCGTGCCGCGCGCGTGCGTCAGCGAGTACAGCTCGCGCGCCTCGTGGCCGTAGTCGATGAGCACCAGGAATCCCCGCGCCAGCCGCCGCGCGGCCTCGGCCACCCAGGCGACGGCCGCCGGGCTGACCTCGGCGCGCCAGCCCGGCTCGAGGCGGATGCCGAAGCGCGCCAGGTGGGCCCGCACCGCCGCCGACGCCGGGCCGAGGCGCTCGACGAGCCGGTCGCCGTCGCGGTCGACGTGCACCTCGCGCACGCCATCGGCGGTCATCACGATCGGGTGGACCGGCAGCGCGTCGAGCAGCTCGTTGGCGAACACGACGCCCCGCACGCCGGCCGGCACGCCGGTGGCCGCGCCGGTCAGCCGCGCGGCGTGCGCCCCGAGGGTGGCCGCCTGGGCGGCCCGCGCCGCCGGACTGCGCTCGACCAGCGTCAGGCGCAGCGTCCGGTAGAGGTCGGGGCAGGCCGCCGCCAGGTGGTCCAGGACGTCGCGGGCCAGGCGCCCGCTCCCGGCGCCCGCCTCCACCAGGGCCGGCGCGCCGCCGGGGGCGGCCAGCCGCCACATCTCGGCGAACTGGCGCGCCAGCAGCGCGCCGAACACCGTTCCGCTGTCGACGCTGGTAAGGAAATCGCCCGCGCGACCGGACCGCCGGTCGGCGCGGGCGTAGTAGCCGAGCTCCGGATGGTAGAGCGCCAGGTCCATGTACTCCGCGAACGGCAGCGGACCCTCCGCGCGGATCCGCCGGACGATGAGCTCGCGGAGCGTCATGGACCGGCCGCCGCGGGCGCTACTCCTTGCGCACCTGCAGGAACACCCGCGTGTCGCCGCGCTGCACCAGGAGGAACGCCGTGCGCCCCGACTCGATGGCGGCCAGCTCGGCGGTGGCCTCGCTGGCCGAGGCGACGTCGGCGCCGTTGACGCGCAGGATGATGTCGCCCTGCTGCATGCCGGCCGCCGCCGCGGTGCCGCCGCGCTGCACGTCGGCCACCACCGCGCCCTCGGTGTCGTCGGGCACGCGCAGCCGGCGCGCCACCTCCGGCGTCAGGTCGCGCACGGTGATGCCGAACCCCTCGCTGGTCTCCTCCCGGGCGTCCACCGTCGCCGGGCGGGTCTCCGCCTCGAGGTCGAGCTCGCCGATCGTCACGTCCAGCGTCAGCGGCTCGCCGTTGCGGACGATGTCGAGCGGCACCGTGGTCCCGGGCCGGGTCGCGACGACCCGGCTCTGCACGTCGCGCGTGTCCCGGACCGGCTCCCCGTCATAGGCGACGATGACGTCGCCGGGCTCGATGCCGGCGTCGGCGGCCGGGCCGCCCGGGTTGACCGACTGGACGAGGGCGCCGTCGGCGTCCGCGAGGCCGAGCTGCTCGTAGTCGTCACGCGGCACCGGCATGATCACGACGCCGATGACGCCGCGCGTCACCCTGCCGCCGCGCAGCTCCTCGAGCAGGTCGCGGACCGTGTTGATCGGCACGGCGAAGCCGACCCCCACGTTGGCCTGGCGGTCGCTGACGATCGCGGTGTTCATGCCGACGACCTCGCCGCGGATGTTCAGCAGCGGCCCGCCGGAGTTGCCCGGGTTGATGGCGGCGTCGGTCTGCAGCATCTCCTGCGAGCGCCCGGGCACCGAGCGGAACGGCCGGCCGATGTGCGAGATCACGCCCACCGTGACGGTGTGGCCGAGGCCGAACGGGTTGCCGATGGCCATCACCCAGTCGCCGGAGGCCATCTGGCTCGAGTCGCCGAACGTGGCGAAGGGCAGCTCCCAGTCGGGTCTGTCGACCAGCTCGAGCAGCGCGCTGTCGGTGAGCTGGTCGCGGCCGAGCACGCGCGCCTCGTACAGGTCGCGCTCGTCGTCGCCGAAGAAGTCGATCTCGATCTTCGTGGCGTTCTCGACCACGTGGTTGTTGGTCAGGATCAGGCCGCTGGCGTCGATGACGAACCCGGTGCCGGCAGACGGCACCTCGCGCGGCTGCTGCCGCCCGCGCGGCCCGAAGAAGCGGCGGAACAGGTCGTCGTCACCGAAATCGCCCGACTCGTCGGTCGGACGCTCCGCTTCGACGCGGATGTTGACGACCATGTCGGTCTGGGTCCGCGCGATCTCGCGGAAGGTGCCGGCGTCGATCGGCCCGTCCAGCGGCGCGCTGTTCATCGGGGGCGTCGTGAACGTCTGCGTCTGCGCCGACGAGGCGGGCGCCAGGTCGAGCTGCGAGGCGATGACCATGCCCAGCGCCATCGACGCGGCTGCGATCAAGGCTGCAGAACACACCGTGTTCCGTCGTTTCGACATTACATGCTCCTCCAGCAATCCCTACGTTACGTTACTCCATGTGCCCGGAGGTCGCCACCCCGGCTTCGCCGCGGGAGCCCAGCGGGAGCAGGGCCGCCTGCAGCGGACCGGTCACCGTCGCCTCGCGCGGGCCCACGTGCATGTTGATCTCGGTGCGCACGCCGAACCGCTCGAGGTAGATTCCGGGCTCGATCGTGAACCCGGTCCCGGGCAGCAGCCGCCGGTCGTCGTGCGTCTCGTAGTCGTCCATGTGGACGCCGTTGCCGTGCACCTCCTGCCCCAGGCTGTGTCCGGTGCGGTGCACGAAGTGCGCGCCGAACCCCGCGTCGTCAATCACCTGGCGCGCGGCGCGGTCGACCTCCCAGCCCCGCAGCTCGCGGCCCGCGCGGACGGCGTCCTGCACGCGGGCGACCGCCGCGTCGCGGGCCTCGCGCGCCGCCCGGAAGACCGCGGCCTCCTCGGCCGGGACGTGCGCCCCGGTGTAGCCCACCCACGTGATGTCGGCGTACACGGCGCCCGCGGCCTCCCGCTTGCCCCACAGATCGAGCAGCACGATCTCGTCGCGCCCGATGGCGCGCGAGCTCGCCGGCGTCGGCAGATAGTGCGGATTGCCGCTGTGCTCCTGGGCGGCCACCACGGGCGCCGAGTCGCTCACCAGCCCCTCCTCCTCGAACCAGCCCACCATGGCCTGCTGCACCTCGAGCTCGTTGACCGGCGCACCCGTCGCCATGCGCTCGGCGACCAGCGCGAAGGCGCGGTCCTTGATGCGGTACAGGCTGGCCGCCGCCGCACGGTGCGTGGCGAGCGCGTCCGCGCTCCACACGGCCTCGAAGCGCTGCACCAGGTCGCCGGACGAGACGACGGCCGCGCCCAGGCGCCGCACCGCCTCGACCGTGCCCGCGTCGACCCGCGAGATGTACGGGATGGCGCCGCCGGGCGAGTACTCCATCGCCAGCCGGCCGCCGCCGGCGGCCAGCTCGGCCAGGCCCGCCTCGAGCTGCGCCCGGCCGGCGTAGAGCCGCCGCCGCCCCGGCAGGTGCGCGAGCGTGTCCTGCTCGATGCGGTGGACCAGCGCGAGCGGCTCGCCCGCGGCCGGCACCAGGTAGTACCAGCGGCGGGTCGTCAGCTTGCCGCCGCCGCCGAGGCCGGCCAGCGCGCGCGCGATGGGGTTCGAGCCGTGGAAGTCGTACAGCAGCCAGCCGTCCAGGCCGTCCTCGCGGAGGGCGGCCTGGACGGCCTCGATGTCCATGGTCACGGCGCCGAGTATAGCAGCGGGGTCGGGGATGATCGGCACGGTCTATCAGGTTGGACGCGCGCCGGCGCTCGCCGGTTTGGAGGGGTTGGTCGGGACGCGCCGGCGGGGAGGCGTGCCGGCGCGTCCGGCAGGAGAGACGGCGCCCGCCGGCCCGCCGCCGGGGCGGGCCGCTGCGGGCGCTGGGGGGGAAGACCGCGCCGACCTACGACGCGTCCTCGTCCTCTGCGTCGCCCTCCTCGCCCTCCTCGGGCTCGGGGTCCTCGATCTCCTCGAGCTCGGTCGCCTTGATCTCCCCGTTCTGGTGGCTGAACTCGTAGTTGCTGCTGTTCATGTTCCGGGTGCGCGGCACCCGCAGCTCGATGTCGACGACCTGGCCGACGAGCAGCGGCTCGCGGAACCGCACCGAGTCGCCCGTCACCGTGTTGCCGTCGCGATCGAACCAGAACTCGTCGATCTGGAACCCGGCGATCGCGTTCTCCGCGAGGTTCTTCACGCGGATCTGCGTCACGATGAAGTCGCCGTCGCGGCTGGCCTCCGGCTCCGTGTAGCCGATCTCGGCGAGCCCGCGCTGGGTCGGCACGAGCTGGAGGTCGTCGCCGAGCCTCTGGGTCAGGCGATTCGCCGCGGCGACCGCCTCGGGGCTCGGTGCGGCCGGCCCCGCCTCGACGGCCTCGCCCTCGGCGGCCTCCGGCTCCGAACCGCCGCAGGCCGCGGCCGCCAACGCGCACGCCAGGAAACCGAACAGCAGAAAACGGCTCACTCGAGTCATCGCAATCCTCCCGACATCATCCCGCTTGCAGCCCGGATTATAGAACATTATTCAGACGAGGCTTCATTCAGACGGGGCTTCGCCCCGGGGCTACATCTCGCCGTTCCACTCCTCCGGCTCGGGGTTGACCGAGCGGAAGATCTCGAGATGCCACTTGCCTCCGCCCCACGGCTCGATCACTTCCGCGGCCACGACGTCGACCACCAGCTCGGCGAACGAGCGCCCCTCGGGGTCGCCCTCCAGGTGGTACGAAGGCTCGTCCCAGGCGAACGTGGGGTAGAGAATCAGGCTGAGAAACAGGTCGTAGCCGTCGTCGACCACGATGAGCTGGCCGCACGGCCGCTTCTGCGTCGAGTGATAGACGAGGTACTTCTCCGAGCTGTGCGCGCGGATGTAGCGCTTGATCGCGAACTCCCGCGCAACGATCTCCTCGACCGCGATTTTCTTCTCCCAGCAGTCCCGGCAGTACTTCTCCTCGCCGCGCGGCTCGGATACTTCCTTGGTGCCGCACAGCGCGCAACGGGTCTGGGCCGCGGAGCGGGGGGACATGCGGTCGATTCTAGACGCACGGTTCGGCGCCCGGCAAGTGGCCGCCGCCAGGGGCCCCTGCTGCCCCCCCTGCTACCATGGATGGATGGGCGCGCGGCCTCCGCACCTCGGCCTCCGGCATCTGGCGCTGCACGTCCGCGCGTTCGACGCGACCCGCCGCTTCTACGTCGACGTGCTCGGGTTCCGCGTCGAATGGGAGCCCGACGCCGACAACAGCTACCTGACGTCGGGCGCCGACAACCTCGCCCTGCACCGCGCGCGCGCCGGCGGCGGCGCCCGCGAGACCGCGCTCGATCACCTCGGCATCCTGGTGCCCGAGGCGCGCGACGTCGATGCCTGGGCGGCCTACCTCGACGGCCGCGGCGTGGTCCTGACGAGCCGCCCGCGCACGCACCGCGACGGCGCCCGCTCGCTGTACCTGGACGATCCGGACGGGAACCGGATCCAGATCATCCACCATCCGCCCATCAGCGCTCGCCCCACTTGAGCTTCTCGCGCAGGACGGCGAAGTAGCTGCGCGACTCCGCGCGGACGACGCGGAGCGGCCGCGCCGCCCGCTCGACGGTGACGCTGTCGCCCGCGGCGAGCTCGAAGCCGTACTGGCCGTCGAAGCTGACGTAGGCCGACTGGTGCGCGCCGCCCAGCGCGGGCGTCACGCGCACCGGCGCCGTCGCGGGGATGACGATGGGCCGGTTCGTGAGCGTGTGGGGGGCGAACGGCGTGAGGAGCACGGCGTCGACCGTGGGGTGCACGATCGGGCCGCCGGCGGCCAGGTTGTACGCCGTCGAGCCGGTCGGGCTGGCGATGATCAGGCCGTCGGCGCGCGACGACATGACGAACTGCTCGCCGAGCGTGATGGCGAAGTCGATGATGTTCGACAGCGCGGCCTTGCCCAGCACGACGTCGTTGAGGACGATGCGGTCCGCCACGACCGCCTCGTTGCGCAGCACGCGCGAGTGCAGCATCCGGCGCTCGTCGATGCGCGCGGTGCCGGCCAGCACCGACTCCAGCGACGGATACAGCTCCGGCAGCGTGATCTCGGTCAGGAAGCCGAGGCTGCCGAAGTTGACGGCGAGAATCGGGGGCGAGGCCGCCGACCGTGCGACCCGGCCCGCCACCCCGAGCAGCGTGCCGTCCCCGCCGAGCACCAGAATCAGCTCCGCGGCCGACGGCAGCTCGTCGCGCGAGCAGGTGGGCGGGCCCCGGCGCCCGGCGAGGCGCGCCGTGTCGCTCTCGACGACCACCCCGACGCCCCGCGCGGCCAGCCAGTCGGCGAGGTTGGCCACCACCCCGGCGGCCTCGCGGAGCCGCGTCTTGGCGACGATGCCGACGGTGGCCGGCGGGCCCGGCGGCGGGGTCGGGGACGTCATGCGTTCGCTGCGGCCGCCCGCGCCCGCAGGTGCAGGAAGAACTCCCGATTGCCTTCCGCGCCGGTGATCGGCGACGGCGTGGCGGCAACGCGCCCCAATCCTATCCGATCCGCCGCTGCGGCCACCTCGTCCACCACGCGCCGGTGCACGGCGCCGTCGGTCACCAGCCCGCGCTTGCCGACCTCGGCGCGCCCCGCCTCGAACTGCGGCTTGACGAGCACGATGACGTCCGCGTCCGGACGCAGCAGCGGGGGGATCGGCGGCAGCATCAGCTTCGCGGAGATGAACGAGACGTCGACCGTCACGAGGTCCACGCGCCGGAGCGCGGGCGGCAGCCGCGCGGGCTCGAGCCCGCGCGCGTTGAGGCCCTCGAGCACGGTCACGCGCGGGTCCTGGCGCAGCTTCCAGGCGAGCTGGCCGTGGCCCACGTCGACCGCCGCCACGCGCGCCGCGCCGCGCTGCACGAGCACGTCGGTGAAGCCGCCGGTCGAGGCGCCGATGTCCAGCGCGGTGCGCCCGCCCACCGCCACGCCGAACGCGTCGAGCGCGTGGGCCAGCTTGATGCCGCCGCGCCCCGCGTACGGGTGGTCGGGGGCCGCCAGCGTCACGTCCGCGTCGGCCGGCACGGCCGCGCCCGCCTTCGAGACGACGGCCCCATCGACGCGCACCTGGCCGGCGAGCGCCAGCGCCCGCGCCCGGGCGCGCGTCGCGGCGAGGCCGCGCTCCACCACGAGCGTGTCGAGCCGGACGCGGCGGGTCATGCGTCGCGGACCGGCGGGCCCCGGCGCCCGCGCGGTGTCAGTGCGTCCTGGTGAGCACCCAATCGGCGATCCCGTCGAGCCGGCCGCTCAGGCCGCCGGCGCGCAGCGCGGCCTTCGCCGCGCCGATCGCCTCGACGGCCAGCGCCCGCGAGCGGTCGAGGCCGAGGATGGACGGGTAGGTCGGCTTGCCGGCCGCGGCGTCCTTGCCGGCCGTCTTGCCGAGCGCGTCGGCCGTGCCCTCGACGTCGAGGATGTCGTCGACGATCTGGAACCCGAGCCCGAGGTGCGCCGCGTAGGCGTCGACCGCGTCGATCTCGGCGCCCGTCCCGCCGGCCAGGATGGCGCCGGCCGCCGCCGCGGCGCGCATCAACGCGCCGGTCTTGAGCCCGTGCAGCGTGCGCAGCCCGTCGCCGTCCGCGACGGGGAGGCTGCGGCCGGGCACCTGCCCGCTCGCCTGCAGGTCGAGCGCCTGGCCGCCGACCATGCCGCCGGCGCCGGCGCCGGCGGCCACGCGCTCGGCCGCCCGCAGCTTGCGGCCGGCCAGCTCCGGGTCGCCCCCGGCGGGCCAGCGCGCCAGGACGCGGAACGCTTCCGTGAGCAGCGCGTCGCCGGCCAGGATGGCCGCGCCCTCGCCGAACGCGACGTGCGCCGTCGGCCGCCCCCGGCGCAGCGTGTCGTCGTCCATCGCCGGCAGGTCGTCGTGCACGAGCGAGTAGGTGTGGATCATCTCGACCGCGCAGGCGGCCGGCAGCGCGTCGGCCGCGCGCGCGGCGGGGGCCTCCGGCGCCACGGTCTCGGCGGCCGCCAGCGTCAGGATCGGGCGCAGCCGCTTGCCGCCCGCGAACAGGCTGTAGCGCATCGCCTCGGCGACCAGCGGCGGGCAGTCGCCCGTCCCCGGCAGGTAGCGCTCGAGGGCGCCGTCGATGACGGCCGCCTGCGCCCGCAGGTACTCGCGGACGTCGGTCGCGCCGGCCGGCGCCCCGGACCGCGTCACGGGGCGTCCCTGCCGGCGGCCGGCGCCAGGGCGGCCGGCGGCGGGCCCGGCTCGCCCTGCTCGGTGAGCACCTCGATCCGCCGCTCCGCGGCGTCGAGCCGGGTATGGCAGTAGCGCGACAGCTCGACGCCGCGCTCGAACAGCCGCAGCGACTGCTCGAGCGCCAGGTTGCCCTGCTCGAGCTCCTTCACGATGGACTCGAGCTCGGCCAGCGCCGATTCGAAGTCGTTGATAGTGGTGTCGTCCATCACTCGACCCCGGTGACCTCGCAGTCCAGCGCCCCGCGGTGCAGCTTCACGTGCACGGCCTGGCCGGGCGCGACATCCGCGGCGTCGCGGATGATCGCGGCGCGGTCGCCGGTCCAGCAGACCGCGTAGCCCCGCGCCAGCACCCCCAGCGGGCTCAGCGTCTCCAGGCGGCCCGCCGCGACGCGCACGCGGGCCTCGCGCGCGCGCTGGCCCGCCGCCAGCGCCGCCTCGAGGCCGCCCCGCGCCGCGGCGAGGCGCGCGCGGATCGCCGCCAGCCGCCGGCCGAGGTCGAGCGCCTCGAGGCGCAGCCGCAGCTCGTACAGGCGCCGCCGCCGGCGGCCCGCCCCGCCGCGCCCGGCCGCCGCCAGGCGGTGGACGAGCTCGTCGACCTGCCGCCCGCGCAGCGCCACGCGGGTCGGCCACCCGGCCAGGCCGGGGCGGGCCGCGAGCCGGTGCACGGCCGCCCGCCGCTGCCGCAGCCCGTCGCGCAGGGCGGCCCGCAGGCGGTCGGTCAGGCCCGCGATGCGCGCGCGCAGCTCGTCCCGGGGCGCCACCACCAGCTCGGCGGCCGCCGAGGGGGTCGGCGCCCGCAGATCGGCGACGAAGTCGCTGATCGTGTAGTCGGTCTCGTGGCCGACGGCCGCGATGACCGGCACCGGCGCGGCGGCAATCGCGCGCGCCACGGCTTCCTCGTTGAACGCCCAGAGGTCCTCGAGCGAGCCGCCGCCGCGCCCGACGATGACGACGTCGACGCCCGCGATCCGCTGCACGTGCCGCAGCCCGCGGACGATCGCCGCGGCCGCCCCTTCGCCCTGCACGCGCGCCGGCGCGACCACCAGGTGCGCGTTCGGATGCCGCCGGCCGAGCACGTTCAGCATGTCGCGCAGCGCCGCGCCGTCGAGCGACGTGACGATGCCGATCTTGCGCGGCAGCGCGGGCAGCGGCCGCTTGCGGGCCGCGTCGAACAGGCCCTCCCGGTCGAGGCGCTCGCGGAGCTGGTCGAAGGCGAGCTGCAGCGCCCCGAGACCGCGCGGCTCGAGGTGCTCGCAGACGATTTGGTACTCGCCCTTGGGCTCGTACACGCTGAGCCGGCCGCGGGCGACGACGTGCTGTCCGTCCTCCGGCCGGAAGCGCTGGTAGCGCAGCGCCGAGCGGAACATCACCGCGCGGAGCTGGGCGCCCGCGTCCTTGAGCGTGAAGTACAGGTGCCCGGTCTTCCAGAGGCGCGCGTTGGAGATCTCCCCCTCGACCCAGACCTCGCCGTACTCGCCCTCGAGGAGCACGCGCACGCGTGCGGTCAGCTCCGTCACCGTCAGCGCGCGGCGGCGGGGGCGCGGCGGGTGCGGCGCGGCGTCGAACGGCAGGCCCGGCAGCGCGGTCACGCGGCCCCCGCCCCGGCCTGCGCCTCGACGTCGGCCGTCGACAGGCTCAGCCGCTCGATGCTCCGGGCCGCGCCCGTCGCCGCGTCCGCCGTGACCAGCACCGCGTTGAGGCGCGGATCCCCGCTGGCGGTCTCGAACTTCGCCGGCATGCCGTCGAGGAAGCGCTGCAGGGCGGCCCTGGTCTGCACCCCGATGATCGAGTCGTGCGGCCCGGTCATGCCCACGTCGGTGATGTACGCCGTGCCGTTCGGCAGCACGCGCTCGTCGGCGGTCTGCACGTGGGTATGCGTGCCGAGCACGGCGGTGACGGCGCCGTCGAGATGCCAGCCCATCGCCAGCTTCTCGGACGTGGCCTCCGCGTGAAAGTCGACGACGACGACGCGCGCCTCGGGCCGCACGGCCTCCAGCTCGGCGCGCACGACGTGGAACGGGTTGTCGAGCGGGTTCATGAAGATGCGGCCCATGACATTTATTACGGCAACCGGATCGTGACGCGCGGAGCGGGCCACGTAGCGCCCGGCCCCGGGCACGCCCGCCGGGAAGTTCGCCGGCCGCAGCAGCCGCGGCTCGAGGCCGATGTAGTCGATCGCCTCCTTCTTGTCCCAGACGTGGTTGCCGGTCGTCATGACGCCGACGCCCGCGTCGCGGATCGCCTCGGCGACCTCGCGCGTGATGCCCTTGCCGCCGGCCGCGTTCTCGACGTTGGCGATGACCAGGTCGATGCCGCGGCGCGCGACGAGCGCGGGCAGCGCCCGGCGCAGGATCTGGCGCCCCGGCTTGCCCACGACGTCCCCCACGAAGAGAATCTTCATCCCGATCCATGATCGCACAGCCCTTCGCCGCAAGCGAACCGGACCGGCGGCCGCCGGCCCCTTCGACGCGGGGGGCCGACTTCGATTATTCTAGGGGGCTATGAACAGCGAAGCGGAGCTTCGGGAGACTGCGGTGCCGGACGTGGACGCGGAAGCCGAAGCGGACGCGGTCGAGGCTCCCGAGCCCGAGGCGCCGCGCGAGCGGATGCCGCCCCTGGAGAGCCGGTTCCTGTACGTCGACGTGGCCGCCCGGCGGGCCAAGCAGCTCCGGCGCGGCGCCCTGCCCCGGCTGGCGGCGCTCGCGCCCGACCCCGAGACGGGTGAGCGCCCGGCCACGACGGTCAAGTTCGAGCGGATCGCCATGGAGGAGGTCGACGAAGGGCTGATCGTCTACGAGCTCCCCGAACCGCAGCCAGCCACCGAGGAGCCATCATGAGTCCCAGTCCCTTCGAAGCCGGTTCCAGTCCCTTCGAAGTCGCCTTTGCCGCGTTGCAGGGGCTGATCGTGTCGACCGGGTTCCTGCTCACCCTCTTCATCGGCTTTCTGGTCGTCGCCGGCTTCTGCAAGTTCCGCCGGCGGGAGCCCGGCTCCGCCATCGTCCGCAACCTGTCCGAGTGCCTGGGGAGCGGGGCCCAGTATCTCCCGCCCACCGCGCCGCGCGGCCCGGCCGACCAGCTCCGCACGCCCGAGCTGCGGGAGCAGTCGGGCCGCGAGCAGTAGGCGGCTTCAATCAGACGGGGCTGTGCCCCGAACCCCCGGCGTCCGCTTGCGGGGACCCCTTCGCCCCGCGCCGCTCCCGCCGAGGCGCGCCGTGCGCGCCTTGCGCCGGGTCAGGCGGGGGCCAGCGGCGGCCTTGCGCCGCTCCAGGGCGCATCCTGCTCGAGCACGTCGCCCAGCCGCAGCAGCGTGGCCTCGTCGAACGGCCGCGCCGTCAACTGGAACCCTATCGGCAGCCCCGCCCTGGTGAACCCGGCCGGCAGGCTGATGGCCGGCAGCCCGGTCAGGTTCGCGCTCACCGTGAAGACGTCGCCCAGGTACATCGCGAGCGGGTCGTCGACGTGCTCGCCGAGACGGTACGCGGGGGTCGGCGTGGTGGGCATGGCCACCGCGTCGACGTCGGCGAACGCCTGGTCGTAGTCGCTGCGGATCAGGCTGCGCACGCGCTGGGCGTGGACGTAGTACGCGTCGTAGTAGCCCGCGCTCAGGGCGTAGGTGCCGAGCATGATGCGGCGCTTGACCTCCGCGCCGAAGCCGGCGTCGCGCGTCCGGTCGTACATGGCGGCGAGGGTCGCCTCGCCGCCGTCCGGGGCCGCGCGCAGCCCGTAGCGCACGCCGTCGTAGCGCGCCAGGTTCGAGCTCGCCTCGGCGGGCGCCACCAGGTAGTAGACCGGCACGGCGTAGGCCATGTGGGGCAGGTCGATGTCCACCACCGCCGCGCCGCGCCCGGCGAGCACCGCCAGCGCCGCGTCGAAGGCGCCGAGCACCTCCGGATCCACGCCGGCCGCCAGCGCCGCGCGCGGCACGCCGATGCGCGCGCCCCGCGCGTCGCCCGGAAACAGGCCCGCCAGGGCCGGCACCGGCTCGGTCGCGCAGGTGGCGTCGGCCGGGTCGGCGCCGGCGATGGCCTGCAGCACGGCGGCCGCGTCGGCCACCGTCAGCGTCAGCGGGCCGATCTGGTCCAGCGACGAGGCGAACGCGAGCAGGCCGTAGCGCGAGACGCGCCCGTAGGTCGGCTTGAGCCCGACGACGCCGCACAGCGCCGCCGGCTGGCGGATCGATCCGCCGGTGTCGGACGCCACGGACGCCGGCGCCAGGCGGGCCGCGACGGCGGCCGCCGCGCCGCCGCTCGATCCGCCGGGAACGCGGTCCGGCGCCCAGGGGTTGCGCGTGGCGCCGCGCGCCGAGTGCTCGGTCGTCGAGCCCATGGCGAACTCGTCGCAGTTCGTCTTGCCGATGACCACGGCCCCGGCGTCGAGCAGCCGCGTGACCACGGTCGCGTCGTAGGGCGGGCGGTAGCCGGCGAGAATCCGCGAGCAGGCTGTGGTGGGGACGCCGCGCGTGCAGATGACGTCCTTGACCGTCACCGGGACGCCGAGCAGCGGGCGGTCGCGCCACGCGTCGCGCCGGCGGTCCACCTCCTCGGCGCGCGCCAGGGCCGCCTCGCCCAGCACCGTCGTGAAGGCGTGGATGCGGCCGTCCGCGGCGGCGATGCGCCGCAGGTAGCCGTCGCACACCTCGCGCGCGGAGACGTCCCCGCCGGCCACGGCCGCCCGCAGCCGGGTGAGCGTCCAGTCGCCGGCCGCCATCAACCGATCACCTTCGGCACCCGGAACAGGCCGTCGGGCGCGGCGTCCGGGGCGCCCGCCAGCGCGTCCTCGCGCGCCAGCGACGGCCGCCGGACGTCGTCGCGCAGCGCCGCCGACGCCGCGCTCGGATGCCAGGTGGCCGACACCCGCGTCGTGTCCACCTCCCGGAGGCGCTCGGCGTACTCGAGGATCTGGGCGAGCTGCTTCGTGAACAGCTCCGTTTCGTCCGCCGTGAGGTCGAGGTGGGCGAGGGCCGCGATACGCTCGACGTCCGCCCGGGTCAGCCGCGTCGACATGAGCTGTGGGAGGCTGCGTCCGCCGCCGCCGTCAGGGGGCGGGGCGGTAGTCGAGCTCGCCCGCCTCGACGCGCACGGGCAGCCGGTTCGCCCGCGGCGGGAGCGGGCAGGTGGTATGCGGATTGAAAGCGCACGGCGGGTTGTACGCGCGGTTGAAGTCGACCACCATCCGGCCGTCCGCGCCGGGCGCGTCGGCGTACAGGAAGCGCGCCGCCGCGTAGGTGTCGCTGCCGCTGGTCAGGTCGCGGAAGATGAACCAGAGCTGATCGCCCACGTCGACCGGCAGCATCTCGAGCTGCTCGCCGCCGAGCTCCAGGCGCACGGTGCCGGAGCTGGTCAGCGTCTCGATGTCGCCCAGGATGTTCTGGATCTTCACCTCGACGGCCTCGTCGTGCGGCACGAAGCGCGCCCGCACGCGCCAGGCCGCGTCCACCGGATACCAGCGCAGCCCGCTGAAGTCGCGGCGGATCGCGCTGTTCCTGTCCAGCATGCGGATCGCCAGCCGCTCGCCGCTGTAGTGGACGAACAGCGTCAGGTCCTCGATCGTGATGTCGGCCCGCGTCTCGCGGGGGTGGAGCTGCATGGCCGCGACGTCCCGCCCGTCGACCGTCAGGGTGGCGCCGGGCGCGGCGCGCAGCGCGACCCGCCGGCCGCTCAGGTCGAAGGCGCCGGCGGTCGGCGGCCCCGCCGGCAGGACGATGTCGTGCAGCGGGTCGCTGCCGAACGTGTTCTCGCCCTCGCGGAGGAAGAAGAGGCCGGCCACGGCCAGCCAGCCGTCGTCCGCCGTGAGGCGCCGTTCCCGCTCGGCGCGCCAGGTCTCGATGCCGGCGGCGTAGTCGTCCGCCTGCCCGGCCCCCGCGGCCGGGCCGGAGGCGGTCAGCCCCAGGGCCGCCGCGACGAGCGCTCCGCTGATGGTTCCACTCCGCAAGTCGCACCTCGCTTGGATGGTGCCAGAATACCCCACCTGGAGGCGCCGCCCAACCCGGTCCGGCCCGCGGCCATGGCCGGCGCGTGGTGTCCGGCCACCCGCGGCGATGTCCGTTACGCGTCGTCCCCCACCAGCATCTCGACGAGATCCGCCCGGCGAAAGGTGGCGGACAGCCGTTGCAGCGTCCGCTCCCTGTTGCTGAACAAGGGCTCGAGCGCGTTGCCGATCCGGGTCTCGGCCCGCATCAGGTAGTCGTGCGACCGTTGCTCCACCAGCTCGCGCACGTCATCGAAATTGCGGTGGTCGAGTCGGTCGAGCCGGATACCGATCTCCTCCAGCAGATACGACCCCATCAGCATGGCGACGAATCGGGAGCCGTACGCCAGGAAATCGGGCGCATCCGGCGGCGGACGCTTGCGACGGTTCTCGGCGTGCCGGTGGATCAGGGCGGCGACGATCGCCTGGGCGCCGTTCAGATTGGAGGTGAAGATCGTGTCGTACAAGGCGCCGAAATGCTGTCGGCTCCCGAACCGTGCCTGATGCGGTTTCCGGCGCCAGATGGCCAGCACGGCCTCCGCGATGACAGCGCTCGTGAACTCGTCGGATGCGACCGGTTTGTCCTCGCGTTTGGCGCGGTACCTGTATCCCAGCTCGGCGATCGACTGCCCGAGGGCCTTCTGGCGTGGATCGTTCGCCTTCAGGTCCCGCAGATCGACCGGGTTCTGGCTGTTGGTGGCGAAAGTGATTGCTTCCACCAGCTCGGCGTCGTCCTTCTCGAGCTCGTATATTCGGACCAGCACCTCGGCAGCGCCGATCTCCGGACCGATTTCCTGCGCCACGTGCTGAACGGTGCGCGCCGTCTGTCCGCCGTTGACGATTTGCAGGTCGCTCACCTGCACGTTCCAGTTGTCTCTCTGGAGTGCGTTGTGGCGGAATTGGGAACATGTGATCGTGATGCCGTTGTTGTAGAAGTAGAAGTTGCCCCGCTGTTCCGCCGCCCGCAACGTGGCTGCCACCGCTTCGTTCACGCGGTTGCCGGCCAGCCCCAGATAGCGGCGAATGTTCCTGTCGAACAACCGGTTGCCGTACTCGGCGGTCAGCCGGGCGAGCTCGGCCACCGACATGCGTCCCGTCAGAGCGCGGCGAAAGTCGAAGGTCTCGACCGTGGCGGCGCCGCTGAGCTTCAGGTCGGCGTCGATCGGCCTCTGCGCCTGCAGCAGGGTGAGCAGTTCCTCGGAGCCGATGTGGCGCCACTCTACCTGCTTGCCGAAGTCCCGCGCGGCACGGTCGATCCGTTGCTGCGCCTGCTCCGCCCAGCGACGTCCATTGTTCGCCGCGACCGCGGTGACAGTCGGGATCGCGCCGTCGCGGACGAACGACCGGACGTCTTCGATCCGCTCGTTCAGACGTCTGTTCAAACGCACCGGCAGCGAAGGATCGAAGAGTGCGCCGACGGCGGCAATCATGCCGGCGACGCCGCTTTCCGGGAACGCCGATACGCCCCGGAGATCCGACTTGTATTTTCCCTGTATCAGGGTCACGTGGAGCTCGCCGTCGTCGGGCGGCTCGAAGTACAGGGCGTCGATTCCGAAGTCGTCGCCTCCGTCGACGATGCCGTCGACCGTCTGTTCGTCGGTCAGATCGAAAGCAGTCCTGGCGACAAGGAACAGGAAGGCCACCGAGCGCCGGGCAGCTTCGTCGGCGCCGAGCCCCAGCTCGCCGGCGAAGACGTCGCCGTGCCTGTCGAGGATGCCTGTCACCTGCTGGTCGATGATCTGCTCGGCGAGAGGCATGCGGTATTGTCCGCAAGCAGGCGACCCGGCGCAAACCGGCAGCGCCGGAAGCGCAGGGCGCTCGGTGGGTCTTCCTCGCGCGGCTTGCAACGTGCCGCGGTCGTGAGCGATCATTGGCGGTTCGGGAGAACCTGAGAGCCATGACCGACACCAACACCTTCGGCACGCAACGCACCCTGAGCACCGGCGGCGGTCCGGTGCGCTACTACAGCCTGCCCGCGCTCGAGGCGGCCGGCTACCCCGGCGTCGCCCGCCTGCCGTACTCGCTCAAGATCCTGCTCGAGAACATGCTGCGGCGGGAGGACGGCCGCTCCGTGACGCCGGGCGACATCGAGACGCTCGCGCGCTGGACGCCCGGCACGCGCACCGAGATTGCCTTCATGCCGGCGCGGGTCCTCCTGCAGGACTTCACGGGCGTGCCGGCGGTCGTCGACCTGGCCGCCATGCGCGACGGCATCGCGCGCCTCGGCGGCGACCCCGAGGCCGTCAATCCGCTGCAGCCCGCCGAGCTGGTCATCGACCACTCGGTGCAGGTCGACCACTTCGGCCGGCCGGACGCCCCCGACCTGAACGCGCAGCTCGAGTTCGCGCGCAACCGCGAGCGCTACGCCTTCCTGAAGTGGGGGCAGGAGGCGTTCCGCAACTTCCGCGTCGTGCCGCCCGACACCGGCATCGTCCACCAGGTGAACATCGAGTACCTGGCGCGGGTGGTCTGCCGCGACGGCGCGAACGGCGCGGCCGTCGCCTATCCCGACACCCTGGTCGGCACCGACTCGCACACCACCATGGTCAACGGGCTCGGCGTCGTCGGCTGGGGCGTCGGCGGCATCGAGGCCGAGGCCGCCATGCTCGGCCAGCCGATCTCGATGCTCATTCCCGACGTCGTCGGCTTCCGGCTGGTGGGGGCGTTGCCGGACGGGACCACCGCCACCGACCTGGTGCTGACCATCACCGAGCGGCTCCGCCAGTACGGCGTCGTCGGCAAGTTCGTCGAGTTCTGCGGCCCCGGCCTGGCCTCGCTGACCGTGGCCGACCGGGCGACGCTGGGCAACATGTCGCCCGAGTACGGCTCGACGGTGGCGATCTGCCCCATCGACGGGATGACGCTGGACTACCTGCGGCTGACCGGCCGCGACGCGGCGCAGGTGGCGCTGGTCGAGGCCTACGCGAAGGCGCAGGGGCTGTTCGCCGCGGCCGACGAGCCGCTCTACACCGACGTGGTCGAGCTCGATCTCTCCACCGTGGAGCCGAGCCTGGCCGGGCCGAAGCGGCCGCAGGACCGCGTGCCGCTCAGCGGCGCGAAGGCGGCGTTCGCCGGCGCGCTCGAGGAGCTGGCCGCCGGGCGCGAGACGCCCGCGCCCGCCGCGGACGGCAACGGTGGGGCCGGCGGCGCGCCGGGCGTGGACGACGGCGCCGTCGTGATTGCCGCCATCACGAGCTGCACGAACACCTCCAACCCGAGCGTCATGATCGCCGCCGGGCTGGTGGCCAAGCGCGCGGCCGCGCTCGGCCTGCGCCCGCAGCCGTGGGTCAAGACCAGCCTGGCGCCCGGCTCGCTCGTCGTCACCGAGTACCTGCGCGCGGCCGGCCTGCTCGAGCCGCTCGAGCAGCTCGGCTTCGGCCTGGTCGGCTACGGCTGCACCACCTGCATCGGCAACAGCGGGCCGCTGCCCGCCGAGGTGGCCGCCGCGGTGCGCGAGCGCGACCTCGTCGTGACGTCCGTGCTCAGCGGCAACCGCAACTTCGAGGGGCGGGTGCAGCCGCTCGTGCGCGCCAACTACCTCGCGTCGCCGCCGCTCGTCGTCGCCTACGCGCTGGCCGGCCGCATGACGGTCGACCTGACGACCGAGCCGCTCGGGCGCGGCGCAAGCGGCGAGGACGTCTATCTGAAGGACCTGTGGCCGTCGGCGGCCGAGGTGCAGGAGGCCCTGGCCGCCGCGCTGCGGACCGAGCAGTTCACCGCCAAGTACGGCGCCGTGTTCGATGGCGACGAGCGCTGGCGCGGCCTGTTCGCGCCCGGGGGCGACCGCTTCGCCTGGACGGACGAGTCGACCTACGTGCGCCACCCGCCGTTCTTCCAGACCCTCGCGGCCGAGCCGGCGCCGCCGGGCGACATCGCCGGCGCGCGGGTGCTCGCGCTGCTCGGCGACAGCGTCACCACCGACCACATCTCGCCGGCGGGCGCCATCCCGCCGGACGGCCCCGCCGGGCGCTACCTGATCGACCAGGGGGTGGATCCGCGGGACTTCAACTCGTTCGGCAGCCGCCGCGGCAACCACGAGGTGATGATGCGCGGCACGTTCGCCAACATCCGGCTGCGGAACCGACTGGCCCCCGGCACGGAGGGCGGCTGGACCCGGCACCAGCCCGGCGGCGAGCAGATGAGCATCTACGACGCCGCCATGCGCTACCAGGCGGAGGGCACGCCGCTGGTGGTGCTGGCCGGCAAGGAGTACGGCTCCGGGTCGTCGCGCGACTGGGCCGCCAAGGGCACGCTGCTGCTCGGCGTCCGCGCCGTCATCGCCGAGAGCTTCGAGCGCATCCACCGCAGCAACCTGGTGTTCATGGGCGTGCTCCCGCTGGTGTTCCGCGACGGCAAGGGCGCCGCCGCCCTCGGGCTCACCGGCGCGGAGTCGTACGAGCTCGGCGGCATCGCCGACGGCCTGGCGCCGCGCAGCGACGTCCGCGTCCGCGCCACGGCGCCCGACGGGTCGACGAAGGAGTTCGTCGCGACGGCCCGCATCGACACGCCCGAGGAGCTGCACTACTACCGCCACGGCGGCATCCTGCCCTACGTCCTGCGCCAGCTCGCGGCGGCGTAGGGGGGCGACGGGAGCGGCGACGTTACCCCAGTTCGGCGAGCGACAGCACCAGGCGCACGAGGTCCGCCTGCCGCGAGATGGACTGCTTCCGGTAGATATGCTTCAGGTGCCGGTAGATGGCGCCTTCCGTTCGCCCCGTCGTCTCGGCAATCTCGCGCACGCCCTTGCCTTCTGCCAGCGACACCGCCACCAGGGTCTCTCCCGGCGTGAGCTCCAGCGTCGTGGCCACCGTTTCCGGATTGATGCGATGGCGACGTCCCGGCTCGACAACCAGTGCCAGCGCCGCCACGTGCCCGGCTCCGTAATCAGGTGGAGGGACGGCCACCGGCTTGACGTGCACGACGAACGGCGGCAACACGGACGAGCGGCGGAGGAGGATTGACCCGCCGACCGCTGCCGCGTCGGATGCCGGCAGGGCGTTGCCCAGCAGCCGCTCGAGACGAACCTGGTCGGCGGGGGCGCGAGCGCGCAGCGTTCCGTCCCGGTCCGACAATCCGTCGCCGTTCCGCAGGAGACCGCGGGCGCGGTCGTTGACCTCCAGGATCCGCCCGCGCCGGTCCAGGTGGACGACGCCTACCCGCGGGTTGTCGAGCAGCCCGGTCGCGGTCGCGGTCCGCGCCTCGGCGCGCACCAGCGCCTGGCGGACGCGGACGAACTGCCGGATGTGGGGCAACAGTCTCGTGACCATCGCGACCCGCGCAGCCCCCCAGCCATCCGAGTCGGCAGGGTCGCCGAGGTTCCAGGCGATGTGGGAGCTGCCCGAGCCGCTGAGCCGCACCCTCACGCCGTCCTGGCGACCGCCCCGCGGGAGCAATTCGTTGTAGGCGGGCGAGCTCTTCAACTCCTCGGCCGTGTACAGATCCCTGACCTGGACCAGACGGTCGTCGGGCAGTTGCCGGAAACGCGGCACGCATTCATCGATGGGGTAATAGTTCCGGAGGTACTCGCGCTCCAGGTCTTCCCGGCGGTGCCCCCGGCTGTACATCCCGACGAAGAGGACCCGGCGGTCGTCCAGCGGGCCTTCGCCGACGAGGAGGTCATTGCCCTCGATGCCGCACGCCTCGTCGATCAGGGCCGAGGCGACGGGCCAGCGGGCATCGTCGAGCATGGCGTCGTGCATCGCCGCCAGAGTGCGCTCGAACGCGTCCCGGGCGCTCATGACGATTCTCGCATCCTGCTGATTGGGCAACGCGGGACGAACAGGCTCTCCCCCGGCGCCAGACGGCCGTCCGCCTCGCCGCATTGCGTTATACAGCATCGTGTTTCCTTTTGACATACCAATTCTGGTATTAGACAGTGTAGTGCCCTGCCCATCGGTCCTGTAATGCACGGAATCAGGTCGCCATATTGCCAGAATCAGTACGGTCTGACGGTCTCAATACTCCGCGGACGGCCTTGACATATACGAGCCGCAGATGCCAAAAAACACCCGGGTGAAACGCGATTCGGAACCGTTGACCGTCATGGCGGCGGCTCCGCCACGTTCAAGGCAGTAGGGGAGGCATGCCGGATGGTCGACAGACCGGGCGCGAGGGTAACCGTCCATGGAACACGTTCAGGCAAGGGTCGCGGCGCGACGGCGTACCTTGTTGCTGCCGTGCTGAGCGCGTCCGCCGCCGTCGCATGCGATGGGCTGTTCGGGCCGAGTCTGACCTGCACGGTCACAGTGGAAGCTACGGACTTTGCCGGGAGAACGGTCAGGGTTGAAGGGACGGGAACCGGCGACACCTCAACAGCGGCCCGGAGCGCGGCGCATGACGAGCTCTGCAGCCGCCCGGAACTCGGTCTGTCGTCTCCGGAGGAACGTATCTTCTGCGAGTACGGCAGGGGGCCCTCGAAGTTTGCCGGCTGGTTCAAACGAGAGTCGAGTGGCTGCAGCGAGCTCTGATGCATCGCCGCTCGAATGCAGCAGCCCTGTTTCCTACGGGTTCCCACGCCAGTGGTGCATATAGATGGCGGTTTTCAACGGCGACGGGACGAACGACCAATATTTCGGCACGCCGGACGCGGACCGGATATACGGGCACGGCGGACAGGACCAGTTGCGGGGCGCCGACGGCGACGACTACCTCGGCGGGGGCAGCGGCCCGGATTCCCTCTATGGCGATCGGGGTGACGACCGCATCTTCGGCGACGACGGCGACGACCTCGTGCGGGGCGGTCGCGGCGCGGACGCGATCTTCGGTGGCGCCGGGATCGATGTCTTGTTCGGCGACCGGGATGACGACCTGCTGTTCGGGGACGAGGGCGACGACGTTCTTTTCGGCGGGCCGGGAGACGACGGGCTCGACGGCGGCGCCGGCGCGGATTTTCTCATCGGCGGGGACGGTACGGACGTGGTCGACTACAGCGACTCGCCCGGCGGCGTGACCATCGCGCTCACCGACAGCGTGATCGTCCGCGGCAGTGGGGGGCACGCCAAAGGCGACATCCTGACGGGCATTGAGGGGATCGTCGGCTCACCGTACGACGACCGGATCGATGCGTCGGGCAACGGACGTCACGACGTCCTGGACGGAGGCGGCGGCAACGACACCCTGCGCAGCGGCGGCGACCAGGCCGACTACCTGATCGGCGGGGCCGGCGACGACCATCTGGCGGCGTTCACGCACGGCGGGATCATGGAGGGCGGCCCGGGCAACGACATCTTTCAGTACGTGGGCAGCGCGTTCACCGGCGGGGAGATCAAGGACTTCACGAAGGGCGAGGACAGGATTCGGTTGACGGACCTGAACGTCGACGCGGTGCAGCTCGACGAGCTGCTGCGCAACAGCTCGGGGAACGAGCTCGACCTCAGCCGGCTCGGCGCCGGCTTCGAGGATCTCGGGACCATCACGCTCAACGTGGACGTGTCGACGCTCGAGATATCCGATTTCATCCTCTCGTAGCCCTTGCCGGGCGGAGGAGGGCAGACTGCATCATGCTCCCAACGGGCCGCGCACTTTCCATCTGGAGCGTGCTCTGCGTCGCGCTGGCGCTCGGGTCGGCCGCCTTGCCCCAGCCGGCCGCTTCACCCGTCGCGTTTCCCCTGCGCGCCATCCACATCGCCGGCAACTGGGGCACCAACGAGCTGGTCGTCGATGACTGGCATGCCGGCCGGACGCACTCTCTCGTGCCGGCCGACTACCTGGCGTGGCTCCGTTACCTCAACGTGAACTGGGTCGGCATCTCCGTGGCGCTGACGTACGACGACAGCCTGGACAGCACGGTCGAGCGGAACCGCGAGCACGCATCGGGCGAGGACGCGTCGTTCTCCGACGACGCGCTGCGCCAGATGATCCGGGAGCTCAGGGGGCACGGCATCGACGTGTACCTGACGCTGGCCTTCGAGACCTACGCGGCCGAGAATGCGGCGCGTCCGGCCCCGCGGTGGCTGCTCGGCGATCCCGGCGGCGCTGACGGCGTTCCGTGCTGCGACCACGGCATCGTGCCGGCATCGTGGCCGTGGCGACCCGACCACCCGGACCACGCCCGCTTCGTCGCCGAGTTCTGGGAGACCTACACGCACGAGGCGGTTCACGTGGCGACGCTGGCCGAGGAGGAAGGCGTTCGGCTGTTCTCGCTGGGCACCGAGACGGACCGGCTCTTCCGGACCCGCGCCGGCGGCCATTTCGCGAACGCCTTCGGGGCGGAGCTGCGGTCGATGGTGGACCGGGTGCGCACCGTCTACTCGGGCCTGCTGACCTACGACATGCACCATTCGGTGCTTCTCGACCCCGGCTTCTTCGGGCCGGGACTGGATCACCTGTGGAACGACCTGGACCTCGACGTGGTCGGCGTCAGCGCGTGGTTTCCGCTGACCGACGCGCCAACGGCGACGGTGATGAGCGTCGAGCAGGCCCGGGCGCAGTACGAGCGGATCTTCAACGAGCACCTCGTGCCGCTCGCCGCCAGGAATCCCGGCCGGCCGATCCTGTTCCTGGAGTACGGCGCGCTCGACCAGGTCGAGACCCCTGCCGCCCCGGACGACCCAGCGGCGTTTCCGCGGTTCGTCTTCGCGGACGCGAACGGCAACGGGATCGACGACGGGCGCGAAACCCAGGCCAATGTCTACGAAGGCCTGCTCGGCGCCATGGATCGCCATCCCGGGCTTGTCGACGGCGTGTTCTGGTGGGGCAACTGGCTCGCCAGCGACCAGCGCTGGCGAGAGTTCTGGGCGAACGTGCGGACGCATTCCCTACGCGGCAAGCCCAGCGAAGCGGTCGTTCGGACGGCCTATCGCGCGTACTCCCTGGACCACCACAGAAACGTCCTTGGGGGCGCCCGCTTCACGGAGCTTCGCGAAGCGGGGACACCTGCTCTGCCTCCCCCTCGGTCACCCACGTCATACTATGCACGAATCCCACCCACGGTCATCGACCCGGGTTATTCGCCCCAAGGCTTCTTTTCCGCATCGGCGGATCTCGACGGCGACGGGAATGAAGACTTGATCATCTTCGGCAACGACTATCCGTGGCTCACTCACTCGACCGAGTCGACCTACAGCCCTCAACCGGGACGAGTCTACCTGGGCGACGGCGACGGGGGGTTTACCCGTGCGCCGAGCGACCTGTTCCCCGTCGACACGTTGAATACCGTGCATACGGGACAAGTGCATTTTGGCGACCTGAATGGAGATGAGCGTTTGGACATGTTCGTCGCGAACAGCGGTTGGGACGCCGAACCATTCCCGGGTGAACAGAATCGCCTGTATCTATCGCGGCCGGGTGGCGGGTGGCGTGATGCCACCGACGAGTTGCCACAGGGCCGCGACTACACGCATTCAGCGGCCATCGGCGACGTCCGTGGCCGTGGCGCGGTTGATATCATTGTCGGCAACGGGTATATATTAGGGCAGGACCGGGCTTTACCGTACGCACTTCTGAATAATGGTGACGGGTCGTTCCTGCTCGATAGAACCATTCTGCCAGTTGGTCCCGGCGAGACAATGGATACCTATACGATGCACAATTTTCCGGGCACTGTACTGGCGGATCTGGACAACAATGGGCTGCCCGAGTTGATTGTGACGGCTGATCGCAGCTCTCCTGACAACGGAAATCACAACACAAAAGTCTTTTGGAACCGCTCGGGAGCGTTCACAGAGCAGGACAAGACGGTGCTGCCGATGCCTGCGCTATTCGCTGAAACCCACATCGATCTCCATGCTGCCAGCATCGACGCTGATGGCGACGGCATGCTGGACTTGCTCGTTGTGGGAACTCAAGGGGATCCCTTCTATCAGGGCTGGTTCGTTCAACTGCTGATGAACCAGGGCAACGGCGCGTTCGTTGACGAGACGTCCAATCGACTTCGGCCTGACGAGTGGTTCGGTGGCAGCGTTGGCAAGCACGGCGACGCGCCATGGGCCCAGCGGGTAGAGGTCCTGGATTTCAATGTTGATGGGGTGCCGGACTTCGCGGTCAGATTCACGGGGGGCGGCATGCAGTGGCCCCAGGATCAGCCGCTCGTCTGGCTGAACGATGGACGCGGCCGGTTCGCGGCGCTCAAGGCGGAGGACTTCGTTTCGCCCGGCGATGATTGGTTGTTCTACCAGGTCCGGCACATCGACGGTGAATGGCAGTCTACTTCACTCGAGCTCATGAAGACGCGACACGGGTACAGCTTTGTGAAGCCACAGTCCCACCCGGGCAGCGGCGGTCTCGTCGTGACGGGATTGTTGGCGACTAGTCCGTATCCGTAATCATTGCCTGGATCTTCATTACCGCGATACAGGGTGAGTACGATGCTGATTGAGGAGACCTGTCGGATTGCGCGGGACCCGGGCACGCAGAACAGTGGAGTCAGGGTTGTGTTACGAGTACGCTACATCGTCCTGATCCTTGTGGCCCTCGTGGTCGGGTTGATCCGAGGTCCCGCAGCGGTCGCGCAGACCGCGTCGACGTCCCTCGAGCTGCCGTTGCGCAGCATCGCGCTGGCCGGGAACTGGGGCACCAACGAGGTGGTCGTGAAGGAGTGGCACGAGGGCGACACCACCCTTCCCCTGATTCCGGCCGATTATCTGGCGTGGCTCGACCACCTCCACGTGAACTGGGTCTGCATCGTCGTCGAGATGACGTACGACGACAGCATGGATAGCACCATCGACCGCAACACCGGGTACGTGTCTCCAGAGTCCGGCAGCTCGTCGTTCTCCGATGCCGCGCTCCGACAGATGATCCGGGAGCTTCGGCGTCAGGGAATCGACGTCTACCTCACGCTGGCGTTCTCTGCGCACGAGGCGGAAACCGCGGCACGTCCCGTGAGACGTTGGCAGCTCGGAGACTCCGGCGCGCCCGACGGGGGACCGTGCTGTAACAGCGGCATTCGGTCCGAGTTCTGGCCATGGCGCCCGGACCACCCCGACCATGAACGCTTCGTGGCCGAGTTCTGGGAAACCTATACGCAGCACGCGGTTCACGTGGCGACGCTCGCCGAGGAGGAAGGCGTCCGGATGTACTCGCTGGGCACCGAGACGAACCGGCTCTTCCGCACGCGGCCGGGAGGCTATTTCGTCAACGACTTCGGCGACGAGCTGCGAGCGATGGTGGGCAGGGTCCGAGCCGTCTACAGCGGTCTGTTGACCTACGACATGCACTACAACGTTTTCCTGGATCCCGACTTCTACGGTCCCGGACTGCACCACTTGTGGAACGACCTCGATCTCGACGTCGTGGGCGTCAGCGCATGGTTTCCACTGGTGGAGGCGCCCCCGTCCACCGTCATGAGCGTCGAGGCGGCCCAGGCGGAGTACGAGCGGATCTTCCGCGAGTATCTTCTTCCGCTCGCCGGCAGGAATCCCGAGCGGCCGATCGTCTTTCTCGAGTACGGCGCGATGGACCTGGTCGAGACGCCCGCGGCGCCGGACGACCCCATGGGGTTTCCGGGGTTCGTCTTCACCGACACGAACGGCAACGGGCTAGACGACGGGCGCGAGACCCAGGCAAACGTCTATCGCGGGCTGCTGAACGCCATGGATCGGTATCCGGGCGTCGTGAACGGGGCGTTCTTCTGGGACAATTGGATGGCCAGTGACGAGGACTGGGCCGGTCATTGGGCAGGCCGACGTCAGTATGCCTTGCGCGGCAAGCTGAGTGAGGAAGTCGTTCGGCGCACCTACGCACGTACGGCGCGCAACCGTCCGCCGCAGGCGCTGGGCGTGATCCCGGCGCAGATGCCGAGGGTGGGGTCTGCGCCGCTGGCGGTGGAGGTCTCGCCCTACTTCCAGGGTCTTTGGTTACCGGGTCTGGGCGGAGGTGTCAATTTTTTGACTTGTACAAATTTACGAATTGTGACATAACGATGGCGTGACGAGCGTCGACCGGAAAACGCCTGAGATTGGGGAACTGCACAGCGACCTCGAACGGC